>JAICXL010000037.1 GCA_025980475.1 Nocardioidaceae bacterium | reverse complement strand
GTTGAGGAAGTAGGACTTGCCCTCCTGCCCGGTGCGGGCGGCGACCTTCTTGGCCAGGGAGTTCGCCACTGCCTTGGCGATCAGCGTCTTGCCGCAGCCGGGCGGGCCGTAGAGCAGCACGCCCTTCGGGGGCTTGAGCTGGTGCTCCTTGAACACATCGGGGTAGAGGTAGGGCAGCTCGACGGCGTCTCGGATCTGGTCGATCTGGCCGGTCAGGCCGCCGATCGAGGCGTAGTCGATGTCGGGGACCTCCTCGAGGACGAGCTCCTCGACCTCGGACTTGGGCACCCGCTCGTAGGCATAGCCGGACTTGGCGTCGAGCAGCAGCGAGTCGCCGGCGCGCAGCATGCTGCCGTGCAGCGGCTGGGCCAGCCGGACCACCCGCTCCTCGTCGGCGTTGGCGATGACCAGCGCCCGGTCGCCGTCGGCGAGCAGCTCCTTGAACATCACCACCTCGCCGACCTTCTCGTAGTCGAGGGCGGCGACGACGTTGAGGGCCTCGTTGAGCATGACCTCCTGGCCGCGACGCAACTCGTCGATTTCCACCGACGGGCTCACGTTGACCCGGAGCTTGCGACCCCCGGTGAACACGTCGACGGAGTCATCCTCGTTGCGGGCGATGAAGGTGCCGAAGCCGGTCGGCGGCTGCGCGAGCCGGTCGACCTCCTCCTTGAGGGAGATGATCTGGTCGCGCGCCTCACGCAGGGTCTGGGCGAGCCGCTCGTTCTGCGAGGTGACGGCGGCCAGGGAGCGCTGCGCGTCGACGAGCCGCTGCTCGAGCGCGCGGGAGCTCCCGGGGGCGTCGGTGAGGCGTCGGCGCAGCTCGGCCACCTCGGCCTCGAGGAACGAGACCTGGCCCCTCAGCTGGGCGGAGTCCCCTCCACCAGCGTGTTGTCCTGCTCCTGACGCTGCCATGACGCATCACCTCCGACAGTGAGCTCTCGTCCTCGACACTACCCGCGCCGGCCGGTGGCCGAACCGGATACCCGCGAGTGTCGACCGCGTGTCGGTCACGTTTCGGGAACGGTTCAGCCCGGTGGTCTCCGGCGCAGCCGGCCGGTCAGTCCTGGAACGGCTCGTCGACCACGTCGGCGGGCAGGCCTGCCGGCCGCGGCCCGGTGTAGTCCGGGCCGTAGGCACCGGGTGCTGGCCTTCGCTTCTTCCGCGGCGCGCGGTTGCCCGGCGCCATCCGCCTCGCCGTGACGAGGAAGCCCGTGTGGCCGTTCATCCGGTGGCTGGGACGGACCGCCAGCCCCTCGACGTGCCACTCGCGGACCAGCGTCTCCCACGGCTGCGGCTCGGTGAACTCGCCCTGCGCGCGCAGGGTCTCGACGATCCGGCCGAGCTGGGTGGTGGTCGCGACGTAGGCGACCACGATGCCCCCTGGCGCCAGCGCGTCGGCGACGTCGCCGACGCACTCCCAGGGCGCCAGCATGTCGAGGACCACCCGGTCCACCGACCCCGGTTCCTCCGCCGGCGGCTCCTCGGCCAGGTCAGCGACGGTCAGTCGCCAGCGCGGATGGGCCTCGGCGGTCGGGTCGGCGTCGGGACCGCCGAAGAACTGCGCGACGTTGCGCCGGGCGACGTCGGCGAACTCGGGACGGCGTTCGTACGACGACACCCAGCCGGTGGGCCCCACCGCACGGAGCAGCCAGCAGGTCAGGGCCCCCGACCCGGCGCCTGCCTCGACCACGCGGGCGCCCGGGAACACGTCGGCCATCGCGACGATCTGGGCCGCGTCCTTCGGATAGACCACCGCCGCGCCCCGCGGCATCGAGACCACGAACTCGCTGAGCAGCGGCCGGAAGACCAGGTAGTCGGCGCCCCCGGTGGAGGTCACGGTGAACCCCTCGTCCCGGCCGAGCAGGTCGTCGTGCGCGATCGCGCCCTTGTTGGTGTGGAACTCGCGACCCTTCTCCAGCCTGATGCTGTGGCGGCGGCCCTTGCTGTCGGTGAGCCGGACCCACTCCCCCGGCTGCAGCGGACCGCGTCGCACCCCCGACCGGTCGTCGATCACTTCCTGGCTCCCTGGGCGAACGCCCGGTCGACGTCCTCGGTCGCCAGCACGCCGTAGATGCTGCCGTCGTCCTCGAGGAGGACGTACTCCCCGGCCGGTGTGCGTGACATCGCCCGGACCAGTTCCTCCCCGGAGATGTCCGCTGGCAGCAGCAGGCCGTCCTCGAGGGTCCGCGAGACGGCGCTGACCGGCAGCCACGGCCGGCGGTCGTCCGGCGTGGCCAGCAGGGCCGTCTCGTTCACCACACCGGTGAGCCGCTCGTCGGCGGTGTGCACGACGATGGCGCCCGCGCCCTCGTCCTGGGCACGGCGCACGGCCTCGGCCACCGACAGGTCGTCCGGCACGGCGATCACCCGGCGGGCCAGGGGCCGGGCCTTCAGCGCGGGCAGCCGGCGTCGGACCCGCGCGCTCGCCATCGAGGCGGTCGCGCCGGTCCACAGGAACGCCGCCACGACCCAGACCGTGACGTAGTCGAGCACGGTGACGACCCAGCCGAGGGCGCCGAGCACGACCGGGACCAGGAGCACCAGCAGGGCGGCGACGCGACCGCCCCACGCGGCGACGATCGTGCCGCGGTGCATGTTGTGGCTGCCCTTCCAGACCGCCGCCCGCAGCACCCGGCCGCCGTCCAGCGGCAGGCCGGGCACGAGGTTGACGGCTCCGAGCACCAGGTTCGTCCAGGCGAGCACCACCAGGGCCATCCGCGGCAGCCCGTCGGGCACGACGAACCAGAGGGCGAGCGCGACCGCCCCGACGACGATCGAGGTGAGCGGGCCCACGACCGCGACCTTGAACTCCTGGCCTGGCGTGCGCGGCTCACCGTCGATCTCGGTCATCCCGCCGAGGAAGTGCAGGGTGATCCACCGGACCGGGAGCCCGAAGTGCTTGGCCACCAGCGCGTGGGACATCTCGTGCAGCAGCACGGTCAGGTAGAACAGGATCGCGAACGCCAGCCCGGCGACGTACTTCCACGCCCCCAGCCCGGGCCGGACCTGCTCGACCTGCGGCGCGAAGAGGTAGGCCAGCAACGCGGCGATCAGGAACCAGGACGCGCGGATGAGCACGTCGACGCCGCCGATCGACCCCACCCGGATGCTGCCCGGGGGGTACGGCGGCTTCTGCCTCGGCTGGTCCCCGTCCACACCGTGAACGCTATCCGACGCCGGGCTGTCGGCGGCGGGACCTAAGGTGTGCGGCATGAGCCAGGCACCCGTGGAGCAGCGACGCAAGCGCGAGCTGCCGTCGCGGCCCGTCGAGAATCCGGGCCCCGACAACGGCGCACCGGAGCGTCGCGGGTCGGACCCTTCCGGAACCCTCGGCTCGCTGTCCCCGAGCCGGGCCGGTGACTTCCGCACGTGTCCGCTGCTCTACCGCTTCCGCACCATCGACCGGTTGCCGGAGCCGCCGTCACCCGCCGCGGTGCGCGGCACGCTGGTCCACAAGGTGCTCGAGGACCTCTTCGACCTCCCTCCGGACCAGCGCACACCCGACCGCGCCGCCGGCATGGTCGAGGCCGCCTGGCAGCACGTGCTGGCAGTCGAGCCCGGCGCGGCCGCGATGTTCCCGGACGCTGTGTCGGAGCTGACCGGCTGGCTGGACAGCTGCCGGGCGGTGCTCGCCCGCTACTTCACGCTCGAGGACCCCCGGCGCCTGGAGCCCGCCGAGCGCGAGCTCTACGTCGAGACGGTGCTCGACAACGGACTGCTGCTGCGCGGCTTCGTCGACCGGCTCGACGTGGCCTCCGACGGCGCGGTGCGCGTCGTCGACTACAAGACCGGTCGCTCACCGCACGAGGCCTTCGAGGCCAAGGCGATGTTCCAGATGCGGTTCTACGCCCTGGTCATCTGGCGGGCGCGAGGCGTCCTCCCCGCGGTGCTGCGGCTGATCTACCTCGGCAACGGCGAGATGGTCAGCTACCAGCCCGATGAGCGCGACCTGCTGGCCACCGAGCGCCTGGTGTCCGCGGTGTGGGAGGCGATCCGCCGCGCCACCGAGAGCGGCGACTGGCGGCCCCGCCGCAGCCGCCTCTGCGAGTGGTGCAGCTTCCAGGCCTACTGCCCCGAGTTCGGTGGCACGCCTCCGCCACTGCCCTCGGCCACGCTCTCGGCCTCCCCGGACGTCCCGGCCGGGTAGAGCACGCAGGCCACCTCGACGCCTCCCGCGGGGCGCAGCGGTGGGTCCTCCCCCGGCCCGAAGCGGACGTGCAGCCCGTCGTCCTCGGCTGCCAGGTCCGCGACCCCTCTCCAGAACGGGTCCTCGGGGTTCTCCTGCCGGATCCGCTCCAGGATGCCGCCCACCTGCTCCGCACCGGCGCCGTTGCCCAGCCGGCCCTCCAGCGCCGGTTCGTCGAGGTGGTCGAGGTCACCGACCAGGGCCTTCTCCTCCTCGTAGGTGGCCGGGTCGACGCGGGTCCAGTGCTGCTCGAGCAGCACCCGCAGGTCACGCGACTCCCAGCCGCAGTTCTCGACGGCGACGGGGCAGCGGGGGTGGAAGGAGCAGCCCATGGGTGGCCGGGCCGCGTCCGGGATCTCGCCGCGGGGCAGGTCGCGGGGCACGCTCCGCTCCGGGTCCGGCTCCGGGATCGCCTGCAGCAGCGCCTTGGTGTAGGGATGCCGCGGGTTGGCGAAGATCTCCTCGGTCGGACCGATCTCGACGACGCGGCCGAGGTACATGATCGCCACCCGGTCGCAGAAGAACTTCGCGGTCGCCAGGTCGTGGGTGATGTAGACGTAGGTCAGGTCCAGGTCGCGCTTGAGGTCGAGCATCAGCTGCAGGATCTTGGCGCGCACGCTCATGTCGAGCATCGAGACCGGTTCGTCGGCGACCAGCACCCGCGGGTCCAGGATGATGGCCCGGGCGATCACCGCCCGCTGCTTCTGGCCGCCGGACAGGTCGGCGGGGAACTTCTCCATGAACTGCTCGGCCGGGGCGAGACCGACCCGTTCCAGGGCGGCCGCAACCCGGCGGCGCAGTTCCGCGCCCCTGGCGATCCCGTGGATCTTCAGGGGGTGGCCGACCGCCGTCTCGATCGTCATCGACGGGTTCAGGGCGGCGTGCGGGTCCTGGAAGACCATCTGCACGTCCGTGCGGAGGTGCCGCAGCTCGGCGCCACGCATCGACGACACCCGGCGCGGGCCGCGCTCGAGGTCGTGGTAGGTGATCCGGCCGCCCGTCGTGGGCGCGAGGCCGAGGAGGGCCCGCCCCAGCGTGGTCTTGCCCGACCCGGACTCCCCCACCACGCCGAGCACCTCCCCGCGCCGCAGGTGCAGGTCGATCCCGTCAACGGCCTTCACCGTCCTGGTGCCCACCCCCAGCAGCCGGGAGAGCACCCCGGAGCTGAGCTCGTAGTGCACCTCGAGGCCGTCGAGGTCGAGCACCGTGTCGGGTCCGGACCCGGGAGCGCGGCCAGAGTCCGGCCCCAGGGGCAGCGTGGTGTCAGGCTTCGTCGGCAACGGAGATCTCCTCCCGGACCAGCGGTGCGCGTTCGTCCTCGTCGAGGGTCACCCGGCCCGACGCCAGGTCGGCGGCCCAGCACTCGACCCGGGTGCCGGACTCGTCCCGCGACTCGCTCGGCTGCCGGTGTGCGCAGATCTGCATCGCGTCCGGGCACCGCGGGTGGAACCGGCAACCGGGCGGCGGGTCGACCAGGTCCGGCGGCGCGCCGGGGATGAAGTTGAGGCCGGTGGTGCGCAGCGAGATGGTGGATCGGAGCAGCTCCCGGGTGTAGGGGTGCTGCGGCTGGGAGAAGACCGTGCGTGCGTCACCGATCTCGACGATCCGGCCGGCGTACATCACCGCCACCCGGTCGCACGCCTCGGCGACGATGCCCAGGTTGTGGGTGATCAGCAGCAGTGAGGTCCCGAACTCGTCGCGCAGGTCGTGCAGGATCCGGATGATCTGGGCCTCGACCAGCACGTCCAGCGCCGTGGTCGGCTCGTCGGCGACGACGAAGGCCGGTCGCAGCACCAGGGTCAGCGCGATCATCAGCCGCTGCCGCATCCCGCCGGAGAACTCGTGGGGATAGGCGCGGTAGCGCGTCGGCGGGATGCCCATCACCCGCATCACCTCGAGTGCTCGGCGCTCCGCCTCGTGGCCGCTGATCCCTCGCTCGTGGGTCTTCAGCGTCTCCTCGAAGTGCTCGCTGATCCGCATCAGCGGGTTCAGCCGGGTGAGCGGCTCCTGGAAGATCATCCCGAGCTCGCGGCCGCGCAGGGCGAACAGCGCCTTGCGCTTCAGGTCCAGCAGGTCCTGGCCCTCGAACTCCAGGTGGCCGTCCATGGCTGCGCTGTCGGGCAGCAGCCCCAGCAGGCCGCGACCGAGGGTGGTCTTGCCGCAGCCGGACTCGCCCACGAGGCCGAGGATCTCGCCCTTGCGCAGGCGGAAGGAGACTCCGTCGACGGCGCGCACCGACCCGGACGGGGAGCCGTACCAGATGCGCAGGTCACGCGCCTCGAGCAGGGGGACGACGTCCGTCGGATCGCCCACGGCCGTGGTCGGTCTGGTCACGCGGTCACCTCCTGCTCGTCCTCGGTGAGCGGCCCACCGGCCGGCAGCACCGCACGGATCAGCTTCCGCTTGCGCAGCGCCGGGTTGATGGTCTCGTTGAGGCCCTCGCCCACCAGAGTGAGCCCGGTGACCAGCAGCACGATGGCCAGCCCCGGGAACAGGGCGGTCCACCAGATGCCGGCAGCCGCGTCGTCAAGCGCCCGGCTGAGGTCGTAGCCCCACTCCGAGGCGACCGTGGGCTGGATGCCGAGCCCGAGGAAGCCCAGGGCCGCCAGGGTGCTGATCGCGTCGGCGGCGTTGAGGGTGCCGATCACCGGCACCGAGCCGATCACGTTGCCGAAGACGTAGCGGGTCATGATGGTCCCGTTGCGCGCGCCGATCGCGCGCGCGGCCTCGACGTAGGTCGCCTCCCTGGCGCTGACGGTGGTGTTGCGCACCACGCGGAAGTACTGCGGGATGTAGATCACGGTGAGCGAGAGCGCGGCGGCCAGAGTGCCGCCACCGAGCGGGCCCTGCAGCAGGAACGAGAAGACGATCGCGAGCAGCAGCGACGGGAACGCATAGATGGCGTCCATCAGGAAGACCATCACCCGGTCCCACCAGCCGCCGACGAAACCGGAGACGAGGCCCAGCGGTGCCCCGATGACCACCGAGAACGCTACCGAGATCAGCACCACCTTCACCTCGGTGCGCGCCCCCCAGATGATCCGCGAGAGGATGTCGAAGAACTGGTCGTTGGTCCCCAGCCAGTGGTTCCCCGACGGCGGTGCCATCTTGGGGAAGCGCGCCCCGTGGGCCTGGTACTGGTTGAAGTCGTAGGGGGCGATCCACGGCGCGAAGATCGCGAAGACCAGGAAGACCCCGGTGAGCACGAGCCCCGCGACCAGGATCCACCGGGCGAAGCCGGTGGTGCCGCGGATCGGGGAGAGCAGTCGACCGAACATGGCGCCTCCTCAGTACCTGATCCGCGGGTCGATGATGGCGTTGACCACGTCGACGACCAGGCTCGCCACCACGACCACCACGGCGAAGAACGTCACGAGCCCCTGCACGGCAGGGTAGTCGCGCTGGTTGATGTAGTTGACGAGCTGGTTGCCCAGTCCCGGCCAGTTGAAGGTGCGCTCGGTCAGCACCGCGCCGCTGAGCGTGAGCGCCACCTGCAGGCCGATGATGGTGACCACAGGCACCAGCGCGTTGCGGAAGGCGTGGCGGCGCACCACGTGGCGCTCCTTGATGCCCCGGGCCCGGGCCGCCTCGACATAGTCCGCGCCCAGGGTCTGCAGCAGGTTGACCCGGACCAGCCGGATGAAGACGCCGCTGAGCAGCAGGCCGAGCGTGACGCAGGGCAGGACGTGGTGCTTCAGCACGTCGAGGGTCGCCGCGCCGCTGCCGGAGATGATCGCGTCGACGAGCAGGATGTGCGTGTGCGTGGGCACCGTGAACTGGGTCTCGGCGGAGGCGATGCCGAAGGTCGGCCAGCCGGTCGGTGACACCAGGATCACCAGCATCAGGCCGACCCAGAAGATCGGCGCGGCGTAGCTGACGACGCCGAAGAGCCGGATCACCACGTCAGGCAGGGAGTCGCGGCGCCGACCGGCGAGCAGGCCCAACGGGATGCCGATCAGCAGGGCGAAGATGAAGGCGCCGACGGTGAGGGTCAGCGTGGCTCCGCCGTTGTCGCGGATCACGTCGACGATCGACCGGTTGTCGGAGAGGGTGTGCCCGAACCTCAGCCGGGCGACCTCGCCGAGGTAGTGGAAGTACTGCACGTAGAGCGGCTGGTCGAGGCCCAGCTGGTGTCGCCGCAGGGCGACGGCGTGCGCATCGAGCTTGCCGCCGAACATCGCGGTCACCGGGTCACCCGGGGCGACGCGCAGGAGCAGGAAGACCAGCGTCAGCAGCACCCAGATCATCGGGATGACGAGCAGGATCCGCTGGACCAGGTAGCGCGGGAGGGAGCCCGAGCCTGCGCTCATCGAGGCCACCCCGCTGCCGGCGCCCAGCGGTCGTGGGCGGGATGGATCACCCCGCCCACGACGATCAACGCTGTCACTTCTTGCTGATCACCCAGAAGCGGAAGATGTACGACGGGTCCAGCGTCGTGGCCACTCCCTGGATGTTCTTGCCGGCGACTGCGACGTTCTGCCCGGTCCAGCTCGGGATCATCGGGACGTCCCGGGCGGTGATGTCCTGGATCTGGGCGATGATCTTGTCGCGCTGCGTCTTGTTGGTCGACGCCCGCTCCTTCGTCAGCAGCTGGTCGACCTGCGGGTTGTCGTAGTTGTTGGCGTAGAACCCACCCTTGAGCAGGAACGGCGTCAGGTAGTCGTCGGCGTCCAGGTAGTCGGGGTACCAGCCGAGCATGTAGAGGTCGTAGGCGCCCTGCTTGTAGACCGTCTGGTACTGCGTCCATTCGGCGCTCGCGGTGGTCGCCTTGAAGAGCCCGCTCTTGTTCAGCTCGTCCTTGAGCTCGTTCGCCTCATCGACCGCGTTGGGGCCGTAGTGCGACGGCGTGTAGCCGAGCTTGAGGTTGATCGGCGTCTTCACCCCGGCCTTCTGCAGGATCGCCTTGGCCTTCGAGACGCTGGGCGCGCCGTAGCGCGTCTTGAACGCGTCGTTGGAGCTGTCGAAGAACGACGGCACGATCGAGTACGACGGGGTCACGGTGCCGTCGTAGGCGTTCTTCGCGATCGCGTTGCGGTCGATCAGCTGGGCGACCGCCTGCCGAACCGCCAGCTGCTTGCCCACCGGCGTGCTGAGCTGCCAGACCCAGTAGCGGAACTCCGAGCCCTTGCCGCGGATCACCGAGACCTTGGAGTTGTTCTGGAGGTCATTGAGGTCGGTCGGGCTCAGCGTGCGCCAGGCGATGTCGATCTGGTTGCTGCTGATCGCCTGCTTCAGCGGTGCCGGGTCGTTGAAGTACTGCACGAAGACGTGCGAGACCTTGGCCTTGTCAGGGCCCTGGTACTTCGGGTTCGCGGCGAAGACAGCCTGCTGACCGGCCTTGTACTGCGCGAGCGTGAACGGGCCCGAGCCGATCGCCTGCGCGTCCGGCAGCAGCTTGTCGGCCGGGTAGACCTTCTTGTCCACGATCGAGGTGGTCGCCGTGGTCAGCACCTCGATGAAGGTCTGGTCCGGCTCGTTGAGGTGGAAGATCACCGTGTTCTTGTCCGGCGTCTCGATCGCTCCGGCCGCGAGCTTGGGGTGGCTGGCGTCGCTCGAGTCGGTGATCGAGCCCAGGAGCACGGCCGAGCCGTTCGGGTTGTTGATGTCGATGTTGCGCTCGAGGGAGTACTTCACGTCCGCCGAAGTCAGTGGGTCACCGTTGGAGAAGGTCAGCCCCGGGCGCAGCTCGCACTTGACGGTCTTGGGATCGGTGTAGTCGCAGGACTTCGCGGCGTCGGGCTCGGGCGTGCTTTGCCCCGGAGCCACCTGCATCAACCGCTGGAAGATGTTGTACTGGATGTTCCACGACCCGAAGTCGTAGGAACCGGCCGGGTCGACCGCGGTCACCGAGTCCGTCGTTCCGAGCGTGATCGACTGACCGTTGCCGGCACCTCCGGTGCCGCCGGTGCCGCCACTGCTGCCGCACCCTGCCAGGGCCGCGGCGAGGACTGCTGCGCTGGAGATCGCCAGGAATCGTGTGCGCTTCAAGGTCCCACCTCATCGTCGGGTGTCCGTCACCGGAGTGCGACGGGCCTTCGGGCAAGGTACTGGTCGCAGGCGCCCGAAGTCAGGATCCGGCGGTCGCGAAACGACAACAATTTCCCGATCGGGCCCCGCGCGCCGCGGGAATGTGCTCAGTCCTCCGGGTCGTAGGCGAGGTTGGCGGAGAGCCAGCGCTCGGCCTCGGCCAGCGTCCACCCCTTCCGCTTCGCGTAGTCGGCGACCTGGTCACGGGCGACCCTACCGACCACGAAGTACTGCGACTGCGGGTGGGAGAAGTAGAGCCCGCTGACCGCTGCCCCGGGCCACATCGCCATCGAGTCGGTGAGCTCGATGCCGGCGTTGGTCGTGACGTCGAGCAGCTCCCAGATGGTCCGCTTCTCGGTGTGCTCCGGACAGGCCGGGTACCCCGGGGCGGGCCGGATCCCGACGTACTTCTCCGCGATCAGAGCGTCGTTGTCGAGGCGCTCGTCGGGGACGTAGCCCCAGAACTCCTTGCGGACCCGCTGGTGCAGGCGCTCGGCGAAGGCCTCGGCGAGCCGGTCGGCCACCGACTCCAGGAGGATCGCGCTGTAGTCGTCGAGGGCCTCCTTGAACTCCATGATCCTCTCCTGCGCCCCGAGCCCGGCCGTGACGGCGAACGCCCCGACGTGGTCGGCGAGGCCGGTCTCCCTGGGGGCCACGAAGTCACCCAGCGACTTGTTGGCGACGCCTTCCCGGTGCTGGCCCTGCTGCCTGAGGTTGTGCAGCACGGTGCGGAGGACGGTGCGCTCGTCGTCGGCGTACACCTCGATGTCGTCGCCCACCGCGTTGGCGGGGAAGAAGCCGATCACGCCGTTAGCGGTGAGCCACTTCTCCTCGATGGCCCGGTCGAGCATGTCCTGGGCCTCGTCGTAGAGCTTGCGGGCGGTCTCGCCACTCGCCGGGTTGTTGAGGATGTCGGGGAACTTGCCCTTCATCTCCCAGGCGTTGAAGAACGGCTGCCAGTCGATGAAACCGCGCAGCTCGGCGAGGTCGTAGTCGGGCAGCACCTTGACGCCGGTGAAGGACGGTGTCGTGGGCCGGTAGCCTCCCCAGTCGACCGGTGTCCGGTTCGCACGAGCCTGCTCCAGGGTGACCATCGGCCGGTCGGTCTTGGCTGCGTGCCGCCCGCGCAGGGCCCGGTAGTCGGCCTCGACGTCGGCGAGCAGGGCCGGTCGCCGGTCCTCGGAGAGCAGGGCGGCGGCGACGGGCACCGAGCGCGAGGCGTCCTTGACCCAGATGGTGGGACCGGCCTTGTAGCGCGGCGCCACCTTGACGGCGGTGTGCGCCCGCGAGGTGGTCGCGCCGCCGATCAGCAGCGGGATGTCGAGGCCCTGGCGCTCCAGCTCGGCGGCGAAGTTGGCCATCTCGTCGAGCGACGGGGTGATCAGCCCGGAGAGCCCGACCAGGTCGGCGCCGACCTCGTGCACCTTGTCGATGATCTTCTGGGCCGGAACCATCACGCCGAGGTCGATGACCTCGTAGTTGTTGCACTGCAGGACGACGCCGACGATGTTCTTGCCGATGTCGTGCACGTCGCCCTTCACCGTCGCCATCACGATCGTGCCGTTGGTGCGGCTCCCCGCAGAGGCGGCGTCGTCGTCCTTCTCGCTCTCGATGAACGGGATCAGGTAGGCGACGGCCTTCTTCATCACGCGCGCGGACTTGACGACCTGCGGCAGGAACATCTTGCCGGCGCCGAAGAGGTCGCCGACGACGTTCATGCCGTCCATCAGCGGCCCCTCGATGACCTCGATGGGCCGGCCGCCCCGCTCGGAGATCTCCTGGCGCAGCTCCTCGGTGTCCTCGACGGCAAAGGTGTCGATGCCCTTGACCAGCGCGTGCGTGATCCGCTCCGCGACCGGAAGCGTGCGCCACTCCTCGGTCGCGGGTGTCGGCGCCTCGCCGCTGGAGCGGTAGCGCTCGGCGATCTGGAGCAGCCTCTCGGTCGCCTCGAGCGGATCCGCGCAGCGGTTGAGGACGACGTCCTCGATGGCGTCCCGCAGCTCGGCGTCGATCTGGTCGTAGACCACCAGAGCGCCCGCGTTGACGATGCCCATGTCGAGCCCGGCGCCGATGGCGTGGTAGAGGAACACCGCGTGGATGGCCTCGCGGACGGTGTTGTTGCCGCGGAAGGAGAAGGAGACGTTCGAGATGCCGCCGGACACCAACGCACCGGGGAGGTTCTGCTTGATCCACCGGGTCGCCTCGATGAAGTCGACCCCGTAGTTGGCGTGCTCCTCGATGCCGGTCGCGATGGCGAAGACGTTCGGGTCGAAGATGATGTCCTCTGCCGGGAAGCCCACCTGGTCGACGAGGACGTCGTAGGCACGCCTGCACACGTCCTTGCGGCGCTGCAGGTTGTCGGCCTGACCGTCCTCGTCGAAGGCCATCACCACGACGGCCGCGCCGTACTTGCGGCACAGCCTGGCCTGGGTGATGAACTTCTCCTCGCCCTCCTTCATCGAGATCGAGTTGACGATCGGCTTGCCCTGGACGCACTTCAACCCGGTCTCGATCACCTCCCACTTGGAGGAGTCGACCATCACCGGGACGCGGCTGATGTCGGGCTCCCCGGCGACCAGCTTGAGGAAGCGGTCCATCGCCGCGACGCCGTCGATCATCCCCTCGTCCATGTTGACGTCGATGAGCTGGGCGCCGCTCTCGACCTGCTGGGCCGCCACCGAGAGGGCCGTGTCGTAGTCGCCGGCCTTGATGAGGTTGCGGAACCGCGCCGAGCCGGTGATGTTCGTGCGCTCGCCGACGTTGACGAAGAGCGAGTCCTCGGTGATGTTGAGCGGCTCGAGGCCGGACAGCCGCATCGCCTGGCCGACCACGGGCACCTCGCGCGGCTTGCTGCCGTCGACGGTCGCGGCGATCGCGGCGATGTGCGCCGGGGTGGTGCCGCAGCAGCCGCCGACGATGTTGACCAGGCCGGCGGACATGAACTCCTGGAGGATCGCGGACATCTGGTCCGGGGTCTCGTCATACTCGCCGAAGGCATTGGGCAGACCGGCGTTGGGGTAGCAGGAGACGAAGCAGTCGGCGACCCGGGAGATCTCCGCGAGGTAGGGGCGGATCTCCGCCGCGCCCAGCGCGCAGTTGAGACCGACAGCCAGCGGGCGGGCGTGCCGGACGGAGCTCCAGAAGGCCTCGGTGGTCTGGCCGGACAGGGTGCGGCCAGACGCGTCGGTGATCGTGCCCGAGACGATCACCGGCCAGCGCCGGTCGCGCTCCTCGAAGAGGGTCTCCAGCGCGAAGATGGCAGCCTTGGCGTTCAGGGTGTCGAAGATGGTCTCGACCAGGAGGAGGTCGGCCCCGCCGTCGACCAGACCGCTGGCCTGCTCGTGGTAGGCCTCGACGAGCTCGTCGAAGCTGATGTTGCGCTTCCCCGGGTCGTTGACGTCGGGGGAGATCGACGCGGTGCGGTTGGTCGGTCCGAGGCCGCCCGCGACCCAGCGCGGCCGGCTCGGGTCCGCCACATTCGCCTCGTCGGCGGCCTCCCGCGCCAACCGGGCCGATGCGACGTTCATCTCGTAGGCCAGCTCCTCCATGCCGTAGTCGGCCTGGGAGATGCGCTGGGCGCTGAACGTGTTGGTGGCCACCACGTCGGCGCCGGCGCCGAGGTAGGCACGGTGGATCTCCCGGATGACGTCGGGCCGGGTGAGGCTGAGCACGTCGCTGTTGCCGCGGATCTCGCTGGGCCAGTCGGCGAAGCGCTCTCCGCGGTAGTCGGCCTCCCCGAGCCCGTGGCTCTGGATCATCGTGCCCATCGCGCCGTCGATGACCAGGATCCGCTCGTGCAGCGTCGCGGTGAGCGCGTCCGTCGCGTCCGGGCGCGGCTGCGCCGGCGTCGGGTCAGCGGGCTGGGTCACGGTGCTCCTCGTGGTGGGCGTCTCGGGTGCCGGCTGGACACACAGGTGCTCGTTGCACCCTAGTTGTGGCAGCGAGTCTGGCCGCCCGCGGTTTCGGATGCTGGCCAGCACCGCGCGGCTAGGGTTGGGGCGTGATCGAGATCGACGAGGTGCCGCCGCTGGTGAACCCCGTGCTGATCAGCGCGTTCGAGGGCTGGAACGATGCCGCCGGGGCCGCCACGGGCGTGCTCGACCACCTCATCGAGGTCTGGCACGCGCGCCTGGTCGCCGCCATCGATCCCGAGGAGTTCTACGACTTCCAGATGAACCGTCCGGTCGTGGGCACCAGCGACGACGGGATGCGGCGGATCACCTGGCCCTCCACCCAGCTCTACGTCGTCCGGCCGCCGGGCTCGCACCATGACGTGGTGCTGCTGCGCGGCATCGAGCCCAACATGCGTTGGCGACAGTTCTGTGCCGAGCTGCTCGCCGCCGCCGACGACCTCGGGGTCGAGACCGTGGTGACCTTGGGGGCCCTGCTCGCCGAGACGCCGCACACCCGCCCGATCCAGCTGAGCGGCACGGCCACCGAGCTCGACCTCGAGGACCGACTGAAGCTGGAGCCGGCCACCTACGAAGGGCCGACCGGCATCGTCGGGGTGTTCCAGGACGCGTGCACGCGGGTCGACATGCCGGCCGTCTCCTTCTGGGCGGCCATCCCCCACTACCTGCCGCAGCCACCGTGCCCGAAGGCGACGCTGGCGCTCCTGGGCCAGGTCGAGGACCTCCTGGAGGTCACCATCCCCCTCGGCGACCTGCCCGAGGAGAGCCGGGCGTGGGACCGCGGCGTCGCCGAGCTCGAGGAGGAGGACGAGGAGATGGCGGAGTACGTCCGCTCCCTCGAGGAGGCGCAGGACACCGCCGACCTGCCGGAGGCCAGTGGCGAGGCGATCGCGCGCGAGTTCGAGCGCTACCTCAAGCGCCGCGAGGACCCCAGCGGCTGACCCGGCTCAGAGGGCCACCCCGAGGGCGGCGTCCACGAGGGCGCGTACGACGCTGCCGGCGGCGGGCTCGTCACCGTCGGTGCGGGCCCATTCGTCCAGCAGCGCGAGGGCGCGCGGGGCGTCGAGGTCGTCGGCGAGCGCGGCGAGGACCTGGCGCACCAGCTCGGCGGCCGGCGCCCCGGCAGGCCGCTCGGTCGCGGTGCGCAGGCTCGCCAGCCGGGCCTTCGCCCGGTCCAGGTCGGCATCGGTCCACTCCCAGTCCTCGCGGTAGTGGTGGCCCAGCAGCGCGACGCGGACCGCCATCGGGTCCACGCCCTGCTCGCGCAGCCGGGAGACCAGGACGAGGTTGCCGCGCGACTTCGACATCTTCTCGCCCTCGTAGCCCACCATCCCCGCGTGGACGTAGGCGCGGGCGAAGGGGTGCTCCGAGTCGACCACCTGTGCCTCGGACGCGCTCATCTCGTGGTGCGGGAAGACCAGGTCGCTGCCGCCGCCCTGCACGTCGATGGCCGGTCCGAGGTACTCGCCGGCGATCGCGGAGCACTCGACGTGCCAGCCCGGCCGGCCCCGGCCGAGGGCGGAGTCCCAGGCCGGTTCGCCAGGGCGCTCGGCCTGCCACAGCAGGCAGTCGAGCGGGTCCTTCTTGCCAGCCCGCTCCGGGTCGCCACCGCGGTCGGCGAACACCGCGAGCATCTGCTCCCGGGCCCAGCCGGAGACCCGCCCGAAGGTGGGGTCGCTGTGCACCGAGAAGTAGAGGTCGTGGTCGACGGGGTAGACCGAACCGGTGCGCTGCAGCCGCTCGACCATCGCGGCGACGAGCGGGATCGACTCCACCACGCCGACGTAGTGGTCCGGCGGCAGCACCCGCAGCGCGGCCATGTCCGTGCGGAAGAGGTCGGTCTCCCGTCCGGCGAGCGCCTGCCAGTCCTCGCCGGTGGCGCTCGCGCGCTCCAGCAGCGGGTCGTCGACGTCGGTGACGTTCTGGACGTAGCGCACCTGGTGGCCGGCCGACCGCCAGGCCCGGTTGAGCAGGTCGAAGGCGACGTAGGTGGCGGTGTGGCCCAGGTGGGTGGCGTCGTACGGCGTGATCCCGCAGACGTAGAGCCGCGCCGTGCCGTCAGCCGGTGTGCTCTCCACCAGGGTCGCCGTGGCGGAGTCGTGGACGCGGACGGCCGGCCCCTGCGCTCCCCCGGGCAGGGCGGGCACGTCGGTCGCTGTCCAGGCACGCATGCGGCGAGCCTAACCAACGACCTCGCTAGAAGGGCGGCCAGGGAATGGCCGGCCAGCCGCCGGCGGGCAGCGGAAGCGCCTGCAGGGACAGCAGGCGGCGGCAGCGAGCCGCCAGCGCCCGGACCTCGCGAGGGGTGAGGAGCCCGTCGAGGGCCAGGCCCAGGTCGGCGCCGAGCCCGTCGAGGACGCCCGCCACGCCGGCTGCCTCGTCGTCGGTCAGCGGCTCTCCGGCCCAGCCCCACAGCACCGTGCGGAGCTTGTCCTCGACGTGGAAGCAGACCCCGTGGTCGACCCCGAAGCGGTGGCCGTCCGGCATCGCGAGCACGTGGCCGCCCTTGCGGTCGGTGTTGTTGACCATCGCGTCGAAGACCGCCATCCGACGCAGCTCCGGGGTGTCCTCGTGCACCAGCGAGATCGGCCGGTCGTGCTGGTCGAACGCGTCCAGGACGTGCAGGTAGCCGTCCGGCACCTCGCCCTCGGGGACCAGGTCGACCGGAGCCTGGTCGTCGTCCGGCTCCTGCCAAAGCTGCACCATGCCGCGGCCGATCGGGCCGTCGCGCAGGGTCGTCGGCGGCACGACCCCCCAGCCGGTGCACTCCGAGACCAACCACGCGGCGTACTCCCGGCCGGCCAGCGAGCCGTCGGTGAAGTCCCAGAGGGGCCGCTCCCCCGAGATCGGCTTGTAGACGGCGGGGACCGCGTCGTCGCCGTCGCCCAGCTGGGCCAGGAAGGTGTGGTTGGAGGCGTGCAGGATCCGCCCGCGCACCTGGATGTCGGCGCCGTGCAGCAGGTCCATCGGGTTCGTCACGGTCACGCAGGAGTGCGTCGGAACCCGTTGGCGCGTGGGCAGAGGTGGCCCTGGGGGTCCATCGGGCCGCCGCAGAAGGGGCACGGCTCCCGGCCCGCGGCCACGACCGTCGAGGCCCGGTCGGCGAAGGCGCGCGCCATCCCCGCCGGCAACCTGACCAGCAGGACCTCGTCGGGCTCCGGCTCGTCGATGGGCAGCTCGGCCAGCGACGCCTCGTCGGACTCGATGGTCACGTTGGCCTCGGTGATCGGGAAGACCTCGATGACCACGCGCTCGTCGGTGACGTCCCAGGAGAGCGTGATCGTGCCGGCCCGGAACTCCTCCTCGATCGGCTGCTCCAGGGGGTCGCTGTCGGTGAGGTCGAGCGGCGTGACCGCCGGGATCGTCGTGCTGGGCTCGCCGGAGGTGATCAGCTCGTCGAGGAGCTCCGCGATGCGTTCGCCGAGGATCTCCACCTGCTGCTTCTCCAGCGCCACGCTGGTGATCCGGGCCCCTGACCGGGCCTGCAGGAAGAAGGTCCGCTGGCCGGGCTCGCCGACCGTGCCGGGGACGAACCGTTCCGGCGGGTCGTAGGAGTGCACGACGGGAGGCATGTGACCGAGCCTAGGCGTTCTCGTGGTCGGGCCCGGACCCGCCACCGACGACGGCGTCTCCCGCAGGGACCGAGCGCCTGCGCCGCTTTCGCCGGGGTGGGGCGAGGTGGGCCAGCGAGCCCGTGGACGAGTTCATCGTCAACACGAACGCCCGGTGGGGGGTGTACCGCACGACCGAGAGGCTGGCCGGGTCCACCACGATCCGCTGGAAGCAGTCCAGGTGCATGCCGAGGGCGTCGGCCAGGATCGCCTTGATCACGTCGCCGTGGGAGACCGCCACCCACACGGCGTCGGGCCCCTCCACCTCCTCGAGCTGGGCATCCCGGCCGCGCACCGCGGCGACGGCCCGCGCCGACATCGCTGCCATCGCCTCGCCACCGGGGAACCTCGCCGCAGAGGGGCTGGTCTGCACGGTCTTCCACAGGGGCTGCCTGGCCAGCTGCCTGATCTCCTGCCCGGTCCACTCGCCGTAGTCGCACTCCAGCAGGCCCCGGTCGGCCTGGAGCCGCAGGTCGCGCCCCGCCAGGAGCAGCCGCGCGGTGTCCCGGCAGCGCTCGAGGGGGCTGGTCACGACCGCGGCCAGGGGTAGGCCGTCGAGCCGGGCGGCGGCGGCCCGGGCCTGCTCCGCGCCGCGCTCGTCCAGCCGGACGCCCTTGCTGCGGCCGGCGAGCACGCCGCTGGCGTTGGCCCGCGTGCGGCCGTGCCGAGCGAGGATCACGGTGGGCATGGTGGCGAGCGTAGCGGTCGCTAGCCTGTTGCCGTGATCGTGGACAACGCGCTCTACCGCAACGGCTGCCGGGTCGAGACCGGGCTCGACCGCGACGACCTCGCCGGGGTGCGCACCCGCGCCACCGGCCCGGGCGACTTCGTCTGGATCGGCCTGCACGAACCCACTGAGCACGAGCTCGCGTCCGTCCAGGACCTCTACGAGCTGCACCCCCTCGCCGTCGAGGATGCCTTGAACCCCCACCAGCGGCCGAAGCTCGAGCGCTACGACGACATGGTCTTCCTGGTCCTCAAGACGCTCTGGTACGTCGACGAGCAGGACGCTGTCGAGACCGGCGAGATCGCCATCTTCGTCGGCGAGAAGTTCGTCGTCACCGTGCGCCACGGGGAGGGCGCCCAGCTGCACAAGGCCCGGATGCGCCTCGAGCAGGAGGTCGACGTCCTGGGGCACGGTCCGGTGGCGGTGGTCTACGCCGTGTGTGACGAGGTGGTCGACCGCTACGAGGAGGTGGGGGCGTCGCTGGCCGAGGACGTCGACGAGGTGGAGATGTCGGTGTTCTCCGACGAGCGGACCCGGGACGCCGCGCGCATCTACGTGCTCAAGCGGGAGCTCGCCGAGATGCGGCGCGCCGTACTACCCCTGCGCGACCCGATCCAGCGTTTCACCGAAGGCGCCGTCGCGGGTGTCGGCGGGGAGGCCGCCCCCTACTTCCGCGACGTCGGCGACCACCTCGCCCGGGTGGCAGGCACCAGCGAGGACCTCGACACGTTGCTGTCCGCGGCCTTCGATGCCCACATCGCGCAGATCTCCATCCAGCAGAACGACGACATGCGCAAGATCTCAGCGGCCGTCGGGATCGTCGCCGGGCCCACGCTGCTCGCGGGCATCTGGGGGATGAACTTCCAGAACATGCCGGAGCTGAGCTGGCCGTTCGGCTACTTCATGGCACTCGGCATCATGCTGCTGAGCTCGCTGGGGATCTTCATCTGGGCGCGCCGGGCCGGCTGGCTGTGAACGCCGTCTGACCGGGGCGATGCCGGTCAGGTCGCCGAGATGGCACCGGTGGCGAGGAGCCCGAGAAGCACGAGTCCGAGCGCGACCCGGTAGGGCACGAACTTGCCGATGCTGTGGTGGGCGACGAACTTCAGCAGCCAGGCCACCGACGCGTAGGCCACCACGAAGCTGACCGCCGTGCCGACCAGGGTCTCGCCGAGGCCGATGTCACCGCCGAGGGCGTCCTTGAGCTCGAAGAGGCCTGCGGCGAGCAGCGCGGGGATCGACAGGAAGAAGCTCAGCCTGGTCGCGGCGACCCGGTCGAGCCCGCGCAGCAGGCCGGCGGAGATGGTGGCGCCCGAACGGGAGACGCCCGGCACGAGCGCGACGCACTGGACGACGCCCACCACGAGCGCGTCCCGCATGCCCAGGTCACGCTCGGCCCGGTGCTGGCGGCCCCGGCGCTCGGCGTAGAGCATCACCGCGCTCCAGGCGATCAGCGCCGCGGCCACCACCCACAGGGAGCGCAGGTCTCCGGTGATGTACTTCTTGAGCGCGTAGCCGACGATCCCGATCGGGATGGTGCCGACGATGACGTACCAGCCCATCCGGTGGTCGAAGCTCCCGCGGTACTCCGCCTTGACCAAGCCCAGGCACCAGCCACTCGCGATCCGCCAGATGTCGCGGGCGAAGTAGACGATCACGGCGAGGATCGCGCCCATCTGGATGACCGCTGTGAAGCCGGTCACGGCATGGTCGGCGACGTCGAGGCCGAGGATCTTCTCGGCGATGGTCAGGTGGCCCGTGCTGGAGACCGGCAGGAACTCGGTGAGTCCCTCGACGATGCCGAGCACCACGGCGTCGAAGTAGTTCATCGGTGGGCTCTCGGGGCTCTCTGGGAAGGGGGCGGCGGTTGCGGGCCGCGGGACAGACTACGACGTCGGGCGCCCCGGCGAGCCGGGACGCGCGAGACCGGGGACAGTGGATAGCGTTGCCG
This sequence comes from Nocardioidaceae bacterium, assembly GCA_025980475.1. GTDB lineage: Bacteria > Actinomycetota > Actinomycetes > Propionibacteriales > Nocardioidaceae > Marmoricola. The sequence goes on along the minus strand of JAICXL010000037.1, from coordinate 5,413 downwards.
CCATGCAGCAGCGGTTCCTGGGTGCCACGGGGCTGAAGGTGTCCCGGATGGGCCTGGGCACGATGACCTGGGGACGCGACACCGACGAGCACGAGGCCCGCGACCAGCTGGTGGCGTTCGTCGAGGCGGGCGGCACCCTGGTCGACACCGCGGCCGGCTACACCGACGGCGACTCCGAACGGCTGCTCGGCTCGCTGCTCGGAGACGTCGTCGCCCGTGAGGACGTGGTGATCTCAACCAAGGCCGGGATCAGCCGCCGCACCGGCGAGCGCGTCACCGACGTCTCCCGGGGCAACCTCATCCGCAGCCTCGACGACTCGCTGCGGCGGCTCGGCGTCGGCCACGTCGATCTGTGGCAGGTGCACACGTGGATGGACGACATCCCGCTGGAGGAGACCCTCAGCGCCCTCGACTTCGCCGTGTCGACCGGCCGCGCGGCCTACGTGGGGGTCTCCAACTACACCGGCTGGCAGGCTGCGCGGGCCGCGACCTGGCAGCGTGCGGTCCCCGGACGGGCAAGGATCGCCTCCGACCAGGTCGAGTACTCCCTGCTCAACCGCACGGCCGAGCGCGAGCTGGTGCCTGCTGCCGCGGCGCTCGGTCTCGGCCTCCTCCCCTGGTCACCACTCGGCCGCGGCGTGCTCACCGGGAAGTACCGCACCGGCACGCCGGCGGACTCCCGCGCCGCGTCGCCGCACTTCTCCAACTTCGTGGGCCGCTTCCTCGACGACCGCTCCCAGCGGGTGGTCGAGGCCGTGGCCAGGGCCGCGGACGGGCTCGGCTGGTCCCTGGTCGAGGTCGCCCTCGCGTGGGTACGTGACCGCCCCGGGGTGGTTGCGCCTATCGTGGGTGCCCGCACCGCGGCCCAGCTTCGCGGATCCCTCCTGGCTGAGGAGTGCGAGCTGCCCGCGGAGATCATTCAGGCACTGGACGACGTCTCGGAGGACTAGCCGATGACCTCAACCAAGGCGGGGACGCTCCCCCGCCGGGCCCTGCGCCCCGGGGTGGAGTACGAGTTCGACCAGCTGGTGATCTCGCGGGACTTCTCGCGCAACGTGGTCACCCGGATGCTCGTCGAGCGAGCCGAGCAGGGCGGCTGGGAGCTCGACCGCCTCAGGCTCGCGCCCGACGGCACCCGACGCGTCGTGCTGCGTCGCAAGATCATCCGCCAGCGGCCGCTCTTCATGGCCTTCTGATCAGAGCTTCCCGACGAAGCGGTCGAGCACGCGGGCCCCGAACTCCAGCGCGTCCACCGGCACCCGCTCGTCGACGCCGTGGAAGAGGCCGGTGAAGTCGAGGTCGGCCGGCAGCCGCAGCGGTGCAAAGCCGAAGCAGCGCATGCCGAGCCGGTTCCAGTACTTCCCGTCGGTCCCGCCGCTCATGAGGTACGGCGCCACGACGGCCTCCGGGTCCTCCTCGAGGAGCGAGGCGGTCATCGCCTCGGCGACCGGGCCGTCGTACGGCGTCTCCACTCCCTCCATCTGCACCAGCTGGGAGATCTCGATGCCGTCACCGGCCAGCGTGGCCAGGGTCGTCCTGAAGTCGTCCTCCAGCCCCGGCAGGAACCTGCCGTCGACGTGGGCCACCGCCTCGCCGGGCACCACGTTGACCTTGTAGCCGGCCTCGAGCATGGTCGGGTTCACGGTGTTGCGGATCACCGCCCCGAGCATCCGGGCGGCGGGCCCGAACTCCTCGATCAGCGACTCGGCGTTCTCCGGCGTGGCCTCGGTGCCGGCGATCTCGGCGACCGCGGCGAGGAGCACCTCCATCGTGGGCGTGAGCCGCACCGGCCAGTCGTGTCCGCCGATCCGCGCGACCGCCGCGGCCAGCCGGGTGACGGCGTTGTCCGGGTGACGCATCGAGCCGTGGCCGGCGTTGCCGTGGGCGGTGAGCCGCAGCCAGGCCATCCCCTTCTCGGCCGCCTCGATGAGGTAGACGCGGCGGCCCCGGACGGTGGCGCTGAAGCCGCCCACCTCCCCGATCGCGTAGGTGCAGTCGGCGAGCAGGTCGCGGTGCTGGGAGGCCAGGAAGCCCGCGCCCTTCGCGCCGCCGGCCTCCTCGTCGGCGGTGAAGCACAGGACCAGCGGTCGCGAGGGCTCCGCCCCGGCCCGGGCACGCGCACGCACCAGCGAGAGCAGCATCGCGTCGAAGTCCTTCATGTCGACCGCGCCTCGGCCCCACAGGTAGCCGTCCTGCACCTCGCCGCTGAACGGGTCGACCTGCCAGTCCGGCGCATGGGCGGGCACCACGTCCAGGTGCCCGTGCATGAGTACCGGCTCCCCGGTCGTACCGCCCCAGCGGGCGACCAGCGAGGTGCGCCCCGGCTCCGACTCGACCAGCTCGGAGTCGATGCCGACCTCGTCGAGCAGCCCGGCGACGCGCTCGGCCGCCTTGCGCTCGCCGGGGCCCGAGGAGTCGCCGACGTTCGTGGTGTCGATGCGGAGCAGGTCGCGGCAGATCTCGACGACCTCGGCCGCGGGGTCGTAGGTGTCCATGGACCCATCCTGCCCCGGACGCCCACCCGCGGAAGAGTGCCGGCCGGCGTCAGCGCTCGCGGTGCCCGTCGATGATCGGGTCCACCGAGCGGGCCGGCGCCCAGGCGATGCCGCCGGCACTGTCGGGTCGGCCGTCCTGGACGCTCTCGGGCACGGCACGCACCGGTTCGGTCTCCCACGACTTGGGGTGCTGCCACCGCTCGGCGAAGACCTGCGCCTCCTGCACCTCGACCCCGGGCCCCGGATCCTGCGCCACCCGCTCGCACCACATCCGGGCGCTGAGGGTCTCCGCCCAGCGGCGCTCGAGGATGACATCCTCCGGCCGGCCCTGCTTGGTGACGCGCAGGTGCAGCCGCCCGAGGGCCGTGGTCCCGATCCGGGAACGCCCTGGCTTGTCGTCGGTCACGCCCGCGAGCGTAGGTGCCGACGGTCGCGACGGCATGCCCCGCCACGACCGGGTCTAGTCCACTGGTTGCCGATTTCCACCGGTTCGTCACGCTCGTCCGTGCCCCGCGCGTGACCCAAGAACCGGTTCTACCGTTGAGAGCGGCATGACCTCCCGGCCGCGCGCCCTCCTCCTCGCCATCGCCTCGGCCCTCACCGTGGTCGCCGCCGCCAGCTTCGCCCCGCAGGCCCAGGCTGCCGGGGACGGCGGCCCCGGCTACCGCGTGCACGACTACGCCGACGGGCAGGCGATGAGCATTCTGCCGCCCGGCGAGAACGGCCTGGTCAACGCCACCGACCTCCTGAAGTTCGAGACCACCAAGCAGCGGCCGGCCAACAGCGACGACCAGCTCGGCAAGTACGCCAACCTGCTCTACGGCTATCCCTCGCTGACCGACAAGAACCTCGGCCAGTACTTCGACGACGAGTCCTTCGGCGTCCCGCCCGGCGACGTGCTCCGCACCGAGGCACCGGGGCCGGGAGTGACCATCTACCGCGACACCCACGACGTGCCGCACATCTACGGCGACACCGACGCGTCGGCGGCGTTCGGGGCCGGCTACGCCCAGGCCGAGGACCGGCTCTTCCTGATGGACGTGCTCCGTCACTACGGCGAGGGCACCCTCGCCTCCTTCCTCGGGTCGTCGTGCGAGTTCGAGCAGATGGACCACGACCAGCTGCTGCTGGCGCCCTACACCAAGGCACAGGCCGACGCGCAGATCAACCGGATGGCGGCCCGGAACGGCGCCATCGGCGCCCGCTCGAAGCAGATGCTGGAGTCCTACGTCGCCGGCGTCAACGCCTACATCAAGGCGACTCGCACGAACCCGAACCTGCTGCCGGCCGACTACGGCGCCGCCCTCTCCCCGCCCCGGGACTGGACAGCGGCCGACGTGGTCGCGGTCGCCGGCCTGATCGGCGGCATCTTCGGACGCGGCGGCGGTGCCGAGGTCGCCAACGCGCACCTGCAGCAGTTCCTGGTCAAGGAGTACGGCGCGAAGGGCGGCAACCGGGCCTTCCGCCAGCTCAACCACCAGGACGACCGGTTGGCACCCACGACCGTCACGGACAAGGTGTTCGGCTACGACCTGCCGACCAGGAAGGTGCACCGGTCGCTGACCGCGATGCCCGACGCCGGCAAGGCCCTGACCGGCGGCCCCGTCGGCACCGACCCCAACTGCGACCTGAGCGAGCCGGACCCCGAGGCGCTCGGGATCATCGACGCCCTCAACGCGATGCCGAAGCACATGAGCAACGCGCTGGTCGTGAACGGGAGCCACACGAGGTCTGGACACCCGATCGCCGTGTTCGGGCCCCAGGTGTCCTACTTCGCACCCCAGATCCTCTCCGAGGAGGAGATCCAGTCCCCGCACTACTCCGCCGAGGGCGCCTCCTTCCCGGGCACGGGGCTGGTGGAGCTCGGTCGTGGCCAGGACTTCGCCTGGTCGGCCACCTCCGCGGGCACCGACCTGATCGACCAGCGCGTCGAGAAGGTCTGCAACCCCACGGGCGGCGCGCCGGATCCGCAGGGGACGTCGTACCTCTACCGCGGGACCTGCCTGCCGATGACCCACGAGACCTTCTCGGAGACCGCCTACCCGAAGCCCGGCGGGCAGGGCGCACCGGCGGTGCTCGACCACCAGGTCTACAAGACCCGGCACGGCGTCGTGCAGGGCTGGACCACCGTGCACGGCCAGCCCGTCGCGATCGTGAACCAGCGGTCGACCTACAACCACGACATCGACTCGGTCATCGGGTTCGTGAAGTTCGGCTCGCCCGGCTGGGTGCACGACGTCGGCTCCTGGATGAAGGCGGCGGCCGACATCGACTACACCTTCAACTGGTTCTACGTCGACAACCGCGACACGGGCTACTTCGTCAGTGGCCGCGACCCGGTGCGCAACCCGCACGTCGACACCGCCCTGCCCACCTGGGGCACCGGCGCCGCCGAGTGGCGCGGCTTCCTGACCCCGGCGCAGCACGTCCACGAGGTCAACCCTGCCAAGGGCTGGTTCGTCAGCTGGAACAACAAGCCCGCGCCCGGCCAGGCCGACGACGCGGACTACGAGTACGGACAGACCTACCGGTCGGTGATGCTGGTCAGGCAGTTGAAGCGGAAGCTGCAGGCGACCGGCAACGCGGTCACCCGGGCGCAGGTCGTCCAGGCGATGGAGACAGCAGCCTCGCAGGATCTCGACGGCGTCACCGTGGTCCCGCTCCTGCTGCAGTACGTCGCGGGGCACCGCCACCCGGCCGGCGTCACGGCGATGCTGGACCAGCTCGAGGCCTGGCAACGGGCCGGCGCCCACCGGCGCAAGGCCGCACCCGGCGACGCGCAGTACCAGGACGCCGCCGCCGTCGCCATCTCTGACGAGCTCGTCCCGAACCTGATCCGCGCGCTCTACGACCCGATCCTGGCCTCGGGCGGCATCAGCGGCGTGTCCTCCACCGGCGGTGCGTCGGTTCCCGGCTAC
>JAICXL010000109.1 GCA_025980475.1 Nocardioidaceae bacterium | reverse complement strand
GAGCGCAGGGCGCCCGTGCGGGTCAGGAGGCCGACCAGCCCGCCGTCGGTGTCGACGACGGGGGCCAGCCGGTGCCGCGACGCGGAGAGCACGTCGAACGCCTCCCGCGCATCGACCGAGTCGGCCACGGTGACCATCTCGGTCGTCATCACCCGGCCGACCTGGGTGAACCGGTCCACGCCCAGGCAGTCGGCCTCGGTGATCACGCCGACCGGCTTGCCCGCGTCGACCACGACGGCCGCGAGGTGGGCCCGCTTGGGGAGCAGCGCGAGTGCGTCGCTGACGGTCTCGTGCGGCGCCAGCGTGATCGGCGTCTCGAAGACCGGATGCCGGCCCTTGACCCAGGACACCACGTCGTCGACAACGTCGAGCGGGATGTCCTGCGGGAGCACGGCGATGCCGCCCCGCCTGCTGATGGTCTCGGCCATCCTGCGCCCGGACACCGCGGTCATGTTGGCGACGACCAGCGGGATCGTCGTACCCGTGCCGTCGCCGGTGGACAGGTCCACGTCGTAGCGGGAGGCCACCGCCGAGCGCCGCGGGACCATGAAGACGTCGTCGTAGGTCAGGTCGTAGGGCGGGCGTTGGTCGTCGAGGAAGCGCACAAGGTGGGAAGTCTACCGGCCCACGCGCCGATGCACTGGGGGCAGGATGGGGGCGTGCAGGCAACCGACCCTGGGACACCCGAGGAGATGACGAGCCGCGTGGCGGAGGCGTTCGCCCGTCGCTGGGGGCGGCCGCCCGATCTGGTCGGGATGGCGCCGGGCCGGGTGAACCTGATCGGCGAGCACGTCGACTACGCCGGAGGTGCCTGCCTGCCGATCGCCCTGCGGCACGCGACGTACGCCGCCGCCGGCCCTCGGAGCGGCCACCGGGTGCGGTTGAGCAGCGGCGCCGAGGAAGGATCCTGGGAGGGCGGCCTGGCCGACCTGGCGCCGGGGCGGCCCGACGGCTGGGTGGCCTACGCCGGGGCGTGCTGTGGGCGCTGCGCGAGGCCGGGTACGACGTCCCCGGGGTCGACCTGCACTTCGAGAGCACCGTCCCGCTCGGCGCCGGGCTGAGCAGCTCCGCGGCCATCGAGTGCAGCGTCGCTGCCGCGGTGATGGGGATGACCGGTGTCGCGCTCGACGAGGACACCCGGAGCCGGCTCGTCGACGTCTGCGTGCAGGCCGAGACCGAGGTGGCGAGGGCACCCACCGGCGGGCTCGACCAGAGCGCCGCGCTGTTGTGCCGCGAGGCCAGTGCGCTGCTGGTGGACTTCGGCCAGGACACGACCCAGCTGGTGCCGTTCGACCCGACGAGCCGTGGGCTGGGCCTGCTGGTCATCGACACCCGGGTCCGCCACGCGCACTCCGAGGGCGGCTACGGCTCGCGGCGCGAGGAGTCGGAGGAGGCCGCCCGGCAGCTCGGCGTCCCACTGCTGGGCCTGGTCGACGACCTCGACGACGCGATGTCCCGGGTCGACGAGCGACTGCGTCCCCGCGTGCGGCACGTCGTCACCGAGACCGCCCGCACGCGGGAGCTCGCGGAGGCGCTCCACGACGGCGACTGGACGGCGCTCGGATCGCTGATGGACGCGTCGCACGCCTCGCTGCGCGACGACTACGAGGTGTCGTGTGCTGAGCTCGACGTCGCGGTCGACACTGCCCGCTCGGCCGGCGCGCTCGGGGCGCGGATGACCGGTGGCGGGTTCGGCGGCTCGGCGATCGCGCTGGCCCCGGCCGACCGGCTCGACGCGGTCGCAGAGGCAGTCACGGCCGCCTTCGACGCGCACAGCTGGCGGGAGCCGTCCTACCTCGTCGCGGAGGCGGGACCCGGAGCCGCCGTACTCCGTCCCTGGCCCGGCCCCTGCCCGTGACCCTGACCACGCCTACTTGAGCTGCGCCGAGGTCAGCCCCAGCACCCGCCGGGCCACGATCAGCTGCTGGATCTGCTGGGTGCCCTCGAAGATGTCGAGGATCTTGGAGTCGCGCGCCCACTTCTCGAGGAGCTCCTGCTCGGAGTAGCCCATCGTGCCGGCGAGCTCGACGCAGCGCAGGGTGACATCGGTGCCCATCCGGCCGGCCTTCGCCTTGGCCATCGAGGCCTCGAGCGAGTTGGGCTTGCGGTTGTCGGCCATCCACGCGGCCTGCAGGGTCAGGAGGTACGCCGCTTCCCAGTCGGCCTCGAGCTGCAGGAAGGTCGCGGCCGCGGCGGACTGGGTGAGGGCAGGCGCGTCGTGGTCGATCTCCACGCCGGCCTTCTCCAGGATCTCGCGCGTGAGGTCGAGCGAGGCGCGGGCGCAGCCGACCGCCATCGAGGCCACCAGCGGCCGGGTGTTGTCGAAGGTGGCCATCGCCCCGGCGAAGCCCTGCTTGACGTCGACCTCCTCCGAGCCGAGCAGGTTCGCGGCCGGGACGCGGCAGTCCTCGAACCGGATCGTGGCGGTGTCCGAGGCGCGGATGCCGAGCTTGTGCTCGAGCCGCTCGACGGTCATCCCCGGGGTCCCCTTCGGCACCACGAAGGACTTGATCGCCGCGCGGCCGAGCGACCTGTCCAGGGTCGCCCACACCACGACGGCGTCGGAGCGCTCCCCGGACGTGACGAAGATCTTCTCGCCGTTGAGGACGTAGTCGTCGCCGTCCTTCACCGCTGTCGTGCGGATGCTCGCGGAGTCCGAGCCGACGCCCGGCTCGGTGATCGCCATCGACGCCCACACGCCCTTGAAGCGCTCGAGCTGCTCGTCGTCGGCCACCGACGCGATCGCGGAGTTCCCGAGGCCCTGGCGCGGCATCGAGAGCAGCAGGCCGACATCGCCCCAGCACATCTCCATGATGCTCAGCACCGATGCGAGGTTGGTGCCGTTGCGGTTGCCGGCTGACTCTGCGCCCTCGGACCGCCGGACGCCGGCCGCGCCCGCGCCGTTGGACGCGCCCGAGTCCGACAGCCCGTCGATCATCGCCGCGAGCATGTCGAGCTCCTTGGGATACTCGTGCTCGGCGGCGTCGTACTTGCGGGAGATCGGTCGCAGCATGTTCATCGCGACCTGGTGGGCCTGCTCGATGAGCGGCCGAACCTTCTTGGGGGTCTCCAGGTTGATCATACGAGCACGGCCCCTTCCATCAGGCCGATCGCTCTGAGGTCGCGGTACCACCGCTCCACCGGGTGCTCCTTGACGAACCCGTGGCCGCCGAGCAGCTGCACGCCGTCGAGGCCGATCTGCATGCCCTTCTCCGCGCAGAGCCGGCGGGCCAGCGCGACCTCGCGGTCGAACGGCTTGCCCTGTGCGGCGCGGGAGGCGGCCTTCCAGGTGACCAGCCGCATGCCCTGCAGCTCGATGGCGATGTTGGCCACCATGAACGCGACCGACTGGCGGTGGGCGATCGGCTCGCCGAAGGCCTCCCGCTCCTTGACGTAGGGGGTGACGTAGTCGAGGACGGCCTGGGCCGTCCCCACAGCCAGCGCGCACCAGGCCAGGCGCGACAGCCGCAGGCACTCGAGGTACGACAGTTCGTCGCCGAGCAGGGCGATCGCATCCACCTCGACCTCGGCCAGGATCAGCCTGCTCAGGCTGGCCGCGCGGACGCCCATCGAGGGGTCCGACTCGATCGTGATGCCGGGCGACTTCGACTCGACGACGAAGAGCTGCGGCTTGCCGTCCAGCTCCGCTCCCACCACGAAGAGCTCGGCATCCGCACCACGGACGACGGCTGACTTGGTGCCGTTGAGCACGAAGCCGCTGCCCTTCCGGGTCGCCGTCGTGGCGGGCATGCGCGGGTCGAAGAGTGGCGTCGGCTCGGCGAGTGCCAGGGCGGCTGCCGGGACGCCGTCGTCGGTGGTGAAGGCCGGCAGGTAGGTCTGCTGCTGCTCGTCGGTGCCCCACAGCGACAGCGCGGTGGCGACGGCACCGGGCGCGAGGGCGGCGATGGCCAGGCCCATGTCTCCCTTGGCCAGCGCCTCGTGCACGAGCACTCCGGCCACGGTCGACCGCTCGCCGGCGATGCCGCCGAGCTCCTCGCTGACCCCGAGCGTCGGCAGTCCGATGTCCAGGGTCGCCTTGAGCAGCTCGTCGGGGGCGGCGCACGCCTCGTCGGCCTCGGCCGCGGCCGGGCGCACGACCTCCTCGGCGAGCTCGGTGACCACGTCGACGAGCATCTGCTCGTCCTCGGTCGGGGTCAGGTCGAAGAGGCCCTTCGGGTTCGCCGCCGGGATCCGCTGGCCGGCAGACGAGGTGCCCTTGCGGGCGAAACTCCGGCCGACGGTGCCGATCGTGCGAAAGCCGGCGTGGGTGACCTTGTAGACGGTCTGCTCGCTGGTCCGGCGAATGCCGAGCCGGTCCACCAGGTCACTCTGCGCGAGCCGGTTGAGCGCGGCCACCGCGAGGCCGATCGGGTCGCGTCGCTCGCTCTCGGCGAGGCCGTGCCGGCCGCCGGCGGAGAGCACGCTCTTCACGGGGTTCAGTGCCATGCCTTGACTGTAACTTCGGGTTACACATACGGCCACACCCTGCGGGCGTGGCGCCCGTCACCTCTAACCTTGAAGCATGCCGCGCACCCCCGACACCTCCGTCCCGGTCTCGCCCACGTCCGTCGAGCTGCCGACCGGGGGCACCGTCCGGCCGGTGACGCGCTGGGGCGAGGCGGTGATGCACCGCAAGGCGCGCCCGGTGACGATCTACGACGACGACCTGCGCGTCCTGGTCGCCGACCTGGTGGCCACGATGTACGCCGCTGACGGGGTCGGCCTCGCCGCCTGCCAGATCGGCGTCGACCTCGCGGTCTTCGTCTTCGACTGCCCCGACGCCGACCGGGTCACCCACCGCGGCATCGTCTGCAACCCCGAGGTCGAGGTGCCCGAAGGACCCGACCGCAGGCTGGACGAGGACGAGGAGGGCTGTCTCTCCTACCCTGGCGCCTTCGTCGACTGCGCCCGACCGGACTTCGCCCGGGTCACCGGCTTCGGTGTCGACGGCTCACCGGTGGTCTTCGAGGGCACTGGCCTGCTCGCCCGCTGCCTGCAGCACGAGACCGACCACACCCTGGGCACCGTCTTCGGTGACCGGCTCAACAACCGGGCGCGCAAGCGGCTGCGCAAGCAGATGGAAGCGGCCGCGCCCGACTACCCGGCCGACTGGCCTGTGGGGGTGTCCGATGAGTGAGGTCAGCAGGTTCGGCCACGTCGAGCTGGAGGACATGCCGGACGACCTGCGCGAGCGGCTCGCACCGATCGCGGAGAAGTCCGGGTTCGTGCCCAATGTCTTCCGGGCGCTCGCCCGGCGACCTCGCGAGCTGCGCGCGTTCCTTGACTACCACGACGCGCTGATGGACCCGCAGGACGACTCGGACGCCGGCCTGTCACGCGCCGAGCGCGAGCTGATCGTGGTGGCCACCTCGGGGGCCAACCACTGCACCTACTGCATCGTGGCGCACGGAGCGATCCTGCGAATCCGCGCGAAGGACTCCACCATCGCCGACCGGGTGGCCTCGAACCCGTATGCGGTCGAGCTCTCCCCGCGCGAGCGCGCGATCGTCGACCTGGCCCTGGTCGTCTCCCGCTCCTCGGAGTCGCTCACCGACGACGACCTCGACGCCGCCCGCGCCGCCGGGCTCACCGAGGAGGAGATCTGGGACATCGGCGCGATCACCGCGCTCTTCGGGCTGTCCAACCGGATGGCCCACCTGACCGCGCTCGCGCCTAACCCGGAGTTCTACCTGATGGGCCGCCAGCCCCGGTGAGGTTGCGCCTGGCCGTCCTCGGCGACTCCATCGGCGCCGGCCACGGAGCATCCGAGCCGGAGGACACGCTGTCGAGGCGGCTGGTCCGCGGGCTGCGCGACGCCGGCTTCGACGCGCGCGGTCGTGTCTTCGCCCTCGCCGGAGCCGGCAGCGACAGCCTGGCTGGCCAGGCCGACAAGGCGCTTGAGTGGCAGCCGCGGCTGGCGGTGATCGTGATCGGCGCCAACGACGTGGTGGCCAGGCGGCCACCACAGGAGGCCGCCGAGCTGCTCGGCCATGCCGTCCGCCGGCTGCGAGACGACGGGATCGAGGTGGTCGTCGCACCGGCGCCGGACCTCAGCACGACGCCACGGGTGCCGTCCTTCCTGCGCGGCGCCGTCCACGCGGCCTCTGAGAGGATCCGTCGGGCCCAGGTGGTGTCAGCGACCGCAGCAGGTGCCGTGGTCGCCGATCCGGACGGCCGCACGTCTGAGGCGTTCCGCCACGACCATGCGCTGTTCTCCGCCGACCGATTCCACCCCTCGAGCGCGGGCTACGCCGTGATCGCCGGTGAGCTCCTTCCCTACGTGCTGGCCGCCGCGACGTCAGTGACCGGGCGCGAGGCGACCCCCTGACCCGGCGGGAGTGGACACACCGGGCGGGCGGCGCCTGCAGACCGCGGCCGCGCTGGAAATCAGGTGCCGAAGCCCGGCGCCTGGCCTAGCGTGGAGGGATGGCCGCACGACTCACGGCAGTGACGTTCGACGCCCACGACCCCGGACCGCTGGCCTCGTTCTGGGGCAGCCTGCTCGACCGGGAGGTCGTCGCGGAAGCCGACCGGGCCCTGCTTCCTGCGGAGGACACCCAGGTGGGGCTGCGCTTCGTCGCAGCGCCCACCGATAAGCCCGGTGCCAACCGACTGCACCTCCACCTGACGAGCACCAGCCTCGAGGACCAGCGGCGGACCGTGGCGACGGCTCTGCGCCTCGGGGGCCGGCATCTCGACGTCGGCCAGCTCCCCGAGGAGCGCCACGTCGTC
>JAICXL010000017.1 GCA_025980475.1 Nocardioidaceae bacterium | reverse complement strand
GTCCGCGAGCCGGTGGAGTGGCGGCACGGCCACATCGAGAATGCCCTACACGTCCCGCTGCACGCACTGCCGCAGCGCCTCGGCGAGCTGCCCGCCTCTGGACAGCTGCTGGTGGTGTGCAAGGTCGGGGGGCGCTCGGCCCAGGCGGTCGCCTGGTTGCGCCAGCAGGGCATCGATGCCGCCAACATCGCCGGCGGCATGCTCGACTGGGCCGCTGCCGGACGCCCCATGGTCAGCGACACGGGGAGCCCGGCGCAGGTCGTGTGAACGCCGCCGGCAGCGGCAGCGTGAGGGCGTCGGCGAGCCGGGTGAGGTACTCCTCGCGGGGCACCTCCACCACACCGAGGCGGGAGAGGTGCGGCGTCTGCCACTGGGTGTCGAGCAACCGCCGGCCGGCAGCGTCGTCGGTGAGCAGCTCCACCAGCGCGACGAGCGCCACTTTCGACGCGTCCCGGACACGGGTGAACATCGACTCTCCGGCGAACATGCCGCCGATGGCCACGCCGTACAGCCCCCCCGCCAGCACTCCATCGCGCCAGGCCTCGACGGAGTGGGCCCAGCCGAGCTGGTGCAGGCGGAGGTACGCCGACGCGATGTCGTCGTCTATCCACCCGGACGGCCTGCGCGGGTCCGCACAGCCGGCGACAACGGCCGCGAACGCGCTGTCGACGCGCACCTCGAAGTGCTTGCACGACTGGCGCAGTGAGCGGCTCACCCACAGGCCGTCGAGCGGCAGCACCCCACGGTCGATCGGCGACCACCAGCCCAGCTGCGGGTCCCGGCGGTCGGCGCGCATCGGGAAGAGTCCGGCCCGGTAGGCCGCCAGCAGCGTGCCCGGCTCGAGGTCGGCACCGTAGGCCACCAGGTCGTCGTCGGAGCCGGCCGGCCGCGGGAAGCTCCACGGCGTCGGGGGCGGTTCGAGCGGCACGGACCCATCCAACCGCAGCCACGTAACCTGATCGAGTGAGCATCGCCAAGAGCCTGGGCCGGAGCCTGGCCCCCAAAGTCGCCGAGCTGGCCCCCGGGGCCGCCACCCGCGTCGTGCACGAGGCGCTCGACCGGGCCATCACCGGTGTGGGGCCGCTTCCGGGTGCGGCCGCGGCCGCGGAGAAGCAGCTGGCGGAGCGGCCCGGCGACGTCGACCGGGCCATCCACGACGTGGTCGAGAACCACGTCCGCTACGCCGCCGCCGAGGGCTTCGTGACCAACATCGGCGGCCTCGTGACGATGACCGTGACCGTGCCCGCCAACATCGCCGGCCTGGCGCTGATCCAGTGCCGGATGGTCGCCGCGATCGCCCACCTGCGCGGCTACGACCTCGACGACCCGCGCACGCGCGACGGGATCCTCGCCGGGCTGCTCGGCGACGACCGGGTCAACACCCTGATCAGGAAGAAGCGGATTCCGGGTACCCCGATGGCGATCGCCACCGCCCCGGTCCACGACCCGCACCTGGACACGTTGATGGCGACCGAGGTGGCCGCCGAGCTGATGACGCGCGTCGCCGGCAAGCGGCTGGCCAGCACGATCGGCCGGAGGGTGCCCGTCGTCGGCGGGATGATCGGCGCCAGCGCAGACGCGTTCTCGACCTGGCAGGTAGGCCGCTACATGACCCGCGAGCTGCTGCCGCGCCGGCGCTGACAGGCAGCCGTCCCGCGTCGCCGGGTCAGGTCAGGGCTGCGACCACGCGCGAGGGGCTCGGCCGGCCGAGGATGTCGGCCATCCATCGGCTCGTGGCGACGAGCGAGGCGAGGTCGACGCCGGTGTCGATGCCCAGGCCGTGGAGCATCCAGACCAGGTCCTCGGTCGCGAGGTTCCCGGTCGCGCTGTCGGCGTAGGGACAGCCGCCGAGCCCGCCCGCACTGGCGTCGAAGGTGGTGACCCCGTGCTGCAACGCCGCCTGGGCGTTGGCCAGGGCCTGTCCGTAGGTGTCGTGGAAGTGCACCGCGAGCACCTCGTCGCGCAGGCCGGCCGCGTTGAACGCGTCGAGCAGGGCCCGGACGTGGCCGACGGTGCCGACCCCGATGGTGTCGCCGAGGCTCAGCTGGCTCGCGCCGAGGTCGAAGAGGCGCTTGCCGACCTCGACCACCTGGTCGACCGGCACGTCGCCCTCCCAGGGGTCGCCGAAGCACATGCTCACGTAGGCGCGGACGTCCGCCCCGGCGGCGCGGGCACGGCGGACGGTCGGCTCGAACATCGCGAACTGCTCGTCGAGGCCGCGGTTGAGGTTCTTCTGCGCGAACGTCTCGGTGGCGCTGCCGAAGATCGCGACGTGCTCGCAACCCAGCTCCAGCGCCCGGTCGAGCCCGCGCTCGTTGGGCACCAGCACCGGGTGCCTGCGCCCCTCCGCGCCGAGCAGCTCCATCAGCTCGGCGGCGTCGGCCAGCTGGGGGACCCACTTCGGGTGCACGAAGCTGGTCGCCTCGACGACCGGGAGCCCGGCCGCCACCAGGCGCTGGACGAACTCGGCCTTGGCGGGCAACGGCACGATGCCGGACTCGTTCTGCAGCCCGTCGCGCGGGCCGACCTCGTAGATCGTGACCCGCCGGGGCAGCCCGGCCTGCGGGACGCTCATCGGCTCACGCATCGCCTGCCTCCACCACGAACAACACGGCTCCCATCGCCACCTGGTCACCGACGTGAGCGCCGACGGCGGCGACCACGCCGTCGAACGGAGCCTTGAGGGCCAGCTCCATCTTCATCGCCTCCAGCACCCCCATGGTGCGTCCTGCCACCACATGGTCGCCCGGGGCGACCTCGACCGACAGCACGGTGCCCGGCATCGGGGCGGCCAGGGTGCCGTCACCGGCGGCCGCAGACGCTCCGGCGAACGGGTCGGGACGGGTGAACACGTGGCGCTGGCCCTCGTGGACGACCTCGACGGCGTGTGCGGTCACGTCGACCACGGCGTGGACGGTCCGGCCGTCGACCTCGAGGCGCACGACGTGGTCCTCGGCCAGCAGCTCCTCGACCGGCACGCCGTCGACGCGCCCGCCGGCCCGGTCGACGCTGACCACCCGGTCGAGCTCGACGCGGAACGGGGCCGGCCCGGCGCCGAGTCGGAAGCCGTCGCGCTGCCAGGGCCCGCCGGTGCCCAGGGCGAGCAGCATGGCCCGCGTCCAGGCGCCGATGATCCGGGGCAGGTCGTCGTCCGGCGGCTGCAGCTGCACCCGGTCGAGCCAGGCCGTGTCGACCGTCGCGTCGCGGAACTCGTCACTGGCGGCGAGCACACGCAGGAAGCCGGTGTTGGTGGTCAGGCCGAGGATCGCGGTGTCGTCGAGCGCGGCGACGAGCGCACGCCGTGCGGCCTCCCGGTCGGGACCGTGGGCGATCACCTTGCCGAGCATGGGGTCGTACGCGGTGGACACCACCTGCCCGCTCTCGAGCGCGGCGTCCACCCGGGCGGTGGACGGCCAGCGGACGAGGACCGCCGTACCGGCCTGGGGCAGGAAGCCGCCGAAGGCGTCCTCGGCGTAGACCCGCGCCTCGATCGCGTGCCCGGCGACCGTGACGTCGTCCTGCGTGAACGGCAGCGGCTCGCCGTCGGCGACCGCGAGTTGCAGCGCCACGAGGTCGGGATGCACGCCCTTGACCGCGACGGCGAGTTCGGTGACCGGGTGCTCGACCTGCAGGCGGGTGTTCATCTCGAGGAAGTAGGCCTCGTCGGTGGCGCTGTCGAGGAGGAACTCCACGGTGCCCGCATTGACGTAACCGACCTGCCTCGCCAGGGCCACCGCCGAGCTGGTGACGAGCTCCCGGACCGCCTCACTGATCGTGGGGGCCGGAGCCTCCTCGATCACCTTCTGGTGCCGGCGCTGGGAGGAGCAGTCACGCTCGAAGAGGTGCACGACGTTGCCGTGGGTGTCGGCGAGCACCTGGACCTCGATGTGGCGGCCGTGCTCGACATACTTCTCGATGAGCATGGTGTCGTCGCCGAAGGCGGCCTTCGCCTCGCGGCGGGCCGCGGCCAGCGCTTCGTCGTACTCCTCCGGGCCACGCACGATGCGCATGCCCTTGCCGCCACCGCCGGCGGCCGCCTTGACCAGCACCGGGAACGCGAGCTGCTGGACCGGGGTGTCCAGGGAGTACGACGGCACCACCGGCACGTCCGCCTGCACGGCGATCTCCCGCGCGGCGTCCTTGCGGCCCATGGCGTCCATCACCTCGGCGGACGGCCCGACCAGGGTGAGCCCTGCGTCCTCGACGGCTCGGGCGAAGGCAGCCCGCTCCGACAAGAAGCCGTAGCCGGGATGGATCGCGTCGGCGCCGACCTGCCGGGCCGCGGACACGACGGCCTCGACGTCGAGGTAACCGGCCACCGGCACAGCCTCGTCAGCAGCGCGGACGTGCGGGGCGTGCGCGTCGAGGCCGGTGAAGATCGCGACGGTGCGGATGCCCAGGCTGCGGGCGGTGCGGATGACCCGGACGGCGATCTCGCCGCGGTTGGCGATGAGGAGCGTCTGCACCGGCCTCACATCCTGAAGATGCCGTAGGACGGCTCGGGACTGGTCCGCGGCACCGCGGCGTCGTCCGCCATCTGCAGCCCCATGCCCAGGACGCGGCGGGTCTCGAGCGGGTCGATGATGCCGTCGTCCCAGAGGCGGGCGGTCGAGTAGTAGGGCGACCCCTGGACCTCGTACTGCTCCCGGAGCGGCTCCTTGAACGCCTCCTCGTCCTCGGCGCTCCAGCTCTCGCCGCGCTTCTCGAGGCCGTCCCGCCGGACCGTGGCCAGGACACTCGCCGCCTGCTCACCGCCCATCACCGAGATCCGCGCGTTGGGCCACATCCACAGGAAGCGTGGGTCGTAGGCGCGCCCGCACATGCCGTAGTTGCCGGCACCGAAGGAGCCGCCGATGACCACGGTGAACTTCGGCACTACCGAGCAGGCCACCGCGGTGACCAGCTTGGCACCATCCCGGGCGATGCCGCCGGTCTCGTACTCCTTGCCGACCATGAAGCCGCTGATGTTCTGCAGGAAGACCAGCGGGACGCCTCGCTGGTTGCACAGCTCGATGAAGTGCGCACCCTTCAGGGCCGACTCGGAGAAGAGGATGCCGTTGTTGGCGACGATGCCGACCTCGTGGCCCCAGACCTTGGCGAACCCGCAGACCAGGGTCTCGCCGTAGAGCGCCTTGAACTCGTGCAGCCGGCTGCCGTCGACCACGCGGCGGATCACCTCGCGGACGTCGTAGGGCGTGCGGCTGTCGGTCGGCACGACGTCGTAGAGCCCGGCCGGGTCGACCGCCGGCTCCTCCACCTCGCGCAGGGGGCGGCTCGTGGGCAGCGGGAGGGTGTCGATGATCGAGCGGACGATCGACAGCGCGTGGGCGTCGTCCTCGGCGAGGTGGTCCACCACGCCCGACCTCCGGGCGTGCACGTCCCCGCCGCCGAGCTCCTCAGCGGTCACGACCTCACCGGTCGCGGCCTTCACCAGCGGCGGGCCGCCGAGGAAGATCGTGCCCTGCTCCTTGACGATCACCGACTCGTCGGACATCGCCGGCACGTAGGCGCCGCCCGCGGTGCACGACCCCATCACCGCGGCGACCTGCGCGATGCCCTCGCCGGAGAGGTTGGCCTGGTTGAAGAAGATCCGGCCGAAGTGCTCCCTGTCGGGGAAGACCTCGTCCTGCATCGGCAGGAACGCCCCGCCCGAGTCGACCAGGTAGACGCACGGCAGCCTGTTGGCGCGGGCGACCTCCTGGGCACGCAGGTGCTTCTTGACCGTCATCGGATAGTAGGTGCCGCCCTTGACCGTCGCATCGTTGGCGACGACCACGCACAGCCGTCCGCTTACCCGACCGACGCCCGTGACGATGCTGGCACTGGGTACGGCGTTGACGTCCTGCGCGTCCTTGCCGTACATCCCCCACGCCGCCAGCGCGCTCAGCTCGAGGAAGGGGCTCCCCGGGTCGAGGAGCGCGTCGATCCGGTCGCGGACCAGCATCTTGCCGCGTTGGGTGTGCTTCGCCCGCGCCTTCTCCGAGCCACCCCGTCGGACGGTGGCGAGCCGGTCGCGCAGCTCGTCGACGAGCTGCCCCATGCCGCCCGTCGAGGTGTCGTCCTGTTGGTTAACGGTCACTAACCTAGGTTAGCCGAATCCGCCCTGCCGGGACAGGCCGGGTGGCGACCACCGGAGAGCCCGGCAAGGTGAGTGACCGCTAACCTTGGCGGGTGAACCGCCGCGACCAGATCCTCGACACCGCGGCGGAGCTCTTTGCCAGGCACGGCTTCCACGGGGTGCCCATCGCCGACCTCGGTGCCGCGTGCGGGGTGACCGGACCTGCCCTCTACAAGCACTTCCGGGGCAAGCAGGCGATCCTTTCGGCGATGCTGGTCGGGATCAGCGAGGAGCTGCTGACAGAGGGCCGGCGACGCGTCCGGCAGACCGCCGACGACTCGGAGGCCCTCGAGGCGCTGATCGACTGGCACGTGAGCTTCGCCCTCGAGCACAAGGCGCTGATCGTCGTCCAGGACCGCGACTGGGCGGCGCTGCCGGTGGAGGCCCGCGAGAAGGTCCGGGAGACCCAGCGCAGGTACGTCGAGGTGTGGGTCAAGGTGCTGCGCGGGATCCGGCCCGAGCTCAAGCCGAAGGCGGCCCGCGCGATGGTGCACGCGGCGTTCGGACTGCTCAACTCCACCCCGCACAGCGCGCTGGTGCCCGCCGACGAGATGCGTGAGCTGCTCTCGACGATGGCCAGGGCTGCCCTGGTCGGCTGATCAGGCATCGGGATCGAGGAGGCGCGCCACCTCCTCGTCGTAGGCCGCCACTGCGGTGTCGGCCAGCCCGTGGCCAGCGGGTGCCTCGTCGGCCAGCCGGAGGATCCGGCTCGCCCGGCCGGCAGCCTCGTCGACGGCTGCGGCCGGTCCAGCGCCGTCGAGCTCCCGCGCGCCCTCGTCGAGCAGCCACTCGCGGGTCCGGCCGCGCAGCAGGAGGAGCACGTAGGGGTCGGCGTCCATCGCCCAGGCCAGCAGGGTGGCCAGCCCGAGGGCGTGCACGCAGGGCTGCGCCCACGCGTCGCACTCGCAGGCGGCCTCCACGTCGGCGGGCCCCGGCAGCAGCTCGACGCCGAGCTCGTCGGCCCCGGTGACGAGGTCGTCGGCCAGGTCTCCCGACTCCAGGGCGGCGAGGTGGCCGCTGCGCCGGGAGAGCTCACGGACGAAGGTCGTCCACGCTTCGGCGCCCAGCGGTGCCACCTTGACCTGCACCAGCATCGGATGCTCCGAGCGCGGGTCCAGCACCGCAGAGGCCATCCCGGCGATCGCCATCACCGCACCGAAGCGCCCCGAACGCGCCAGCGCCCGGCCACCGCGCAGGTCACCCGGATCGACGGCTGCCTCCTCGCAGCTGCGCAGCCACGCACGACCCCACCAGGTGCCGCGGGGCGTCGCCCCCCGGATCCGTGGGAGGCGGGGCAGCACCAGCGGGTCAGGCATCGGGAGGCTGGCCGACGCGCAGGGTGACCAGGTCGCGCAGCTCCTCGTCGCTGAGCTCGGTCAGCGCGGCCTCGCCCCGGCCCAGCACCGACTCGGCCAGGCCACGCTTGCGCTCGAGCAGCTCACCGACCTTCTGCTCGATGCTGCCCTCGGTGACCAGGCGGTGCACCTGCACCGGCCGGGTCTGGCCGATCCGGTGCGCGCGGTCGGTGGCCTGGTCCTCCACGGCGGGGTTCCACCACCGGTCGAAGTGGATGACGTGGTCCGCGCGGGTCAGGTTGAGACCGGTGCCACCGGCCTTGAGCGACAGCAGGAAAACCGGTGGCCCGCCCTTCTCCGGCCCGGCCTGGAACGACGCCACCATCGCCTCCCGCTCACGGACCGGGGTGCCGCCGTGCAGGAACAGCGTCGGAATCCCGGCGGCTGCCAGGTGGCGCTCGAGGAGACGGGCCATCGCGACGTACTGCGTGAACAGCAGGACCGCGCCGTCCTCAGCCAGGATCGTGCCGAGCAGCTCGTCGAGCAGGTCGATCTTCTGAGACCGGCCGCGCAACCGTGGGTTGACCTGCCGGAGGTAGTGCGCCGGGTGGTTGCAGATCTGCTTCAGCCCGGTCAGCAGGGCCAGCACCAGCCCGCGCCGGGCCTCGGGGTCGGCCTTCTCGATGCGCTCCATCGACTCCCGCACCAGGGTCTCGTAGAGCACCACCTGCTCGCGGGTGAGGGGCACCACCTGGTCGGTCTCGGTCTTCGGCGGGAGCTCGGGGGCGATCCCCGGGTCGCTCTTGCGCCTGCGCAGCAGGAAGGGCTCGACCAGCTGGGCGAACTCCCGCGCCTTGGCCGGCTCTGCACCACTCTCGATCGGGGCGGCCCACGCCTTGCGGAAGGCGTTGCGCGACCCGAGCAGCCCCGGTGTCGTCCAGTCGAGGATCGCCCACAGCTCGGTCAGGTCGTTCTCGACCGGCGTGCCGGTGAGGGCGACCCGGCCCCGGCTGGCGATGCTCCGCAGGGCACGGGCCGTGGAGGAGCGGGCGTTCTTGACGTGCTGGGCCTCGTCTGCGACGACCAGGTCCCACGGCACGGCCCCGAGGCGGGCGTGGTCGCGGCGCATGGTGCCGTAGGTGGTCAGCACGAAGCCGTCGCCCGTCGCGAGGACCCGGCCGGCGCCGTGGAAGCGACGAACGTCGACCCCTGGTGCGAACCGGTGGATCTCCGACTCCCAGTTGCCGAGCAGCGACGCCGGGCAGACCACCAGCGTCGGGCCGGTCGCCAGGCGGCGCTGGCGGCGGTGCAGGTGCAGCGCGATCAGCATGACGGTCTTGCCCAGCCCCATGTCGTCGGCCAGGCACGCGCCGAGTCCGACTCCGGTCAGCTCGGCCAGCCAGGTGAACCCCTGCCGCTGGTAGCCGCGCAGCGTGCCGACCAGCCCGGCGGGCTCTGTCAGCGGCGTCACGCTCGCGGCGTCGGTGACCCGGTCGCGCAGCCGGCGCAGGGATGCGCCCGGATGCACGGTGACCTGCTCGCCGTCGACCTCGAGCGAGCCGGTGAGCGCGGACTGCAGCGCCGCCATCGGCTTGACCCGGGCTCGTCCCTCCGCACGGGCGCGCAGGTGCCTGCGGGCACGGCGGGCGAGCGCGGGGTCGACGACCATCCAGCTGTCGCGCAACCGGATCACCGGAGCGGCCGCCGCCGCGAGCGCCGCCATCTCCTCGTCGGTGAGTCGGTCGGCGGGCTCCTCCCCGAGCGCGAGCCGCCAGTCGAAGGAGAAGAGCGCCTCGGGCCCGAAGAGCCCGGTCATCAACTTGTCTTCCTGCTGGGTACGACGGGCCGGCGGGGCGCCCACCACGTCGACGCTGGCCACCCCGGTGAGCTCGCCGCGCAGCCCCCGCGGCCAGAAGACGTCGACCCCGATGCCGGCCAGCGTGCCCAGGCCGTGCTCGAGGAGGTCGGCGAGGTCGTCGCCGCCCAGCACCAGCCGGTCCGGCACCTGACGCTGCAGCAACCGGTCGAGCGGCAGCCAGGCGGCAGCCGCCTCGCGCAGCGCCTTCCCGGCCGAGAGCCGCGCGCGGCGGGCGAAGCCGTGGTCCTCCCCGGTGGCCAGCCAGAGCTGCTCGGCGTCGACGAGGTGGGTGGGGTCCTCCCGGTCGTGGAGCTGGGGCACGACGACCACCTGGCCGGCCTCGAGCCGCTCCGCCGGAGCCTCGATGCGCAACGACAGGGTGACCTCGGCCGGCAGGTCGTCCTCAGTGGGCCGGTCGCGGAGCCGGTCGGCGGCCCAGGCCCGTGGCGCCTGGTCCGCGCAGGGGGGCCGGGACCGACGCGACGCCTGCGGCGTGCGGGTCATGGTGTCTGCGACTGCGTCGAGCAGGCTGCGCACGAGGACCTCGGCACGGTCGGCGTCGAGCTCGTCGTACGCCCTGGAGGTGGCCAGGGCCCGGACCCGGTCGGCGTCC
This sequence comes from Nocardioidaceae bacterium, assembly GCA_025980475.1. GTDB lineage: Bacteria > Actinomycetota > Actinomycetes > Propionibacteriales > Nocardioidaceae > Marmoricola. The sequence goes on along the minus strand of JAICXL010000017.1, from coordinate 29,404 downwards.
TCGGCCAGCAGCGGGCCGGCTCGCCAGGACAGTCCGTCGTCGCCGCGGTGCACCCGGCCCGCGGCGACCAGCCGCATGGCGAGCAACGTCGCCCCGCTGAGCAGGCCGACCGACGGGTGCGCGTCCTCGACCCGCATCGCCCGGCTGAGCACCGGGATCGCCCCACGCATCGGCATCCTGATGACCCGGGCCGCGCCACCGGGCCGGCTGGTGAACACCACCTGCGCATCGCGCGGTGGCGACGCCGGGACGTACTCCGCCGGGCCCTCCAACGGAACGAAACTCACCAGACCTCCCGACCTACCGGCGAGGGCCCAGCATGCACCATCCCACCGACACTGCGGGCTTCCCGTCGCCCGGTCAGCGGTCCAGGCTCGCCCGCCCGGCGTCGGTGATCACCCGGTCTGCTCCGTCGGTGGTCAGCAGCGGCGGGTCCGCGTTGTAGAGGCGCGCCAGCTGCTGCCGGTCGAGCCCGACGGCACGGGCCAGCTGGTGCACCTCGAGCTTGTTCATCCGGCCACGGGGGGCCTCGGCGACCCGGCGCAACAGCTCCGCGACGGGATCCTCGGCCTCGATCCGGTCGCCCTCGATGCCCTGCCAGGTGCGCTTGGGGTAGCGGCGCAGGTACTCCTGCTCGAGCTCGAGCATCCGGGAGGTGTGGGTGGCGAACTGCTCGGCGGTGCCGTGCAGGAAGACCCAGTTGCGGGTCTCGTGGGCGCTCCTGCCCTGCTGCTCGAGCTCCTCGTCGGTCAGCTCGCGGACGGGCCGGCCCTGCTGTGCCTCGGTCATCGGTCGTCTCCTCTGTCTGGGTCGAGCCCGGCATAGACACCCAGGGCGTTGCCCCCGAGCACCAGGCCGGCCAGCTCGTCGTCGAGCCCGAGGTCGACCACGGCACGGGCATTGGCGGCGGTGCCGGGGACGCCGGGCCAGTCGGTGGCGAAGATCCACTTGCGGGCGAGGCGGCCCAGGTCGTACTTCGCGTAGTACTGCGGCAGCCGCTTGGGCGGCAGGCCGGACAGCTCGATCCACACGTGCTCGTGGGACAGCGCCATGAAGGCGGCAGCGTCGTACCACCACCCCCGCCCGCCGTGGGCCAGCACCACGTCGAGGCTCGGGAAGTCGCGCACCACCGGCAGGAGGTGGGCCGGGTCCGCGAGCTCGTTCATCGACCCGGGGAAGGTGCTCGTGCCGCAGTGCACCACCAGCGGCACGCCGCGCTCGACGAGCACCTGGTAGGCGGGGTAGAGCATCGCGTCGTCGCAGCGGAAGCCGCCGTGCACCGGGTGCAGCTTCAGCGCCGCCGCCCCGTGGTCGAGCTGCCGGGTGAGCTCCTCGGCGATCGGGAAGTGCAGGTGCGGGTTGACGTTGGCGATCGGCCGGAAGCGCCGCGGGTTGTGCTCGACGATCGGGAGCAGGTCGTCGAAGAGCTGCATGCCGGTGGCCTTGGGGCTGTACTCGCAGAAAAGCACCGCAGCGTCGACCCCCTGCTCGGCGAAGAGCGCGTCCAGCCGCTCGGGCCGGGGCCGGCCGTCGGAGTCCCAGACGTCCTCGAGGATGCCCGCAGGCCCGAAGTCGCGGGCCCACTCGAGCCAGGCCGGCCGGAGCGTGCCGAGCACCGGCACGTGCACGTGCGCGTCGACGAGGAGGTGGCCGTCGAACATCGTCGCCCCTTCCTACAGGCCCTGCACGAAGGGAGTGTCCACGCCGACCACGCCGGTCTTGTGGGAGCCGCCCGGCGCACCGAGCGCCTCGTCCCGGCCGGGCAGCACCTCGGTGAAGAACCGGCGGTTGTCCTCCACGTGCTCCTCGTCCTCCTCGGAGACCCGGCGGTCCTGGCTGATCGCCTCGACCGGGCACACCGGCTCGCAGGCGCCGCAGTCGATGCACTCCTTGGGATTGATGTAGAGCTTGCGCTCGCCCTCGTAGATGCAGTCGACCGGGCACTCCTCGACGCAGGAGCGGTCCATCGTGTCGATGCAGGGGCTGGCGATCACGTAGGGCATCGGGTCTCCTGGTCAGGCCGCGGGCACGGCGTGGGGGTCGTCGGTCGAGTGGCCCGGGAACAGCTGCGCATCGGGGTCGAGGTGCACGGCGGCGTTGTTGACCGCGGTGGCCACCTCGCCGAAGCCGACCGCGATCAGCCGGACCTTGCCGGGGTAGTCGGTGATGTCCCCGGCCGCGAAGACACCCGGCACGTTGGTCCGCATGCTCGGGTCGACGACCAGGTGCCGGTTGTCGTGCAGCTCCACGCCCCACTCGCGCAGGGGGCCGAGGTTGGCGGTGAAGCCGAGGGCGGCGACGACCTGCTGGCACGGGAGGTGGCGGGACACGTCCTCACCCTTCACGGTCACGACCGCCTTCTCAACCCCCTGCGCCGGATCCTGGCCGCCCTCGAGCGCGGTGACCTGGGCGTCGGTGACGATCTCGACCGAGGAGGCGCGGACCTGCTCGACGCTCGCGGCATGGGCGCGGAAAGCCGCCCGGCGGTGCACCAGGGTCACGCTGGCTGCGACGGGCTCGAGCATCAGGCACCAGTCGATCGCGCTGTCGCCGCCGCCGACGACGATCACGTCCTTGTCGACGTACGCCTGCTTGTCCGGCACGAAGTAGTCCAGCCCGCGACCGAGGAACTCCTCGCCCGCCGGCAGCGGCCGCGGGGTGAAGGTGCCGATCCCACCGGTGACCACGACCGCGCTGCAGGTGACCTCGGTGCCGGCACTGGTGCGTACGACGATCCGCTCCCGACCGTCGTCGCCGACGAGGCGCCTCAACTCCTGGGCCTCCTGGCCGAGCAGGTAGACCGGGTCGTACTGGCCCGCCTGCGTCACCAGACCGCGCACCAGCTCGCGACCGGTGACCACCGGGATCGCGGCGACGTCGTAGATCTCCTTCTCCGGATACATCGCGGTCACCTGCCCGCCGACCTGGCTGAGCGAGTCGACCACCGCGACCGAGAGATCGCGAACGCCGGCGTAGTAGGCGCCGTAGAGCCCCACGGGCCCGGCGCCGACGATGAGGACGTCCACGTCCACGGTGCTCTCCCCCGGGCTCGTGCCGGCGCTCATGCCGGCGCTCCCGCCGTGCTCGCGGCCACCTGGTCGCGCACCTTGAACCGCTGCAGCTTGCCGGTCGCGGTCTTGGGCAGCGCATCGACGAAGACCACCTGGCGCGGGGCCTTGAAGTGGGCGAGCCCCTCGCGGCACCAGGCGACCAGCTCCTCGGAGCTGACGCCGCCGGCGACCACGACGACGGCGACCGGCTTGTCCAGCCCGTCGGCGTCTGGGACACCGATGACCGCCGCCTCGCGGACTCCCGGGTGCTCGAGCAGCCGGCTCTCCACCTCGCCCGGGGAGACCCAGATGCCACCTGCCTTGAGCATGTCGCTGTTGCGACCCAGGCAGCGGAAGTAGCCGTCCGCCCCGCGCACGTAGGTGTCGCCGGTGCTCAGCCACTCGCCCTGGACGACCGTGCGGGAGGCGTCGGTGCGGTGCCAGTAGCCGAGCGCGATCGAGGCGCCGCGGACGTAGAGCGCGCCAGGCTCGTCGGGCCCCAGCACCGTGCCTGACACGTCGCGGATCTCCACGTCGTAGCCGGGCACCGGCAGCCCGGTCGTGCCCGGGCGGATGTCGCCTGGACGGTTGGACAGGAAGATGTGCAGCGCCTCGGTCGAGCCGATGCCGTCGAGGATCTCCACCCCGAAGCGGGCGGTGAACCGCTGCTGCAGCGGGGCGGGCAGCGGCTCGCCGGCGCTGGCGGCCATCCGCACGGAGGCGAAGGCGTCCTCCGGCAGGTCACTCGAGGCCAGGGCGGCGAAGAACGTCGGCACCCCGAAGAACAGCGTCGGCCGGTCCTGCTGCAGCCGCTCGACGACCACCTGCGGCGTCGGCCGGCGGGGCTCCAGGACGGTGGTGGCGCCCACCGAGAGCGGGAAGAACACCGAGTTGCCGATGCCGTAGGCGAAGAACATCTTCGCGATCGACAGGCAGCTGTCTTCGGCGGTGACGCCGAGCACCTGCCGGCCGTAGGTCTCGCAGACGTGCCGGATGTTCGCGTGCCGGTGCATCGCGGCCTTGGGCTGGCCGGTGGTGCCGGACGTGTAGAGCCACAGCGCCCACGAGTCGTCGACCGTCGGCGCCGTCGCCCGGGCGCCCTCGCCGGCGGCCCGCCCGGCGGCGACGAGGTCGGCCCACGTGCGCCAGCCCTCTCGGGAGGTCGAGCCCGCTGCGTTGGTCGAGCCTGTCGAGACCACCACCTCCACCGCCGGCGCCTGCCGCAGCGCGCCGACCACGGTGTCCTCGAACTCCGGGCTGACCAGCACGACCCGCGCCCCGGAGTCGGCGATCACCTTGCCGAGCTCGTCGGCGTTGAACATCGTCGACACCGGCACCGCGACCACGCCGGCCCGGAAGGCGCCGAGGATGCCCGCGAGCATCGGCACGTCGTCGGCCGTCACGAGCAGCACGCGGTCGTCGGGACGCAGTCCGAGGGAGCGGTACGACGCAGCCACGTCACCGGTCAGCCGGTCGAGCTCGGCATAGGTCAGCGTCCCCCCGGGAGCGCGGACGGCCACCTTGTCCGCCGTACTCCCCTGGCTGTGGCGCGCGACGAGGTAGTCGGCGGCGTTGAAGGGATCGCTCATTCGGCTCACACCCGCTTGTAGTCGTAGTCGCCGCGCTGACCCGAGCCGTAACGGCGCAGCGCGCCGTCCGGGCCGGACGCGTTCGGCCGGACGAAGATCCAGTTCTGCCAGGCGGTCAGCCGACCGAAGATCTTCGTCTCGACGGTCTCGGGGCCGACGAACCGGTGGTTGGCCTCCATGCCGGTCAGCGCGTCGGGCGAGAGCGATGCCCGCTCCTCCAGCACGATCCGGATCTCGTCCTCGAAGTCGATGTCGTCGAGCGCCATGGTGACCAGCCCGGCCTCCTCGGCCGCGTGCGCGTCGAGCCGCTCCCCGAGCAGCTTGCGCGCACCCTCGAGGTCGTCGTCGTGCCCCCAGAACCGTGAGGCCAGCCGGGAGAGGCCGTTGCCCATGGGGAACGCGCCGTCGTTGCTCGCGGTCAGCGTGATCGTCGCCGGGTCCGCCGCGGGGTCGACGTCCTCGTAGACGCCCTCGAGCATGTACTGCCGGTCGCAGGCCAGCGCCAGCTCGAGCAGGAGCCCGGTGAAGCAGCTGCCCGGCTCGATCACCGCGATCAGGCTGCGGCTGGTCACGTCCAGCCGCTTCACGGTGCGCTTGTAGTAGTGATGGACCTCGTTGACGAACCAGTCGCCGGCGAGATCGGCCAGCTGGGCGTCGTAGGCGAGCACCAGGTCGGTGTCGCCGTGGGTGCGGACCACCCAGGTGCCGAGCAGTGGCTCGTTGGTGCGCAGCCGCAGCACCAGGTCGTCGAGCGCCCGGGTGACCGCGAAGGGCCAGTAGTCCACGCCCTGCGCGAGCACGCCCGCGGCGTCGGCGGGCGGTGCGTCCGTCGGGCCCTCGACGGTGACGTCCACGCGGCGGGCATCCCGGTCCAGCGTCGCGGTGACGAAGGGGTACCTGAGCGTGTCGCCGTCGACCGTGCGGCCCAGCGGGGTGAGCTCGACGCCCCGGCTGCCACTGCGGGTGGAGCGCGCCGCGGCCTGGTGCGCCCGTCGGCCGATCTCCTCGTCCCAGTCGCGCTTGGGAACGGTCGCGTCGACCAGCCCCCACTGCACGGCGGTGTCGCCGCGGTAGCCCTCGGCCTTGGTCGCGAACAGGTCGGCCCGGTCCTTGCGCACGTGCCGCTTGTCGACCACCCGGGTGAGGCCGCCGGTGCCGGGCAGCACCCCGAGCAGCGGCACCTCCGGCAGCGAGACCGTGGACGAGCCGTCGTCGACCAGCACGATCTCCTCGCACGCCAGCGCCAGCTCGTAGCCGCCTCCGGCCGCGGTGCCGTTGACCGCGGCGAGCCAGGTCTGGCCGGAGTGGTCGGTCGCGTCCTCGATGCCGTTGCGGGTCTCGTTGGTGAACTTGCAGAAGTTCACCTTCCAGGCATGGCTGGACTGGGCGAGCATCCGGATGTTTGCCCCCGCGCAGAACATCCGGTCGAGGCCACCGGTCATCACGACCGCCTTGACCTCCGGGTGCTGGAAGCGCAGCCGCTGGACGGCGTCGTAGAGCTCGATGTCCACGCCGAGGTCGTAGGAGTTCATCTTCAGGTCGTAGCCCGGCACCAGCCCGCCGTGCTCGTCGACGGCCAGGCTGACCGTGGCGACCTCGCCGTCGACGTCGAGCCGCCAGTGCCGGTAGCGCTTGGGGTGGGTGTCGAAGTCGACCTCGGTCATCGCGGGCACCTCTCGGAGTGGTCGGGGAACGCGCAACACTCTACGCTTGTCATCCGATACGTCAAGAGTTTGTGGAATGATTTTCCCGTCGGCACGCCCGCTCCAACGCGAACTGCGACAATGGCCGCCCCGGACTGCCCACCAGGAGGAACGTTGACCACCGCGCCAGCACCCGGTCCCAGCGTCCGGCGCCGCGAGGTCGGCTCCGCGAGCTCCCGCTCGCTGCTGCTCACCATGCTCGGCGAGTTCGTGCTCCCCCGGGAGGAGCAGGTGTGGACCGCCACCGTGGTCGAGGCGCTGGCCGCCCTCGGGGTGGAGGAGAAGGCTGCCCGGCAGGCGCTCGCGCGCACTGCGGCGGAGGGAGTGCTCGGGTCGACCCGGCGTGGCCGGCGCACGATCTGGTCGCTGACCGGGCACGGGAGCGCCCTGCTCCGGGACGGGGCCGAGCGGATCTACGGCTTCATGCGGTCACGACGGGCCTGGGACGGCCGCTGGCTGGTGCTCACCGTCTCGATCCCCGAGTCCCAGCGGCAGCTGCGCCACCGGTTGCGCACCCAGCTGACCTGGCTCGGACTCGGCTCGCCCGCCTCCGGGTTGTGGGTCAGCCCGTCGGCCGAGCACGCACCCGAGGTGCACCGCGTGCTGCGCGAGCTCGACCTCGAACAGCAGTCCTTCGCCTGGGTCGGCCCGGCCACCGGCATCGGCGAGGAGTCCCGGCTGGTCGAGGCGGCCTGGGACCTCGACGACGTCGAGGAGCGCTACCTCGGCTTCCTCGCCGACTTCGAGGACCGTCGCGCCGAGACGCCCGCCGACGCCTTCGTCGCGCAGGTCGAGATGGTGCAGGCGTGGCGGCGCTTCCCGTTCCTCGACCCGGACCTGCCCGGAGAGCTGCTCGACCACGACTGGCCGGGGCCGCGCGCCGCCGCGGTGTTCCACGACCGGCACGACCGCTGGCACCGGCAGGCGCAGCAGGAGTGGGACCGGATGGAGGCCGACGCCGCCGCCCGCTCCTGACCGGTCACTTCTGGCGGTCTCACAACGCCGACCGGTCAGTTTCGGTGCGCTGGGACGCGTGACCGGTCACTTCTGGCGAGTCGCAGTCGCCAGAATCGACCGGTCGACGATTTCAACCCGCCATAGTTGACCGGTCGACGATTTCAACCCGCCATAGTTGACCGGTCGGCGGGGTCAGGCCACGCCCTCCTCGGCGAGGTGGACGTAGTCGAACTCCACCGGCTGGTCGTTGATGCCGGTCTTGGGCGGGGCGATCCAGCCGGCGAACTTGCCGTACTCGTACTCCGGCACCATCAGCGACGCCACCGCCTGGCGGTCCTCCGGCGAGGGCAGCCAGTCGCCGACCCGCCGCTCCCAGGTGGCGTCGTCGAGCACCTCGCCCTCGGGGCTGAGGTGGTGGTGGGCGTAGACCCCGACCTTGCGGTTGAAGCCCTCGTGCGGCAACGCCAGCCGCTCCTCCAGCTCGGCGTCCTCGAGCTCCTGGTTCCACCGGCGGACGCCGTTTGCGCAGTCCGCGGCGTACTCGTCACGCAGGTCGAGGTTCAGCGCGCTCAGCATCGGGACCTCCTTCTGCCTGATCTCGCCGTCCTCGACGTAGTTCATCGTCCGGGTGTCGTCGAGCAGGACGTGGTCGTCCTTGCGCCGGGCCTCCTGCCACCGGCCCTTGAGTCCGGAGGAGTAGTAGTTGCCAGCGTTGGTCGACTGCTCGGAGCCGAAGAGGTCCATCGACACAGAGAACTGGAAGTTGAGGTACTTCTGGATGACGTCGAGGGGGATCGCGCCGTGCTGCAGGACGGTCGCGGCGTCCGCCGTACCGCCCTTCTCCCGGATCTCCTTCATCACCTGCGCCGTGCGCTCCACCGTGCGCTGCACGCCGGTGGTGCCGACGAACATGTGGTGCGCCTCCTCCTTGAGCATGAACTCGCAGGTGCGCGCCAGCGGGTCGAAGGCCGACTCCTTCAGGGTGCCGAGCTGGTACTTGCCGTCCCGGTCGGTGAAGTAGGTGAACATGAAGAACTGCAGCCAGTCGGTGGTCTCCTCGTTGAACGCGCCCAGGATGCGGGGCGCGTCGAGGTCACCGGAGTTGCGCTTCAGCAGCTGCTCGGCCTCCTCGCGGCCCTCGCGGCCGAAGTAGGCCTGCAGCAGGTAGACCATCGCCCAGAGGTGCCGGCCCTCCTCGACGTTGACCTGGAAGAGGTTGCGCAGGTCGTAGATGCTCGGCGCGGTGTTGCCGAGGATCCGCTGCTGCTCCACCGAGGCCGGCTCGGTGTCACCCTGCACCACGATCAGCCGCATCAGGTCCGCCCGGTGCTCACCGGGGATCTCCTGCCAGGCCGGCTCGCCCTTGTGCTTGCCGAAGCTGATCGTCCGCTCGGTGTCGCGCTCGGCGAGGAAGATGCCCCACCGGTACTCCTCCATCGGCACGTGGTCGAAGTGCGCCCAGCCGTCCCGGCCGACCGCGATCGCGGTGCGCAGGTAGACGTCCTTCGTCGGCAGCGCCGGGCCCAGCGTGGTCCACCAGTCGAGGAACTTCGGCTGCCAGGCCTCGAGGGCCCGCTGCAGCCGACGGTCGCCGGCGAGGTTGACGTTGTTGGGGATGCGCTCGGTGTAGTCGATCTTGCTCAGCGGCCCGGTGGGCGACGGCGCAGGTCCGGTGCGGGAGTCGGTGCTCATGGATATTGTTCTACACTTCTTCTGCGAAGTTGCCAAGTGTTTGTGGAGTTTTATTTGCCTGCCGGACGCCTTGTCAACGCGCCAGAGCCTCCGCGAGGCCGGGGCCGCCCTGCACCGCGGTGCGCTGCAGGTGATGGCGTACGGCGCGAAGACCACCCTCCTCCTCGCCGCCGCCCGCCCGGCCGGGGCCGCCGTGGACCAGCTGCGGCATCGGGGTGCCGTGGCCGGTCGACTCCCCGGCGTCGTCACGGTCGAGCACCAGGATCCGGCCGTGCAGCGGCGCCATCCCGACAACCGCGTCGCGCACGAAGTCGGGGTCGTTGCTGACCACCGAGCCGGCCAGCGAGCCGTCTCCGCGGGCGACCTGCCCGACCAGGTCCGCGACGCCGTCGTAGGGCAGCAGCGTGCTGACCGGGCCGAAGGCCTCCACCCGGTGGGGCGCGGTCGCCGACCGGTCGGTCGCGCGCAGCAGGATCGGGGACAGGAAGGCGCCGCGCCCGTCGTCGGCGCCGACGACGTCGACCTTCGCGGGGTCACCGAACACCAGGTCGGCCTCGGCCCGGAGCTTCTCGACCTGGGCCCGCACGTCGTCCCGTTGGTCGAGCCCGACCAAGGCGCCCATCGTCACGCCCTCCGCGCCCGGGGCACCCACGACGATCTCGGCGAGTCTCGAGGAGACCGCATCGGACACCTCGTCCAGCCGATCCTTCGGCACGAACGCGCGCCTGATCGCTGTGCACTTCTGCCCGGCCTTGACGGTCATCTCGGTGACCAGGGCACCGACGAAGAGGTCGAACTCCGGCGTGCCCGCGGTCGCGTCCGGCCCGAGCACGGAGGCGTTCAGCGAGTCCGCCTCGGCGTTGAAGCGCACCGACCGGTGGGTGACCGCCGGGTCCGAGCGGAGCTTGGCGGCGGTCGCGGCCGAGCCGGTGAAGCCGATCAGGTCCTGCCCGCCGAGCACGTCGAACACGCCCGGGACCGAGCCCGAGACCAGCTGCAGCACGCCCTCCGGGAGAACCCCGGCCTCCAGGATGATGCGCACGGCATGCTCGGCGACGTAGGCCGTCTGGGTGGCGGGCTTGACGATCGTCGGCACGCCGGCGATCAGCGCCGGGGCGAGTTTCTCGAGCATCCCCCAGACCGGGAAGTTGAAGGCGTTGATCTGCAGCGCCAGCCCGCGTCGAGGGGTGAGCAGGTGCCTGCCGACGAAGCTGCCGGCCCTCCCGAGCGGGACCTCCTCGTCCTCCACGATGACGTTGCCGGTCGGCAGCCCCTTGCGGCCCAGGGCGGCGAACACCATCGCGGTGCCGAAGCCACCGTCGACGTCGACCTTGGCGTCCGCGCGGGTGCAGCCTGAGCGGGCAGAGAGGTCGTAGAGCTCCTGCTTGCGCTCGGCCACCGCGGCTGCGGCGGCCTTGACCAGCTCGGCGCGGCCGGTGAACCCCAGCTCACGCAGGGCCGGGCCGCCCACCTCGCGGGCGTGCGCGACCGCCGCTCCCAGGTCGAGGCCGTCGGTGCTGACCCGGGTCACCAGCTCGCCGGTGACCGCGTCGTGCACCGGGGCGCCGGCACCCGTGCCGCTCCGCCAGGAGCCGGCCAGGTAGCTGGGCAGGATCTCGGACATGGGGGGCCTCCAAGGAGTGGGGAACTGTGCTACACAAACGGGTCGCGCCTTCACGAGAACGTATCCCGAAGGAGCGAATGGCCGCACGTGGGGAAGAATCGCCGCGTGACCAACCCCGTCAGTGAAGACATCATCGGCCCGTTCGTCCGCCACCTCGGCCTGGAGTTCACCGAGGCCTCCGGTGACGCCGTGACCGGCATCTGGCAGGCGCGCGAGGAGCTGCACCAGCCCTACGGCATCGTGCACGGCGGGGTGCACTGCAGCGTCGTGGAGACGCTGGCCAGCGTCGGGGCCGCGATGTGGTTCGCCGACCGGGGGAAGGTCGTCGGTGTCTCGAACTCCACCGACTTCTACCGCGCGGTCACCGGGGGTCCGATGACCTCAGTCGCCACGCCGGTCCACCGCGGCCGCTCGCAGCAGGTGTGGGTGGTGGAGACCCGTGACGCCGAGGAGCGGCTGGTCTCACGGGGGCAGGTGCGCCTGCAGAACGTCTCCGCCGACTTCGCCTCCTGACCCGATCGGTGTGGCGTGGCCCACGCTGCCGGAAAACGATTGGATCGGATGGAACGACCCCGTACTCTTTGCGAGTGTCCACCGACCTCAAGTCCCCTGAGTCCACCCAGTCCGGCCCGCCGTCCGACAAGCTCGACGCGTCCGTCCTGATCGTCGCCGGCGTCGTCGTCCTCGGGGCGATCATGTCGATCCTGGACATCACCGTCGTGTCCGTCGGCCTGAAGACCTTCCAGACCGTGTTCGACGCCACCGCGGCCCAGGTCGCGTGGACGATGACGGGCTACACGCTCGCCCTGGCGTCGGTGATCCCGATGACCGGCTGGGCGGCCGACCGGTTCGGCACCAAGCGCCTCTATCTCGTCGCCCTGGTCCTCTTCGCCGCCGGGTCTGCCCTCTGCGCCACGGCCACCAGTCTGGAGATGCTGGTCGGCTTCCGGGTCCTGCAAGGCCTCGGCGGCGGCATGCTGATGCCGCTCGGGATGACCATCCTGACCCGCGCCGCGGGGCCCGAGCGGGTCGGCCGGGTGATGGCGGTGCTCGGCATCCCGATGCTGCTCGGCCCGATCTTCGGCCCCATCCTGGGCGGCTGGCTGATCGACGCCGCGAGCTGGCACTGGATCTTCCTCATCAACGTCCCGATCGGCGTGGTCGCGGTTGTCTACGCCGCGATGGCACTGCCGAAGGACGACGTCCAGCCGTCCGAGAGCTTCGACTTCATCGGGATGCTGCTGCTCTCGCCCGGCCTCGCCGCGTTCCTCTACGGGGTCTCGTCGATCCCCGAGGCCGGCACCGTCCTCGACGGCAGGGTGCTCGGCTGGATGGCGGCCGGCGTGGTGCTGATCGTGGCCTTCGTGCCGTGGGCGCTGCGGCCGGACAACATCCACCCGCTCGTCGACCTGCGGCTCTTCAAGAACAAGGCGATGACCGTCGCGGTGATCGCGATGGCGCTCTTCGCGATCGCGTTCTTCGGCGCCAGCCTGCTCTTCCCGCTCTACTTCCAGGAGGTCCGCGGCGAGTCCGCCCTCGACGCCGGCCTGCTGCTGGCCCCTCAGGGCCTCGGCGCGATGCTGACCATGCCGATCGCCGGTATCCTGGCCGACCGGATCGGACCGGGGAAGGTGGTCATCGTCGGGATCGTCGTGGACACCATCGGGATGGGCCTGTTCACCCAGCTCGGCGCGGACACGTCCTACGGTTACATCATCGGCGCGCTGGTCGTGATGGGCCTCGGCATGGGGGCCACGATGATGCCGATCATGAGCGCTGCCCTGGCCACGCTCACCGACCACAGCATCGCCCGCGGCTCGACGCTGATGAACATCACCCAGCAGGTCGCCGCCTCGATCGGCACTGCGCTGTTCTCGGTGCTGCTCACCAACGGCCTGACCGGCAACCGCGACATCGCGGTGGCGGGCGCGCTGGGCCAGGCCAGGCAGCAGGGCCCGGGCGCGGTCGCGGCCGTCCTGCAGAAGCTCGGCCTCAGTCCGGCCGACGTGCACGCGGTGGTGCAGCACGCGCTGCACGACATGGGCGCGGCGTTCGCGAACGTCTTCGTCGTCGCGACGATCCTGATCGCCTGCTGCCTCATCCCGGCGTTCTTCCTGCCGCGGAGGAAGCCGGACCACGCGGTCGACCCTGCCGCGATGATGGGTCACTGACCGCCTCTCGACGGCAGGCTCCACTCAGGCGCGGGCGCCCAGCGCGAGCGGGAGTACGGCGGTAACGCCGTGCTCCCGCAGCCAGGTCGCGGCCAGCGTCATCGACCAGCCGGTGACGACAAGGTCGTCGACCAGCAGCACCCGCCGGCCGCTGACGTCACCGGTCAGGGCAAGGGCGTGGCGACGCGAGACGGCGGCCACCCGCTGGGCGGAGTTCGCCGCACCACCTCCCGGCGCGATCGAGTCGTCGGCGATCGCGACCCGGCCCGAGACCGGCACGCCGAGGTGGCGAGACAACCCGTCGACGAGGGTGCCGACGAGCACGGGGTGGGTCCGGGACTCGAACCCGACGATGGCGTCCGGTCGGGGCTGCCAGTCGGCCAGCACCGCGACCATGCCCCTGACCAGCGGCGCCGGCACCTCCTGGTCGACCGCGTCGGCGCGGAACAGCTCGCGGAGGGCCTGGCCGAGGCCGAGGTCGGTCAGCCTGGCCACGACCCGACCCTCCTCGGCCGCCCGCTCCGGCGGGATCTTTCCCTTCAGGTCGATGCCGAGGTTGCCGAGCGCCGTCGGCCACATCTTGCGCGGCGCCAGGGTGACGCCCGGACGGGCGAGCCGGTCGCGAGCACCGGCGGTCGCCTCCTCCGAGGCACTGGCCGGGAGGATCAGCCCACCACAGTTGTCGCAACGGCCACAGTCCGACGCGGCCGGGTCGTCGAGCTGTCCGCGCAGGAAGCGCATCCGGCAGCCGGCGGTGGCGACGTACTCGAGCATCGCCGCCTGCTCCTCCCGCCGTGCCGCTGCGACCCGGTCGTAGCGCTCCTGCTCGTAGGCCCACGGCCGGCCGGTGCCGATCCAGCCGCCCTGCACCCGCCGGACCGCGCCGTCGACGTCGAGCACCTTGAGCATCGTCTCGAGCCGGGTGCGGTTGAGGTCGACGTAGGTCTCCAGGGCCGCGGTCGACATCGGCCGGTCGCTGTCGGCCAGCACCTTCAACGTCGCGCGCACGTGGTGCTCGGCGGGGAAGGCGAGCGAGGCGAAGTAGGCCCAGATGTCGCGGTCCTCGCGCGCGGGCAGCAGCACCACGCTCGCGTGCGGGGTGCCGCGGCCCGCGCGGCCGACCTGCTGGTAGTAGGCCACCGGCGAGGCGGGGGCACCGACATTGACCACGAACCCGAGGGTGGCGTCGAAGCCCATGCCGAGCGCGCTGGTGGCGACCAGCGCCTTGAGCCGGCCGGCGAGCAGGTCCTGCTCCAGCGCGAGCCGCTCGGTCGGCTCGGTCTGCCCGGAGTAGGCCGCGACCGCGTGGCCGCGCCCCCGCAGGAAGTCGGCGATCTCCTGGGTGGCCGCCACCGTCAACGTGTAGACGATGCCCGAGCCGGGCAGCTCGTCGAGGTGGTCGCCGAGCCAGGCCAGCCGGTGCTCCGGTCGCGGCAGCTGCAGCACCGCCAGGTGCAGCGACGCGCGGTCGAGCGACCCGCGCAGCACCAGCACGTCGGCACCGAGCTGCTCGGCGACGTCCTCGGTGACCCGCGCGTTCGCCGTCGCGGTGGTGGCCAGCACCGGGATGCCGACGGGCAGGTCGGTGAGCACCTGCCGGATCCGGCGGTAGTCGGGCCGGAAGTCGTGGCCCCAGTCGGAGATGCAGTGCGCCTCGTCGATGACCAGCAGACCGACGTCCTCGGTCAGCCGGGGCAGCACCTCGTCGCGGAACGACGGGTTGTTCAGTCGCTCCGGGCTGACCAGCAGCACGTCGACCTCACCGGCGGCGATGCGCTCGTGGATCGCCTGCCACTCCTCGAGGTTGGTCGAGTTGATCGTGGCCGCGTGGATGCCGGCGCGCTCGGCGGCCTCGATCTGGTTGCGCATGAGGGCCAGCAGCGGCGAGACGATCACGGTCGGGCCGGCACCGGCAGCTCGCAGCAGCGCGGTCGCCACGAAGTAGACCGCGGACTTGCCCCAGCCGGTGCGCTGGACCACGAGGGCGCGACGGCGGTGCGCCACCAGTCCCTCGACGGCCGCCCACTGGTCGTCGTACAGCCTCGCGTCCTCACGCCCGACCAGCGCGCGCAGGTGCCGCTCGGCCTCGTGGCGGACGTCGGCATCGGCGGAGCTCATGACCGCCTGTCTACCAGCGCCCACCCACCCCTGCCGAGTTCCGGGCTTCGGCCCGTCGAGTTCGGGATTCTGGCCGGGCCGAAACCCGGAATTCATGGGGCCAAGAGGCGGAAGTGAACTTAGGCGGGGCCCTTGCTGCGCACGTCGGCGACTGCGCCCATCGCGTCGCGCAGCTCGGCCAGCCAGTCTGCCTCGTGCTGGCCGACCAGCCGGACGCACCACGCCAGCGCCTCCGACCGCGACCGGGCGACGCCGGCGTCGACCAGCGTGTCCAGGACCAGCCGCTGCGGCTGCCGCAGCCGGGTCATCACCGGTGCCGCGACATTGGTCCACAGCTCCCGGCGGCCGCCGACGTCGACTCCCCACGCGACCTTGCGCTCGTAGCGGTGCTCGGCCTCCCGGGCGATCTCCATCCGCTGCTCGCGGGTGTCCTCCCGGAAGCCGCGCGCTCGACCGGCCCGGGCCTCGTCGAGCTCGGCCTGCGCCGGCTCGTCCAGCTGCACGTCGGGCAGCGACAGCACCACCGTGATCTCCTCGCGATCGACCGTCACCTCGGTGGGGCCGGTCTGCCACTCGGCCGGCAACCGGCCGGCGAACCAGCCGCGCACGCGCTCGCGTGCTTCGTCAGTAATCATGTAATCAACATTACCTCGGCAGGCCGGAAACGCACGGGGTTCACCGTGGATGGCCCGGCTGCAGCCCGAGCACGACCGCACCGGTGTTGGTGACCACCGCGACCTCCCGCGCGGTGACCGCGAGCTGGTAGGGCCAGTAGGTCGTACTCACCCCGTCGGTCGGGAGCGGGTACGACGACATCGCGCCGGTGTCCAGGTCGAGGCTGCGCACCGCCGTCGTCGTCGGCAGCAGCACGTGGCTGCCGTCGAGGAAGGGCACCGAGTCGAGCTCGAAGCCGTAGGGGAAGAACTGTGGCTGCACCGGTGTCCGTCGCTGCCACAGCCGCCGGCCGGTCGCCTCGTCGTAGGCCGCGAGACGGTCGTGCCCGCGCACCAGCACCCACCCGGCACCGGCTGCGGACCGCAGCGTCGCGTCGAGGTGGAACCCCGCGAACGGCACGACCGACCAGACCAGGTCACCGGTCCGGTCCAGCGCGAAGACCTGGGCCCCGCCCGACCCCCACGACATCACCACGACGCGCCCGGTGGCCGGGTCCGCGCCCAGCACGTGCACCGCAGAGCCGGCCGAGGACTGCCAGGTCCACCGGAGCGCGCCGGTCCGGGCGGAGACGCCGGCGAGCGACGTCCGGTCCGGCTGCCGGGCGAGCCAGGAGGGATCGGCCAGCCGCCAGGCGGGAACGCCCCCCGCCACCAGGGTGCCGCCGCCGAGGTCACCGAGGAAGTCACCACCGCCGGCCATCACCGCGCGGTGCCAGCGCACCGCGCCGTCGGCGGCCGCCAGTCGCGAGAGCACCACCTCTCCGGGCGGTCCGGGTGTCAGCGCCACGACGCCACCCCGGTCCCGGGACCCTGCCGGAGAGTCCCCCAGCACCTGGGTGGCCAACGGCGCGCCGGGTCCGACCGGGCTGGTGCCGAGGCGGGCACACCAGAGGCTGTGCCCGTCGGCCAGCGACAGTGCCGACATCGACGGCGCCCGGTGCCGGGGCAGCGCGATGTCCAGGAAGCGGTCGGGGCTCGCGTCCCACGCCGAGCTCCGGGTGTCGGTCCGCACGCCCCACCGCGGGCGCAGCGAGCCGTCGGGCAGGAAGGCCATCGCCGGGTCGTCGCGGGTCCACACCCCGAGCCCACCGGGGAGCGCGGCGACATGGAGGTACTGGCCGTAGTCGTAGCCGGCCGCACCGAGCACGCGGCCGAACGGCGGCCCCCAACGGCCGAGCACCCGCACCAGCCGGTCGCGGTGGGCGTCCGGCCGGGTCGCGCGCTGACGGGCACCGAGCAACGGCGACGTGGTCGAGGCCAGCGGTTGCACCCGAGCCCCGCACCGGCCGGTCCAGTAGTGCCGGCCGATGCCGAACCCGGCAGACCCGAGGAGCAGCACCGCGGCAACGGCCACGACCAGCCACCGCCGCGCGCTGCTGCTCATTCGCCGGCGCTACCAGATCCGGACGCGCTTCTCCGGGTCGAGCCACAGCCCGTCGTCGGTCGAGGTGGCGAAGGCCTCGTGGAACTCCTCGAGGTTGCGCACGATGTTGGCGCGGAACTCGGCCGGGCTGTGCGGGTCGGTGGCGAGGTACTGCTGGGCCAGCTCCTTGCGCCGCTTGGTGCGCCAGCAGAACGCCCAGTTCAGGAACAGCCGCTGGTAGCCGGTGAGTCCGTTCTCGTCCGGCTCCTCCGCCGCGGAGACGTCCTCCCCCAGCGAGATCCGGTAGGCCAGGTGGGCGATCGTCAGGCCGCCCAGGTCCCCGATGTTCTCCCCGACGGTGAGGGCGCCGTTGACGTGCTCGCCCGGGAGGTCGCGGGGCTCGAAGGCGTCGTACTGCTCGATCAGCGCCTTCGACTTCTCCTCGAACGCGGCCTTGTCGTCGGCAGTCCACCAGTCGTTGAGGTTGCCGCCGCCGTCGTACTGCGAGCCCTGGTCGTCGAAGCCGTGCCCGATCTCGTGGCCGATCACCGCGCCGATGCCGCCGTAGTTCTCGGCGGTGTCGGCGTCGGGGTCGAAGAACGGCTTCTGCAGGATCCCCGCAGGGAAGCAGATCTCGTTGATGCCCGGGTTGTAGTAGGCGTTGACGGTCTCCGGCAACATCAGCCACTCGTCGCGATCCACCGGCGCGCCGATCTTGGCCAGCTCGCGGTCCGCCTCGAACGCGTTCGACGCGAGCACGTTGGCGAAGAGGTCGTCACCGATCTCGAGCTTCGTGTAGTCGCGCCACTTGACCGGGTAGCCGATCTTCGGCCGGAAGCTGCGCAGCTTCTCGAACGCGCGCTGCTTGGTCTTCTCGGTCATCCAGTCCAGCTTGGCGATGCTCTGCCGGTAGGCCTCGAGCAGGTTCTCCACCAGCTGGTCCATCAGCTCCTTTGAACGCGGCGGGAAGTGCCGGGCGACGTACTCCCGGCCGACCGCCTCGCCCAGCGCCCCCTCGACCAGCGCGACGCCGCGCTTCCAGCGGGCGCGCAGCTCCGGCGTGCCCGCCAGGGTCCGGCCGTAGAAGTCGAAGTTGGCCTCGACGAAGGCCGAGGAGAGGTACGGCGCCGCGCCCCGGATCGCCCGCACCGAGAGGAAGGCCTGCCAGTCCGACAGGGCCGTGTCGCCCAGCACCTCCTCGAGGTGGGAGAGGTAGGACGGCTCGCGGACGATGACCTCGGCCATCGTCTCGGCGCTGCCGCCCAGCCCGGTCACGAAGTCCTCCCAGTCGAAGGAGGGCACCAGCGAGCGGAGCTCGTCGTACGACTTGAGGTTGTAGGTCTTGATCACGTCGCGGGTCTTGGCGCGCTCCCAGTGCCCCTTGGCGATCCGGGTCTCCAGCGCCATCACCCGGTCGGCGGTCCTGGCCGGGTCGGGCCTCTCGGCGAGGGCCAGGACCTTCTCGAGGTAGGCGAGGTACTTCGCCCGGATCTCGGCGAACTTCTCGTCGCGGTAGTAGGACTCGTCGGGCAGGCCGAGCCCGCCCTGGGTGAGGTTCACGACGTAGCGGTCGGAGTCGCGGTCGTCGGTGTTGACGTAGGAGCCGAAGATGCCGCTGCCGCCGGAGCGCTCGAACTCGCCGAGGAAGCCGGCCAGCTGGTCCGCGCCGGTCAGCGCGTCGATCGCCTCGAGCACCGGCCTGAGCGGCTCGTGGCCGAGTTCCTCGGCCCTGGCCTCGTCCATGAAGCTGTTGTAGAGGCGGCCGATCTTCGCAGCGTCGGTGCCGTCCACGCGGCCCGCGGCGCACTCCTCGATGATCGTGCGCACGTGCTGCTCGGCCTGGTCGGCCAGCGTCACGAAGGGACCCCAGCTGGACCGGTCGGCGGGGATCTCCACCGTGTCCAGCCAGGTGCCGTTGACGTGGCCGAAGAGGTCGTCCTGCGGCCGGATGGCGGAGTTCATGCCCTCACGGGCGTCGTCGAGAATCGTCACGCCCGCCACCCTAACCGGGCGCCGCGGTACCGTCCTCGGCATGCTGACCTGTCGCCTCCTCGGGCACCGCTACGGCTTCCACGCCGAAGGCCACGTCCTGGTCTGGCAGTGCGAGCGCGGCTGTGGTGACGGCGGGGCGAAGGAGTACTCCTCGGCCGCCGATGCCCAGAAGTTCGCCGCAGCCTTCGACCGCCGCGACACCGACGACCTCGGCCGGCGGGCGCCGCTCCTGGGCCTGTTCCCGCTGCGGTTGTGGCGCTGGGCGCGCGAACGGGAGCGGCGCCGGCAGCAGGATTGAAACGCCCGGTCGGGGGCACGTTTCGGTGGGACACCGACCTGGGGAGGCACCAAGCCGATGAGTAGCGACGTGCAGACCGGCACCATCACGACGAGGATCCCGGCGCGCCTGGACCGGCTTCCGTGGTCGAAATTCCACTGGATGGTCGTCATCGGCCTCGGCAGCGTGTGGATCCTCGACGGCCTCGAGGTCACCATGGTCGCCTCGGTGGCCTCGCGGCTGACCGCCAAGGGCGGCATCGACATCAGCACGGCCCAGATCGGGACCGCCGGGGCCATCTACGTCGCCGGGGCCTGCATCGGCGCCCTCTTCTTCGGCCAGATGACCGACCGCTTCGGCCGCAAGAAGCTCTTCCTGATCACCCTCGGCCTCTACATCCTGGCCACGGTGGCCACCGGGGCGTCGATGAGCGTCTGGTGGTTCTACGCCGCCCGGTTCTTCACCGGTGCAGGCATCGGCGGCGAGTACGCCGCGATCAACTCCGCCATCGACGAGCTGATCCCGGCCCGGGCCCGCGGCCGGGTCGACCTGGCGATCAACGGCTCCTACTGGATCGGCTCGGCGGCGGGCTCGGCGCTGGCACTTCTGCTGCTGAACATCTTCGCCGGCGACTGGGGCTGGCGGATCGCGTTCCTCCTCGGGGCCGTCCTGGGCGTGATGATCCTCGTCGTCCGCCGGCACGTGCCGGAGAGCCCACGCTGGCTCTTCATCCACGGCCGGGAGGAGGAGGCCGAGAGGATCGTCAACGACATCGAGGCCGGCGTCCAGGGAGAGACTGGGCAGGAGCTCTCCAGACCCGACAGGGAGCTCAAGGTCCGCCAGCGAGAGGCGATCCCCTTCCGCGAGATCGCCTCGGTCGCCTTCAAGGTCTACCCCAAGCGCTCGATCCTCGGCGTCGCACTCTTCATCGGGCAGGCGTTCATCTACAACGGCGTCACCTTCGACCTCGGCACGCTCTACACCACCTTCTACAAGGTCTCCGACAGCTTCGTGCCGGTCTTCATCATCATCTTCGCGCTCGGCAATTTCGCCGGGCCGGTGCTGCTGGGCCGCCTGTTCGACACCGTGGGCCGGATTCCGATGATCGCAGGCACCTACCTGATCTCGGCGGTGGTGACCGTGGCACTCGCCCAGGTCTTCGTGCACGAGGCCGGCGGCCCCTGGGTGTTCCTCGCGGTGCTCGTGGTCACCTTCTTCTTCGCCTCAGCCGGCGCGAGCGCTGCCTATCTCACCGTCAGCGAGATCTTCCCGATGGAGACCCGTGCGCTCGCGATCGCGTTCTTCTACGCGATCGGCACCGCCGTCGGCGGCATCAGCGGTCCGCTGCTCTTCGGTCACTTCATCGACTCGGGCAGCCACCACCTGGTCGCCGTCGCGTTCTACATCGGCGCCGCGGTGATGGCCCTGGGCGGCATCGTGGAGATCTTCTTCGGGGTCAAGGCCGAGCAGGCCACCCTGGAGGACATCGCCAAGCCGATGACCGTCCAGGAGGCCGAGGAGCAAGCCATCGACGAGGACACCGGTGCGGCACCAACCGGCGCCGGACAGCCGACCAGCAGCGACGGAGGTGACCAGCCCCATGGCTGAGGACGAGCAGCAGGCACGCGATGAACGCATCGCCCGGCGGGTGGAGCGCCGACAGTCGCAGCGCCGGCGGCGGCTGCGCCCCGGGCTCGGCCGCGGCGTCCCCTGGCAGCTCTCCCCGCCCGACCCGCGGGCCCAGGAGGAGGCGCTCGACCATGAGATCCTGATGATCGAGAACGCCGTCCGCGAGGAGGGCCCGATCGACGAGGACGACCTGAGGAAGCTCGTCGGTGCACGGTTCTGGGGGCCCGGGCGCTTCCGCCCGGCCGTCAAGGAGGCGGTCACCGAGGGGCGGGTCGTCCGCGTCGGCCGCAGCCAGCTGGCGGCCCCTGGCACCACCGCCCAGTCCTAGCAGCCGCGGCGGCGGGTCAGCGCAGGGTGAGCACGGTCTTGCCCAGCGTCCTCCGCTCGGCCATCTCCTGCAGGGCCGCGCCGATCTCCTCGAGCGGCCGCGTCTCCCCGATCGGCGGATCGACGACGCCCGCGTCCATCATCGGGAGCAGCGCCTCCCACTGCCGTCGCATGAAGCCGGGCCGCGCCATCGCGTAGGCGCCCCAGCCGACTCCGCGCACGTCGATGTTGTTGAGCAGCAGCCGGTTGACCTTCACCTGGGGGATGGAGCCGCCGGTGAAGCCCACGACCAGCAACCGGCCCTGCGGGGCCAGGCTGCGCAACGAGTCGGTCATCAGGTCGCCACCGACGACGTCGACGACGACGTCGACGCCGGTCCCACCGGTCAGCTCCTTCACGCCCGCGAGGAAGCCGTCGACCAGCAGGGTCTCGTCGGCCCCGGCCCGCCGGGCGACCTCCGCCTTCGCCTGGCTGGAGACCACAGCGACGGTGCGGGCGCCGTACCCCTTGGCGACCTGGATGCTTGCGGTGCCCACCCCGCCCGCGGCGCCGTGCACGAGCACGGTCTCGCCCTCGCGCAGACCGGCCCGGTCGGCGAGCGCGAACTGCGCCGTCAGGTAGTTCATCGGAATCGCGGCGCCCTGCTCGAGGCTCAGCCCGTCGGGGAGCGGGAAGACGCTGTCCGCCCCGACCGCCACGACCTCGGCGGCACCGCCGTACGGCAGGACGCAGGCGACCCGGTCACCGGCCGCGACCCCGGCTCCGTCGGGGGCCGAGCGGACCAGGCCGGCGAAGTCCACCCCGAGGACGAAGGGCAGGTCCGGCTTGAGCTGGTACTCACCACGGCTGAGCAGCAGGTCCGGGAAGGAGATGCCGACGGCGTGCACGTCCACGAGCACCTGCGGCCCGAAGGGGCCGTCGGCGGTGGGCTCGGGCGCGTCGGCGATCTCGATCGCAGCGGGTCCTTCGGTCCGGGTCAGCAGGGCAGCGCGCATGCCGGTCACGGTATCGGCCGGCCGCCGAGGTGGCCTCAGCCCGCCCGCACGAGCCGGTTCAGCTCGAAGTGCATCGGGTCGGTGTAGTGCCAGGTGCCGCCCCAGGTGAAGCCCCACTTCTCGAAGATCGCGACCACGGTGCGGTTCATCTGACCGGCGGTGCCGCGCTGGTTCTCCGGGACGTTGAGGTCGATCGCCAGCCCGAAGGCGTGGTTGGACAGCGTGTGGGTCCCCGCGATGTAGCGGGGGACGAAGCAGCCGCCGTACTGCTGGGGGTTGATGTACCTGGCCAGGCCGCGCTGCTGGATCTCGGTGAGCGCGTCGACCAGCTGGGGCAGCATCTTTTTGTTGCACGTGACCGGCCCGAGGATCGGCACGTTCGCGGTCCGGATGTAGGCGGCCACCCAGGCGGGGTCGGGGTTCACGGTGCCGTTCGCGTTGGCCGTGTAGTTGAAGGTGCCCACGGCCGAGGCGACCGACTGGCCCGTGAGGATCGCGGTCTGCACGGCGTGGATGTCGAAGTTGGGGCCGAGGATCTGCAGGCTCGCGGTGCCCCGCGTGATGGGTCGGATCCGCTTGACCACGCCTCTCGGCGCCGCGGTGCCCGTGGAGAGCAGCAGCGCGTTGTCCGTCACCATCCCGAGGCGCTGAGCCCAGCGCGCGTTCACGACGGCGTCGAGGTTCATCGAGCTGATCCGCGGATCGAAGAGCTGGGCGTAGGCGCCGACGTGCACGACCGGCGAGTCGTGGCCACCGCCCATGCGGACGTAGCCCTGCTGGTCCTGGATGCGGTGGCCGAGTGCGGGGTTGATGGCGATCTCGCCCCCGGCGACCCGGTCCCAGACCTCAGTGGTCTCCCCGGTGCCGGCGAGGGTGAACCGGCGGAAGGTGGCCGGGTCCACCGCGCCGTAGGTGACCTCGTTCTCGTGGTAGTAGAACTGCGCCATCGCGAACGGCTCGGCAGCCACGACGCCCTTCGTGTGCGCGATCCGTTGGCGCACCTGCGGCGTCAGCGTCCTCGAGCTGAACACCAGGACGTCGGCAGACAGCATCGGCCGGGTCAGCTTGCCGGGGGCCGGCATCGACACGTCCGCCGCCGGCACGAGGCTGCTGCCCGAGATCGGCGTGCCCTGCGGGATGCCGGGTGACGCCGGGGTGGATCCGGACGCGGTCGGCCGCGCGGCCGGTGGGGCGCTGCCGCACGCGGCGAGCAGGGGAACGACGACCAGCGCTGCCGCGACCGCGGCGAGGCGGCGACCCGGACCCGTCATGTGCCCCCCTCTCCCGCGCCGATCCTATCGACGGCGCGGGACGGGGAGTCAGGCTCCCGACCGGCGGCGCAGCTCCTCCACGATCGCAGGCACGACCTCGTGCATGTCCCCGATGACGGCGTAGTCGGCCTTGGTGACCATCGGCGCCTCCGGGTCGGTGTTGATCGCCAGGATCGTCTTCGAGCTCGAGCAGCCTGCCCAGTGCTGGATGGCGCCGCTGATCCCGCAGGGGATGTAGAGCTCGGGCGAGATCCGGCTGCCGGTCTGGCCGACCTGCTCGTGGTGCGGGCGCCAGCCGAGACTGGTGACCACCCGGGAGACGCCGAGCGCCCCGCCCAGCAGCTCCGCGAGCTCGACGACCCCGTCGAAGCCGTCCGGGCCCCCGGCGCCACGGCCGGCGCCGACGACCACCCGCGCCCGCTTCAGCGCGCCAGGGCGGACCGCCTCCCTCTGCCCGACCGAGACGATCCGGGCGGCGAGGTCGCCCGGCGCGACCTCGGGTGCTTCCTCGTGCCACTCCGCCTTGCCCGGGGTGACGGCGGCCCGGGCGGTCCAGGAGTGGCCGGCGACGGTGAACAGCGCGGGTCGCTGGTCCAGCCGCATCTCCTCCAGCGCCGCACCGCCGACGACCTGACGGGTGACCACGAAGGGTGCCAGCCCGGCGAAGGAGACCACGTTGGCGGCCATCGGCACGTCGAGCCGGGCGGCGAGGTGGGCGAGCACCTCGTTGCCACGCGGGCTGCCCCCGGCGGCGACAACCACCGAGCCGGTGCGCTCGCGCAGGGCCTGCAGCGCCGAGGCCCAGGCGGCACCGGAGAAGGCCTCGAAGCCGGCGCCGGTCACGTGGAAGACCTCGTCGACGCCATGGGCTGCCAGCTGTCCGGCCACTCCCTCGGGCAACCCGCCGAAGAGGACCGCGCGGATCGCGATGCCGCCGCCCGCCTCGGCGAGCGAGCGCGCCAGCGCCACCGTCTCCAGCGAGGTCTCGGCGATCCCGGCCTCGTCGGTCTCGAGGTAGAGCAGGATCATCTACCGCACCCCCAGCTTCTCGAAGAGGTCGACCACGGCCGGGGCCGCCTCGGCGCCCTTGCCGAGGACCTGCACGGTGCTCGGCTCCGGCGGTGGCAGCAGCAGCCGTGTCCGCCGCGACCCGCCAGGTTCGTATGCGGGACGGCGCTGCTCGATCTGCACCTTCCTGGCCGCCATCCGTCCCTTGATCGTCGGGTAGCGCGGCTCGACGCCGCCCTCCAGCACGGTCACGACCGCCGGCAGCGGCGCCGACCACGTCTCGGCCCCGGCCGGTCCGTCGACATGGGCCGTGGCGACCCCGTCGGCGAGCTCGACGACCTTGGCGCCGTTGACGACCGGGCGCCCGAGCGCGTAGGCGAGCCGGATGCCGACCTGGAAGTCGCCGCTGTCGGCGGCATCGTTGCCGAGCAGCACCAGGTCGTACGGCGACCCCGCACCTTCGTGCTCCCGGACCACGGCGGCGATCTCGCGGGCCACGTCGGCCGGGCCGAACCGGGAGGTGTCGGCCTCGACGTGCACCGCCGCGCCGCAGCCCAGCGCCAGCGCGTTGCGCAACTGCTCCACGGCCTCGGCCGGCCCGAGGGTGAGCACGGTCGCGGTGCCCCCGGTGGCGTCGGCCAGCCGCGCGGCCAGCTCGACCGCGCACTCCTCGTGGGGGCTGACGGTGAAGCCGACGTGCCGGCCGTCGACGGCCTGGGCGTCCTCGGTGAGCAGGATCTGGCTGGAGGAGTCCGGCACCCGCTTGACGCAGACGAGCACGTCCATCTCAGGCCCCCGTGATCCGCTCGTTGGCGGGGTCGAGCAGCGGCGTGGCGTCCGCGGAGCCGACCGTCACCGGGTAGAGCTCCTCCATGTAGGAGACCGCGAGCTGGTTGCCGACCACCGCGTGGTCCGGCGGCAGGTAGGCCATCAGTACGTGCTTGCCCAGGGATGGCGCGGACCCGGCACTGGTCACGTAGGGGTGGTGGCCGTGCCCGTCGGTCAGCGTGCCGCCGTCGCGGGTCAGGATCGGCTCGCCGCCGAGCATGTAGCGCTTCATCCCGCTGGCCGAGGTGTGGTCATCGACGGTCATCGTGCACAGCACCGTCTCGGGCTCCTCGTCACGCTGCTTGACGTAGGCCTCGCGGCCGACGAAGTCGGCCACCTTGACCTTCGGCCGCTGCATGCCGGCCTCGACGATGGTGCGCTCGCTGTCGAGCTCGGCCCCGTAGGCACGGTAGCCCTTCTCGAGCCGACCGGTGGTGCCGTAGACGCCGATGCCGGCCGGCACCGCGCCGTGCTCCTGACCCGCCTCGTGGAGCAGCTGCCACAGCCGGGCGCCCTGCTCCATCGGCAGGTAGAGCTCCCAGCCGAGCTCGCCTACGTAGGAGATCCGGGACGCGAGCACATCCAGGTTGCCGATCTCGATCTCCCGGCAGGTGAGGAAGCCGAAGCCGTCGTGGCTGATGTCGTCGTCGGTCAGCTTGCCGAGGATGTCGCGGGCGCGGGGACCCCACAGGCCGATCGTGGAGTAGGCCGAGGTGACGTCGACCAGGCCGGCGGTGCCGTCGGCCGGCAGGTGGTCGGCGAACCACTTGCGGTCCGCCATGCCGTGGGCGCCTCCGGTGACCACCCGGTAGTGGTCGGTGCCGAGCCGCATCACGGTGAGGTCGGCGCGGAACCCGCCCTTGTCGTCGAGCACCGGGGTGTAGATCACCTTGCCGGGCGCGACGTCGGCCTGGGCGACCACGGTGCGCTGGACGGCGTCCTTCGCCCCGGGGCCGACGATGTCGAACAGCGCGAACGCGGTGAGGTCGATGATCGCCGCGCGCTCGCGCATGGCGAGGTGCTCGGCGTTGATGATCGGGGACCACCAGCGGCTGTCCCACTCGTGCTCACGGGGCATGACGCGGTCGCCGTACTCCCCCAGCAGGTGCTCGTTGGCGGCGTACCAGTGCGGCCGCTCCCAGCCGGCGGTCTCGTAGCAGAAGGCGCCGGCCTCCTGCTGCTGGGCGAACATCGGGGCCAGCCGCTTCTGTCGCTCGGACTCCCACTGCTCGCCCGGGTGGACGATGCCGTAGGTCTTGTTGAACGCCTCCGAGGTGCGCGCGCGGATGTGCTCGCGGGTGCGCTGGTGGGGGTAGAAGCGAGCGATGTCACTGTGGTGCAGGTCGATCTCGGAACTGCCGGTGGTCATCCACTCGGCGACCGCCCGGCCGACGCCCGGACCCTCCTTGATCCACACCGCGGCGGCCGACCACAGGCCCTTGACCTCCGGGCTCTCGCCGAGGATCGGCGCGCCGTCGGGGGTGAGCGAGAGCAGCCCGTTGATCGCGTAGCGGATCTCGGCTCCCTCGGCGCCGAGCGCGTCGGGCATCAGCTCGAAGGCCTGCTCCAGCTGCGGGTCGAAGTCCGCTTCGGTGAAGGGCAGCTCGGTCGGCGACAGCTTGGACTGCTCGATCGTGGGAATTTCCTCGGGGTCGTGCAGGATCGCCCGGTGGGCGTAGGAGCCGACCTCCATGTCGGCACCGTGCTGGCGCTCGTAGCAGAAGGTGTCCATGTCGCGCACGATCGGGAAGCTGATCTCGCCCTCGCGCTCGGCCAGCTGCGGGATCGGGCCCACCGAGATCATCTGGTGCACCGCCGGGGTGAGCGGGATGTGCGCGCCCGCCATCCTCGCGATCCGTGGGCTCCACACCCCGCAGGCGATGAGCACGGTGTCGGTCTCGACGTCGCCGCCGGTGGTCCGGACACGGGTGATCCGCCCGTCCTCGACGTCGATGCCGGTGACCTCGGCGTTGGGCACGACGATCAGCGCGTGCAGCTCCATGGCGCGCTCGCGCATGATCGTCCCCGCGCGCAGCGAGTCCACGACCCCCACCGACGGCGTCCAGAAGGCACCGAGGATGTCGTCGGTCTCGATGAACGGAACCTTCTCCTTGACGTGCTCGGGGCCGACCAGCTCGGCTTCGATGCCCCAGGCCCGCGCCGACGACATCCGCCGGCGCAGCTCCTCCATGCGACCCTCGGTGCGCGCGATCTCGTAGCCGCCGGACTGGGTGAAGACGCCCATCTCCTGGTACTGCCGCACCGAGTCCAGGGTCAGGTCGGTGATCTCACGCGAGTGGTCCACGGGGAAGATGAAGTTCGACGCGTGCCCCGTCGAGCCGCCAGGGTTGGGCAGCGGGCCCTTGTCGATCTGCACGATGTCGCGCCAGCCCAGCCGCGCCAGGTGGTGCACCAGGCTGTTGCCGACGATGCCCGCGCCGATGACGACGACGCGTGCGCTTCCAGGTGCCGTGGCCATGAGTCACCTCTCCGACCGCTCGAGGCGGTGTTGCGTATTGCACAACCTAGTGCGCTATGTGAAACAGTCTGCGGTCAGCGTCCGTCGTCGCCGGCCCGGATGTCAAGGGCATCCGGCAAACTCGCCGCACTGTCGTAGTAGGTGAAGTACTCCGCGAGGTACTTCTCGCCCTCGTCGCAGAAGAACGTCACCACGGTCTCCAGCCCCAGCTGCTCGCGCAGCCGGCGGGCCGCCACCAGGTGCGCCCCCGAGCTCGGGCCCACGAACAGCCCGTGATCCTTCGCCAGCCGGCGCATCTCAGCGATGGCCGCCGCCGAGTCCACCGCCACCAGCCGGTCGATCTCGCCGCGGTGTCGCTCGACGATGCCAGGCACGAACCCGTCGCTGATCCCCTCGATGAGGTGCTTGCCGACCTCGCCGCACAGGATCGTGCAGGACTCGTCCGGCTCCAGGGCCACGACCTGGCACTCGGGGTTGGCCGCCCGGAAGGCCTGCCCGACCCCGATGACGGTGCCGCCGGTGCCGACGCCCCCCACGACGGCGTCCGGCAGCACCCCCTCGGGCAGCTGGTCGAGGATCTCCGGACCGAGCCAGGTCCGGTTCTCCTCGACGTTCCACTCGTTGTCGAACTGGGCAGGGCAGAAGTAGCCCGGCCGGGACCCGAGCTCCCGGACCGCGGCGAGCGCGTCGGTGACGTGGAAGTCCCCGACGGTCATCACCTCGGCACCGAACGCCCGCGAGATGGCCGCGCGCTCACGGCTCATCCCGTCGGGCATCACGACGACCATGCGATAGCCCTTCACCGCGGCCACCATGCTCATCGCGTTGCCGGTGTTGCCGCTGGAGGCCTCGACGATGATGTCGTCAGGCCCCAGCAGCCCCTCCCGCTCCGCGCGCTCGATGATGTACTTCGCAATCCGGGCCTTGATCGAGCCCGACGGGTTCAGGTACTCGAGCTTGACCCAGATCCCGTCGACCTCTACCAGCGGCGTGTCCCCGATTGCGTCGAGGACGGTCGCGTACCGGCGCCGTACTCCCTGTCCTTCCTCAGCCCTGCTCATGGCGTCAGGTGCCCTGCAGCCACTGCTTGACCAGGCCCTGGTTGGCCGCGATCCACTTGTCGGCGGCCGCGGGCCCGCTCATCCCGTCCTTGGCGATGTACTCCGCCACCTGGTTCTGGTCGGCGTTGGTCCAGTGGAAGTTCTTCACCAGCGTGTAGGCCGGCGACCCGGACTTCGCGAACTTCGTCGAGACCAGCTTGTTCAGGTGGTACGGCGGGTAGTCGCAGCGGATCTGCGACGGCGCCGTCGGGCACACCTTCGGGTTCGGCGAGTACTTCGGCAGGTTCACGTGCACGAGGTGGACCTCGGAGAAGAACCACTGCGGCTCGTAGAAGTAGGCGAGCAACGGGGTGTGGTTCTTCTCGGCGCTGCGGAAGCTCTGGATCAGCGCTGCCTCGCTGCCGCCCACGACGACCTTGTAGTTCAGGTGCAGGTTCTTCACCAGGGCCTGGTCGTTGGTGACGTACGACGGGTCACCGTCGAGCAGCTGTCCCTTGCCGCCGGACTCCGAGGTCTTGAACAGGTGGGCGTACTTGTTCAGGTTCTTCCAGTTGGTGATGTCGGGGTACTTCTGAGCCATCCAGGGCGGGACGTAC
>JAICXL010000091.1 GCA_025980475.1 Nocardioidaceae bacterium | reverse complement strand
GCCACACGGCGAGGAGCAGCAGCCCCTGACCGGTCGCCTGGTGGAACCGGTGTGCCGGCTCCACTCCGGTCAGCAGCATCCGGCTGATGTTGACGGTCCACGCGACCGGCAGCGCGAGCGTCAGTAGACCGGTCACCGCAAGGGCGATCCGACGACCGAGGCCGGGACGGCTGACGGGTGCGGACAGGTCATGAGTGAGAGTTGTTGTCATGGCCGCGACGCTGCCGGTCCCGGCGTCCCGGCCACATCGCCGGAATGTCCCGACGTTGTCCCGGTCCGCATGCGCCCGGAGGTAGGTTGCCCGCGTGCCCACCCGCAACCGCGGCCTGCAGCTGCTGGTCTTCGTGGTCGGTGCCGCGAGCCTCGGCGCCGAGATCGCCGCGGCCCGGCTGCTCGCACCCTGGTTTGGCGCCAGCACGATCGTGTGGGCCAACACGATCGCGACCGTGCTGGTGGCGCTGAGCATCGGGTACGCGCTGGGCGGACGGTTGGCCGACCGCAACCCGACCATCCGCGGCGTCTCGAGGATCGTGCTCGCCGCGGGCGTGCTGCTGGCCGTGGTGCCCTACGCCGGCGACCCCTTCCTGCACGCGAGCGTCGACGCCTTCGCCCACCTGTCCGTCGGTGTCTTCCTGGGCTCGCTGGTGGGCGTCGGCGTCTTGGTCGCGGTCCCGGTGCTGCTGCTCGGGATGGTCTCGCCCTACGCCGTGCGACTGAGCGTCGCCGAGCTGCGCGACACCGGCCGCATGACCGGCCGGCTCTACGCGATCTCCACGGTCGGGTCGCTGGTCGGCACCTTCCTGGCCGCCCTGCTGCTGATCCCGGTCGTCGGCACCCGGCGTACCTTCCTGATCTTCGCGCTCAGCCTCACCCTCGTCGCCATCCCGGGCCTCGTCCGCGGCCGGATCCCCGCTCTGGTGGCGCCTCTGGTGATCCTCGTGCTGATCGCGCTGCCCGAGGGGATCGTGAAGTCCAGCAGTGCCGCCGGCAAGGTGATCTGGGAGCGACAGACCGAGTACCAGTACGCCCGGGTCATCCAGGGCGCCGACGGGCAACGCACCCTCGAGCTCAACGAGGGCCAGGCGATCCACTCGATCTACGACCCGGGCAGCTACCTCGTCGGCGGCTACTGGGACGACATGCTGGTCTCGCCGTTCACCGGCAGCCACCGCCCGAGCAGCGTCGCGATCCTCGGCAGTGCGGCCGGCACCAC
The DNA here is from genome assembly GCA_025980475.1 of Nocardioidaceae bacterium. Classification (GTDB taxonomy): domain Bacteria; phylum Actinomycetota; class Actinomycetes; order Propionibacteriales; family Nocardioidaceae; genus Marmoricola. Next base: position 8,899 of record JAICXL010000091.1, on the reverse strand, counting down.
CGCGCGCGCCCTCGGCCACTACTTCCCCGGCGTCCGCGTCGACGCCGTCGAGCTCGACCCCGACGTCACCCAGGTCGGCCGCGAGCTGTTCGACCTGCGCGGCCGCAACGTGCACACCCACACCGCGGACGCCCGGCCCTGGCTGGAGACCAGCACCAGGAAGTACGACGCCATCCTCGTCGACGCCTACCGACAGCCCTACATCCCGTTCTACCTCGCCACCCGCGAGTTCTTCGCGCTCGCCAGGCAGCACCTGAGCCCCGGTGGCGTCATCGCGGTCAACGTCGGCCACCCGGAGGCGTCCGACGCGCTCGAGAAGGTGCTGTCCGCCACGATCCGCGCCGACTTCGGCGCCGGCCACGTCTGGCGCGACCCGGTCGACGCCACCAACACCGTGCTCATCGCCACGACCGGCGCGACGAACCCCGCCACCGCGCTGCAGGAGGCGGCCCTGCCGGACGCCGTGCGCAACGTCGCCGACGCGACCGCCCAGCGGCTGCGCCCGGCGCTGCCCGGCGGCACCGTCTACACCGACGACAGGGCACCGGTGGAGTGGCTGGTCGACCTGTCCCTCGCGCAGGTCGCCGAGGAGCACCACCGCTGACCCCGACGGGCTCAGAGCAGCCGGCGGCGGGAGGCCCGGCGGGTGAGCTCGTGCCGCGAGCACCGCTGCAGCTTGCGCAGCATCGAGGGACATGTGCGTCTCCACGGTCTTGACCGAGACGTGACCCGCAGCGGCGACCGGATGCTCGGCGGCGGCTGCGCCGAGGTCGCCGACTACGCCGGCATCGACCCTGGTCCGGATCCTCACCATGGTCGCCGCCGTGGTCTTCTTCCCGCTGGCGCCGCTGGCCCAACTGGTCTGCTGGCTGGTGCTGCCGCCGGCCTGAGTCAGGGGCCGGACAACGACCGGGTGATCACCTGGTTCGCCGCTCGCTGGAAGCCCGCGACGACGGCCTCGAGAGTGAGCTGGCGCAACCTCGAGAGGGTCTGCTCGAAGCGGGCCTTCTCGTCCTCCGAGTGCGACCCCTCCCGGAAGGGCGCCAGCACCTTGGTGCGCAGGATCCCGGTGAGCTCGTCGGCCAGCGCGTCCATGTGCCGGTCGATCGCCGCGCCCGCCTCGACCATCGACTCGACCGGGATCCCCAGCCCGAGGATGTGCACGGTGACGTCGAACGATGGCAGCGGCTCGAAGCGGTCGCCGTCGCGGCGCAGCGCCCGCAGCGCCTCGAGGCTCGCGATGTCCTCGTCGGACAGCCGCCGGCCGGCCCGCTCCACCAGCTGCCGGCGGCCCAGGGCTTCGTGCCGGTCACCGGTCCACGAGGTCAACATCGCCCGCTGCAGGGCCAGGTCCTCCACGCTCGCGTCCAGCGGCACCCGGCTGAGGTAGCGCTCGATCGCGGCCAGCGTGAACCCGTGCTCCTGCAGGGCCCGGATCAGCTCGAGGCGCGCGCGGTGCGCCGCGCCGTACCACGCCAGCCGCCCCCTCCGGACCGGCGGCGGCAGCAGCCCGAGGCCGGCGTAGTAGCGGGTCGTGCGCACCGTCAGGCCGGCGGCCGCGGCCAGCTCGTCCACGGTCACCCAGTCGGCGGGCTCCTCCTCAGCCTGGTCCACACTGGAACAGTAGGACTGGCACACTCGTCCTGCAATCCACCCGAGCCAACCGGAGGACGCCGATGCGCGAGATCTTCACCGCGGAGCACGAGGACTTCCGCAGGACCGTGCGCGCCTTCCTGGAGCGAGAGGTCGTGCCCCACCACGCGCAGTGGGAGAAGGACGGCCAGGTCCCGCGTGGGCTGTGGACCGCCGCCGGCGAGGCCGGGCTGCTCTGCTTCGGCGTGCCGGAGGAGTACGACGGCCCCGGGGTCCGCGACTTCCGCTACAACATGGTCGTCGCCGAGGAGCTGACCCGGGCCGGCGCCTCGGGCCCGGGCTTCTCGGTGCACACCGACATCATCGTGCCCTACCTCACCTCGCTCGGCACCGAGGAACAGAAGCGGCGTTGGCTGCCCGGCTGCGTTTCCGGGGAGACCATCACCGCGATCGCGATGACCGAGCCGGGAGCGGGCTCGGACCTGCAGGGGCTGCGGACGAGCGCCGTCGACAAGGGCGACCACTACGTGCTCAACGGGTCGAAGACCTTCATCAGCAACGGCATCCTCTCCGATCTGGTCGTCGTCGTCGCCCGCACCGACCCCGACGCCGGCCACCTCGGCTTCAGCCTGCTCGTCGTCGAGCGCGGCATGGAGGGCTTCCAGCGTGGCCGCAACCTCGAGAAGGTCGGCCTCAAGGCGCAGGACACCGCCGAGCTGAGCTTCACCGACGTGGTCGTGCCCAAGGAGAACCTGCTCGGAGAGGAGGGCCAGGGCTTCATCTACCTGATGCAGAACCTCCCCCAGGAGCGGCTCTCGATAGCGATGATCGCCGCCGCCGCCATCGAGAAGGTGCTCGACCTGTGCCTGGAGTACGTCAAGACGCGCCAGGCGTTCGGCCGGCCGATCGGCAAATTCCAGAACACCCGTTTCGCTCTCGCCGAGATGGCCACCGAAGCGCACGTCGCCCGGGTCTTCGTCGACGACTGTGTCCGCCGGCACAACGAGGGCACGCTGGACGCCGCCCTCGCGGCGATGGCGAAGTGGTGGACCACCGAGCTGCAGACCAAGGTCGTCGACCGCGGCGTGCAGCTCCACGGCGGCTACGGCTACATGCTCGAGTACCCGATCGCCCGGGCCTTCGTGGACAGCCGGATCCAGACCATCTACGGCGGCACCACGGAGGTGCAGAAGGAGATCATCGGACGCTCTCTGGGGCTCTGACCTCGAACCGGTCGAGCATCATCACCTTGTCCCAGGCTGCCACGAAGTCACGCACGAAGAGCTCCTTCGCGTCGTCGGCGCCGTAGAGCTCGGCGAGCGCCCGAAGCTGGGTGTGGGACCCGAAGACCAGGTCGACCGCGGTCGCGGTCCACCGCAGCTCACCGCTGGCGCGCTCGCGCCCCTCGTAGACGTTCTCCTCCGAGGCCGACACCTTCCACTCGGTGCCCATGTCCACGAGGTTCACGAAGAAGTCGTTGGACAGCGTGCCGGGCCGCTCCGTGAGGACGCCGTGGCGGGCCTGGCCGACGTTGGCGTCCAGGGCCCGCAGGCCGCCCACCAGAACGGCCATCTCCGGCGTGGTCAGGGTCAGGAAGTTCGCCTTCTCCACCAGCAGCGTCTCCGGGGCGCGCTTGTCGCCCGCGCGCAGGTAGTTGCGGAACCCGTCGAACCTCGGCTCCAGCACCTCGAACGACTCGACGTCGGTCTGCTCCTGGGTGGCGTCGGTGCGTCCCGGGGTGAACGGCACGGTGACCTCGACGCCGGCGTCCCGCGAGGCCTGCTCGACGGCCGCGCAGCCGGCCAGCACGATCAGGTCGGCGAGGGAGATCCGCTTCCCGCCCGCCTGGGCGCCGTTGAACTCCTGCTGCACCTTCTCCAGCACCGGCAGCACCTCGGCGAGCCTGGCCGGCTCGTTGACCTCCCAGTCCTTCTGCGGCGCCAGCCGGATCCGCGCTCCGTTCGCGCCGCCGCGCTTGTCGGTGCCGCGGAAGGTGGAGGCGGAGGCCCAGGCCGTCCTGACCAGCTGCGAGGTGGACAGCCCGGAGGCCAGCACCTCCCGCTTGAGGGCGGCGACCTCCTCGTCGCCGACCAGCTCGTGGTCGACCTCGGGCACCGGGTCCTGCCAGATCTGCGGCGGGGCGACCCACGGCCCGAGCAGCCGGGTGACCGGCCCCATGTCGCGGTGGATCAGCTTGTACCAGGCCTTCGCGTACGCCTCGGCCAGCTGCTCCGGGTGCTCCAGGAACCGCCGGGCGATGGGCTCGTAGATCGGGTCCATCCGCAGTGACAGGTCGGTGGTCAGCATCGTCGGCAGCCGCTTGCCCTCGCCGAACGGGTCGGGGATCACCGGGTCGGCGTCCTTGGCCTGCCACTGCCAGGCCCCCGCGGGGCTCTTGACGAGCTCCCACTCGTAGCCGAACAGCGTCTCCAGGAAGCTGTTGTCCCACTGGGTCGGCGTCGGCGTCCACACGACCTCCAGGCCGCTGGTGGTGGCGTCGTCGCCGACGCCGGTGCCGTAGCTGCTCTTCCAGCCCAGCCCCATGTCCTCGATCGGCGCGGCCTCCGGCTCGGGCCCGACGTACTCGGGGGAGACCTTGCCGTGGGTCTTGCCGAAGGTGTGCCCGCCGGCGATCAGCGCGAGGGTCTCCTCGTCGTCCATGGCCATCCGGCCGAACGTCTCGCGGATGTCCTTGGCCGCCTTCAGCGGGTCCGGCTCGGCGTTGGGGCCTTCGGGGTTGACGTAGATCAGGCCCATCTGGGTGGCGCCGAACGGCTTGGACAGCTCGCGCTCACCGCTGTAGCGCTCGTCGCCCAGCCAGGTGTCCTCGCTGCCCCAGAAGATCTCCTCCGGCTCCCAGATGTCCTCGCGGCCGAAGCCGAAGCCGAAGGTCTCGAAGCCCATCGACTCCATCGCCACGTTGCCGGCGAAGACGATCAGGTCGGCCCAGGACAGCTGCCGGCCGTACTTCTTCTTGATCGGCCACAGCAGCCGGCGCGCCTTGTCGAGTCGCGCGTTGTCCGGCCAGCTGTTCAGCGGCGCGAAGCGCTGGGCCCCCTGGCCGCCGCCGCCGCGACCGTCCTCGATCCGGTAGGTGCCGGCCGCGTGCCAGCTCATCCGGACGAACAGCGGCCCGTAGTTGCCGAAGTCGGCCGGCCACCAGTCCTGGGAGTCGGTCATCAGCTCGACGAGGTCGCGCTTGAGCGCCTCCACGTCGAGGTTCTGGAACTGCGACCGGTAGTCGTAGTCCTCGCCCAGCGGATTGGGCCGCGGCGCGTGCTGGCGCAGCACCGTCAGGTCCAGCTGGCCGGGCCACCAGTCCCGGTTGGTCCGCGGCCGCGCCGTCGCCGGCTCCGGCGACGGGATGGCCGGGTTCTCGCTCTCGCTGTGCGTCTCAGACACGTCGATCCATCTCCATTCGTTGTGCTGGCTGGCATTCGGGGCAGAGACCCCAGTAGATGACCTCGGCCTCGTCGAGGACGAAGCCGTGGTCGTCGGACGGGGTCAGGCAGGGGACGGCGTGGACCGCGCAGTCCACGTCGGCGATCGCGCCGCAGGACCGGCACACCGCGTGGTGGTGGTTGTCGCCCACCCGCGACTCGTAGCGAGCCACGGACTCCGCGGGCTGGATCCGGCGCACCAGCCCCACGGCGGTCAGCGCCCGAAGCACGTCGTAGACGGCCTGGTGGGAGACGTCCCCGAGCTGCGCGCGCACCGCGCGGATCAGCGAGTCGGTGTCCGCGTGCGGGTGGCGGTGCACCGCCGAGAGCACGGCCAGCCGGGGACGCGTCACCCGGAGGTCGGCGTCACGCAGCATCTGCTCGAGCTCGGTGGTCGTCGGCATGCCGCCGAGCATGGCCGGTTCTCTGGAACGAGTCAAGAGTGCCCGTCTGACAGGGTGGGGCCATGCCGCTGCCGTCGCTGCCGAACCTCACCTCGGTGCCCGCCCTCGAGCGCCCCGACCTGCTCGCGCCGCCGGTCGCCGCGGCGCTTCAACGGTGGGCACAGGCCGACGGTGTCGCCGTCGTCGAGATCGACCCGGAGCTGGCCGACACCGCCGCCATGAGCCAGGCCTACGCCGTGCCCATGGAAGCGGGGGCGAACTGCGTGGTGGTGATGGGGCGACGCGCCGGCGACGAGCGCACCGCCGCCTGCCTGGTCCGCGCCGACACCCGCGCCGACGTCAACAACCTGGTCAAGCGCACCCTCGACGTGCGCAAGTGCTCCTTCCTCGACCACGACCGGGCCGTCGCCGAGACCGGGATGGAGTACGGCGGCATCACCCCGGTCGGGCTTCCGCCCGAGTGGCGGCTGCTCGTCGACTCCCGGGTCCTCGACATCGACGTGGCCGTCATCGGCAGCGGCGTCCGACGCTCCAAGCTGCTGGTCCCCGGGCCGCTCCTGGGGGAGCTGCCCCGGGCCGAGGTCGTGCCGGAGCTCGCCCGCTGACTACAGCAGCTCGGCCAGCGGCAGGCTGCGGTGCGCCCGCGGCGGGAGCAGGTAGTTCTGCCGGTGGGTGGTGTCGAGGAACTTGGTGAAGCCGGTGTTCTCGTCGGGCAGGTCGAACTCCTTCTGCTTGGCCACCCCGTCCATCTCCTCGCGCATCTTCTGGAAGTGCTGCGCCGACGGGCCGAAGCCGATGAAGTGCACACCGGCCCTGCCGGTCGAGTCGATCTTGTCGGTGGTCGAGAAGCCGAACGGGTTCTCGACGGTGTCGAAGTCCTGGCGCAGGAAGAACACGGTGCCCTTCGGGACGGTCTCGCCGTAGGCGGTCTGCGTGTCCTCCTTGGTGCGGGTCAGGAACTGCATCTGCGCGTTGTGGCCGATGATCTTGTCCTTGCGGGCGTCCTCGTCGCGCTGCTCCTCGAAGGTCACCGTCTCCGGGGACTGGTCCGGGGAGAGCACCTCCTCGGACTCCGTGCGGCGGGAGTGGAACATCCGCTTGAGGCGGTCCGAGTGCTTCATCTCGTACCACTCGTCGAGCTCGATCCCGATGTGGGAGAGGTGCATCGCCGTACCGCCTGCGAAGTAGTCGCCGGGCTTGGCGTCGGTGTAGCCGGGCAGGGTCTCGAAGCTGGCCAGGTTGCCCTGCGCCAGGCCGTCCTTGTGGCTGGAGGTGAAGCCCATGAACAGCATCGCGCCCGCGGGGACCTTGTCCGCACCTGGGATGCCGTGCTTGAGCCCCATCACCCGCGGGGTGCCGTGGCCGGCGAAGCCCTTGCGCATCGTGGTGACGGTGAAGAGGTCACCGACGTAGGCGTTCTCGGCGGGCAGGCCGTTGAGCTCCTGGCCGCCGGCCTCGAAGAGCGCCGCGAGCGCCCGCTCGATGTGGTCGCGGTAGTCGCTCTTGAAGTGGAAGCAGACCTCGTTGTCCTCCAGCACCACGTCGTCGTTGTCCTTGTCATAGCTGATCGAGTCGATCAGCGCCCACTCGCCCTCGGTGCCCGTCATCGTCGACTTCGGCATGTGCTGGTCGACAAGGCCCTTCGGCAGCCGGTTGAAGTAGGGCACCCCGTAGGCGACCTGGATGAAGATGCCCGACGGCCCCAGCGGGTAGACCTTCTCGACCTCGGCCAGCGCCGCGGACAGCCGCTCCTGGGCCTCCTTCAGTGCAGCGGTGTCGCCCTCGGGCACGGTGAGCTTCGTGGTGACGACGGCGTGCCACAGCGGCACCACCGCCACCGGGACGCCCGCGTGGTCCTCCTCGGTGACCCCAGGCAGCTCGTACTGGGTCTCAGGCGCCTCGAGCGCGTTTCGTCGGGAGTAGTCCACCACTCCGGTCCAGTCGAAATCCTCGGTCATCGCGCGCCAGTTTCCTTTCGTCGTGGGTCCCTTTCGACTGTAGACCCGGCTGTCCGGACGCGATCGCGTGGGGGAAAACCGTTAGCGGGCCGGACATCGGGGTCCGTACCGTGGCCGGGTGCACAAGCTCCCGCTCGCCGATCCCGGGACACCGGACCACCGGTCGCCAGGTCGCTTCCTGTGGTGGCTTGCCCGCACCCAGTGGCCGACGATGTCGGCCGGGATGGCCCTCGGCATCGTCTGGATGTGCGCGTCGGCGCTGATGCCGGCGGTGATCGGCCGCGCGATCGACGCCGGCGTCACCGCCCGCGACGGGCGTGCCCTGCTGCTCTGGGCGGCCGTGCTCTTCGCCCTCGGCGTGCTGCAGTCGGCGTCGAGCATCATGCGGCACCGCTTCGCGGTGACCAACTGGCTGATGGCGGCCTACCGCACGGTCCAGCTGGTCGCCCGGCAGGCCACGGTGCTGGGCGCGACCCTGCCGCGCAAGGTCGCCACCGGTGAGGTCGTCGCGATCGGCACCAACGACCAGGCCCACATCGGCAACGTGATGGACGTGACCGCGCGCGCCACCGGCGCGATCGTCTCCTTCGTCGTGGTCGCGGTGATCCTGCTGCAGACCTCGGTGACGCTGGGCCTGGTGGTGCTGGTCGGCGTGCCCGTGCTGCTGCTCGGGATCGGCCCGCTGCTCAAGCCGCTGCAGCGCCGCAACCTGGCCCAGCGCGACATGATGGGGCAACTGTCCAACCTCGCCACCGACATCGTCAGCGGCCTGCGCGTGCTGCGCGGGATCGGCGGCGAACGCGTCTTCCACGACCGCTACACGGCCGAGTCGCAGAGGGTACGACGCGCAGGGGTCGGCGTGGTCGCCCTGCAGTCCGTGCTCGACGCCCTGCAGGTGCTGCTCCCCGGCATCTTCGTCGTCACGGTGGTCTGGCTCGGTGCCCGGTTCGCGGTCGAGGGCCGGATCTCCCCCGGCGAGCTGGTCGCGTTCTACGGCTACTCCGCCTTCCTGATGATCCCGCTGCGCACCGCCACCGAGTTCGCCAACAAGCTGATCCGTGCCCTGGTCGCCGCCCGCCGGGTGGTGCGGGTGCTTGCGCTCGAGCCCGAGATCGAGGACCCGAGCACCACCGTGCCCGAACCGCCGGAGCACGCCCCCCTGGTCGACGTCGCCTCCGGGCTGCGGCTCCAGCCCCGGGCGCTGACGGCGGTGGTCTCCGAGCCCCCCGAGGACGCCGCCGCCCTGGTCGAACGGCTCGGCCGCTTCACCGACGCCGACGTCCGCTGGGGCGACGTGTCCCTCGCCGACCTGCCCAGGTCGGTGGTGCGGCGGCGGATCGTCGTCTCCGACACGGGCGCGATGCTCTTCTCCGGCGCGCTGGCCGGCCAGGTCGACATCCGCGGCCGCGGGCTCGACGCCCTCGCCGAGGCGATCCACACCGCGTCGGCCCACGACGTGCTCGAGGCGCTGCCCGAGGGCTTCGACACCGTGGTCGCCGAGAAG
>JAICXL010000012.1 GCA_025980475.1 Nocardioidaceae bacterium | reverse complement strand
CCCAGCCCTCGACGTCCTGCACCGGCCGCGGCCCGGGGCCGACGTAGCGGGCGCTGGGCCGGATCAGCCGGCCAGTGCGCTTCTGCTCGAGGAGGTGCGCGGCCCAGCCGGCCGTCCGTGCGCAGGTGAACATCGGGGTGAACATGTGCGGCGGCACCTCGGCGAAGTCGAGCACGATCGCGGCCCAGAACTCCACGTTGGTCTCCAGCACCCGGTCCGGGCGCCGCTCGCGCAGCTCGGCGAGCGCGGCCTTCTCGAGCGCCTCGGCGACCTCGTAGCGCGGGGCGCCCAGCTCCTGGGCAGTACGGCGCAGCACCCGCGCCCGCGGATCCTCCGCCCGGTAGACCCGGTGGCCGAAGCCCATCAGCCGCTCGCCGTTGTCGAGCAGCCGCTTGACGTAGGCCCTCGCGTCGCCGGTGCGCTCCACCTCCTCGATCATGTGCAGCACCCGCGACGGTGCGCCGCCGTGCAGCGGACCCGACATCGCGCCGATCGCCCCGGAGAGGGCTGCGCCGACGTCGGCGCCGGTCGAGGTGACCACCCGGGCGGTGAACGTCGAGGCGTTCATGCCGTGCTCGGCGGCCGAGCTCCAGTAGGAGTCCACGGCCTGCACGTGCTTGGGGTCGGGCTCGCCGCGCCAGCGGATCATGAACCGCTCGGTGATCGACCGGGCCTCGTCGACACGCGACTGCGGCACCATCGGCTGGCCCAGCCCCCGGGCGGCCTGGGCGACGTAGGACAGCACCATCACCGCGGCACGGCCGAGGTCCTCGCGCACCTGCACGTCGTCGACGTCGTAGGTCTGGTGCAGCCCCCACACGGGCGCGAGCTGGGCGACCGCCGACTGCACGTCGACGCGGATGTCGCCGGTGTGCACGGGCAGCGGGAAGGGCTCCGCCGGCGGCATCCCGGGTTCATAGCTGCCGTCGACCAGCAGCCCCCACACCTTCTCGAACGGGATCCGCCCGACGATCTCCTCGATGTCCACGCCGCGGTAGCGGAGTGCGGACCCTTCCTTGTCGGGCTCGGCGATCTGGGTCTCGAACGCGATCACGCCCTCGAGCCCGTGCTGCACCTGAGACATCACCTCGGACATCGGCGACTCCTTCGTCGGTCGGGGCCTCGTGGGCCCGCGGATCCGGTCAGCCTCGCATTGTGCCAGCACCGGCTATGTTCAGCGCATGCAGGCCGACCAGCCCCCGGACCAGCCCCCGGACCTGCCCGGCGAGGAGCACCGGGACCGGCCGGGGGACCAGCGGCGCATCGACCTGACCGCACTGCGCGAGGACTACCGGCTCGCCGGGCTCGACGAGGCCGACCTCGAGGCGGACCCTCTCGACATGTTCGACCGCTGGCTGCGCCAGGCGATGGCAGCCGGCATCCACGAGCCCAACGCGATGGTGGTCGCCACGGTCGCCGCGGACCGACGGCCGTCGAGCCGGTCGGTGCTGCTGAAGAAGGTCACCGACCGTGGCTTCTGCTTCTACACCAACCACGAGTCCCGCAAGGGCCGCGAGCTGGCCGGGGACCCACGGTGCGCGTTGCTCTTCCCGTGGTACGAGCTTCAGCGCCAGGTCCGGGTCGAGGGCGTCGCCGCCCGGCTGCCCCACGCGGACGCCGAGGCCTACTTCGCCAGCCGGCCGCGCGAGTCCCAGCTCGGGGCCTGGGCGTCGGCGCAGTCGCGCGTGGTGGCCTCGCGCGGGGAGCTCCAGCAGGCGTACGACGAGGCCACTGCGCGCTTCCGCGGCGAGGCGGTCCCGTGCCCGCCGTACTGGGGTGGCTACGTCGTCGAGCCGGACGCCCTGGAGTTCTGGCAGGGCCGCCACGGCCGGATGCACGACCGGCTGGCCTACCGCCGGGTCCCGTCCGGCTGGGTCATCGAGCGCCTGGCTCCCTGACCGGCTGGCTCACTACAGCTGGACGGCCAGAGGATCCGAGGGACCGGCGAACCGTAGTGAGCCTCCGAGGGGCGGGCCTGTGGACGACGGCTGCAGCCCTCCGGGCGCGTCGGGGATCCTCGTCCCATGCCCCACAAGTGGGATCCCGAGTGTCCCGAGCCCCGTGGTTTGGTCTCGCCCGTGCGTGTCGACCCTGCAGGCGTCACCGGGCCCACCAAGGCCCAGGCAGCCGGCCCCCTGTGGCGAAGGACCAGCTGGGGCCTCCACGTTCGTTCCGCGACGCCGACCGACGTGCCCGAGCAGCGGATCCTCGAGCAATCCATGAGACTGCCGACCGGCGGGGTGGTGACCGGCTGGGCCGGCTGCCGGTTGCATCGGGTGGGACTGCTCGACGGGCTCGCCACCGACGGTGCGACGCAGCTCCCGGTGCCACTGGCCGTCGGGGTCTCGGGCCGGATCCGCGGTGACACCAGGATCGTTCGGCTGCACGAAGCGCTCGCTGGGGCGGACCGCACCGGGCGCTACGGCATCCCCTGTGCGGTGATCGAGCGGGCCGCCTTCGACGCGATGCGCCTCGCGCCCGACGTGCGTGAGGCGACCGTGGTGGTCGACATGGTCGCCGCCGCCGCGAAGAGCTCGCCCGAACGAATGCAGGCGTACGTCGACAGCCACCCTGGCTTTCGCCGCATCAGGATCGCGCGGGCTGCACTCGAGCTCGCGGACGAGCACAGCCGTTCGCCGAACGAGACCAGGCTCCGCCTCGTCTGGGTGCTCGACGCGGGCCTACCCGAGCCGTGGGCCAACTGCCCGATCCATGACCGCAACGGCCACCTGCTCGGGGTCGCCGACCTGCTCGACCCGGTGGCCGGGATGGTGGCCGAGTTCGACGGTGCCGACCACCTGGGCAGGCGTCGGCATACCCGCGACATCGGCAAGGATGATGCCTTCCGCCGGGTGGGGCTGGAGGTCGCCCGGGTCACCGGAACCGATCTGCCTGACTCCGGCCTGGTCGTCGATCGGCTGCTGGCCACCCGTCAGCGGGCCCTGTTCGAGCCGGAGGTCGACCGGCGCTGGATCGCCCGGACCTGTGGCTTCAGTGCCGAAGGGCGGCTGCAGGAGCGGGAGGCGATGCGGGAGCTGCACGAGTTCTGGGAGAACCGGCCGCCGCCGGACATCGAGGAGATCAGGCGGCTCTGACGTGGAGACTCACTACGGTTGGACGCTCGGACGACCCGAGGGACCGGCGGACCGTAGTGAGACCGGCTCGCGGGGCCGTGGGCCCGGTAAATCCCTTGTGAGTGAGCGCTCACTCAGTTACAGTGTCGGGTCATGAGCCCCCGCGCCACCTCGATGTCGCCCGACGCCCGCCGCAAGGCGATCGTCGAGGCGGTCGTGCCGCTGCTCGCCGAGCGCGGCAGCGAGCTGTCCACCCGCGAGATCGCCGAGGCCGCCGGGATCGCCGAGGGCACGATCTTCCGGGTCTTCGAGGACAAGAAGAGCCTGATGCTGGCCGCCGCCCGCGAGGCGATCAACCCGGCGGGCGGCCAGCAGCTCTTCGACGCCCAGATGCACGACCGCGTCGCGCTGCGTGACAAGGTGATCGCCGCCGTGGGCCAGGTGCAGGATCGGATGCGGCTGACGATGGCGGTGATGGTCGCCGTACGCCCGCACCTGATGGCCGCCCTCCACGCAGACGCGGAGCACCACAAGCAGCCCGGGCCGCCTCGCTTCGTCCTCGAGGCACAGGAGGCGCTGCACGCGCGGCTCACCACGCTCTTCGAACCGCACCGCGCGGAGCTGGCGCTGGCACCGGAGCAGGCGGCGCTCGCCCTGCGCAGCCTGGTCATCGGCTCCAGCCGCCCCGAGCTCGGCATGGGCGCTGTGCTCACCCCTGACCAGATCGCGGACGTCCTGCTGCACGGCGTCCTGAAGCGGGAGGACTGACATGCTGCTCCGACTCGTCGGCATCCACCTACGGCCCTACCGCAGCTGGCTGGGCCTCATCGTGCTCTTCCAGTTCGTCGGCACCATCGGTGCGCTCTACCTGCCCAGCCTCAACGCCGACATCATCGACAAGGGCATCGTCACCGGCGACATCGGCTACATCGTGCGCACCGGCGCGATCATGCTCGGCGTCGCGTTCGTGCAGATCGGCTGCTCGGTCACCGCCGTGTGGTTCTCCGCCCGCACCGCGATGGGCTTCGGCCGCGACGTGCGCGCAGCGATCTTCTACCGGGTCGGGTCGTTCAGCCAGCGCGAGGTGCAGCACTTCGGGCCGCCGTCGCTGATCACCCGGGAGACCAACGACGTGCAGCAGGTCCAGATGCTGGTGCTGATGTCGTGCACGTTGATGGTCACCGCGCCGATCATGATGGTCGGCGGCATCATCATGGCGATGCGCGAGGACCTCGGGCTCTCCTGGCTGATCGCGGTCGCCGTGCCGCTGCTGGTCGTCTCGATCGGCTTCGTGGTCACCCGAATGGTGCCGAGCTTCCGCAAGATGCAGGTGCGCATCGACGAGGTCAACCGGCTGCTGCGCGAGCAGATCACCGGTGTCCGGGTCGTGCGTGCGTTCGTCCGCGAGCCGCACGAGACCGAGCGGTTCGGCGTCGCCAACGCCGAGCTCACCGACGTCGCCACCCGGGCCGGCCGGTGGATGGCGGCGATGTTCCCCACCGTGATGCTGGTCGCCAACCTGTCGTCGGTCGCCGTGCTGTGGTTCGGCGGCCACCGCGTGGACAACGGGCAGATGCAGATCGGTGCGCTGACCGCCTACCTCTCCTACCTGATGCAGATCCTGATGTCGGTGATGATGGGCACCTTCATGATGATGATGATCCCGCGCTCGGCGGTCTGCGCCGACCGGATCATGGAGGTCCTCGAGACCGACACCTCGGTCGTCCCACCTGCCGAACCGGTCACGGAGGTCGGCGAGCACGGCACCCTCGCCTTCCACCACGTGGAGTTCAGCTACCCCGGCGCCGACGTCCCCGTCGTGCGCGACCTGTCGTTCGAGGCGCGACCAGGCCAGACAGTCGCGGTCATCGGCTCCACCGGCGCCGGCAAGTCCACCGCGGTCAACCTCGTGCCGCGCCTCTTCGACGTCACCGGCGGCCGCGTCCTCGTCGACGGCGTCGACGTGCGCGAGCTCGACCCGGACCTGCTGTGGTCGGCGGTCGGGCTGGTGCCGCAGAAGGCCTTCCTGTTCTCCGGCACGGTCGCCTCGAACCTCAGGTACGGCGACCCGCACGCGACCGACGAGCAGCTCTGGGAGGCCCTCGAGATCGCCCAGGCGACCGACTTCGTGCACGCCATGCCGCAGGGCCTGGAAGCGCCGATCGCGCAGGGCGGCACCAATGTCAGCGGCGGCCAGCGGCAGCGGCTGGCGATCGCCCGGGCGCTGGTCCGCAAGCCCGAGATCTACCTCTTCGACGACGCCTTCTCCGCGCTCGACCTGGCCACCGACGCCCGGCTGCGCACCGCCCTGCGCCCGGTCACCCGCGACGCGACCGTGCTCATCGTCGCCCAGCGGATCTCCACGATCCGCGACGCCGACCTGATCCTGGTGCTCGAGGACGGCGCGGTTGTCGGCCGTGGCACGCACGAGCAGCTGCTCGCGACCTGCGGCACCTACCAGGAGATCGTCGAGTCCCAGCTGTCCGCAGAGGAGGCCGCATGAGCTCCCGCCACGAAGACGCCCGGTCCGCTGCCGTCCCCGCGGGGACCGCGGGAACCGACCCGCGCCCCGTGCCGGGCGGCGAACCGACCGGCGTCCCGGTCGGCGAGCCCGGCACGGCCACCGAGAGCGGCCAGCTCAAGGAGACCGAGCGCGTCGAGGCCGGCCCGGGCCACGGCCGCTGGGGCGGCGGGATGGTCGGCCAGAAGGCCAGCCACTTCAAGCCTTCCGGGAAGCGGCTGATCCGCCGGATGGCTCCCGAGCGGCACAAGGCGATCTCGGTCGTGGTGCTCGCGGTGTGCAGCGTCGGGCTGACCGCGTTCGGCCCGAAGCTCCTCGGCCACGCCACCGACCTGATCTTCGGGGGTCTGATCGGCGCGATGGTCCACCGCCAGTTCCCCGGGCAGACGCAGTCGGAGGCGGTCCGGCTGCTGCGCGAGCACGGCCAGGGCAAGGTCGCCGACATGGTCAGCGGGATCACCCGGCTCACCGACGGCGTCGACTTCGGCGCGGTCGGCCACGTCCTGCTGGTCGTGCTCTCGGTGTACGTCGTCGCTGCCCTGCTGTCCTACCTGCAGGGCTACCTGCTCAACGACGTCGTGCAGAGCACGATCCTGCGGATGCGCGCCGACGTGGAGGACAAGGTCAACCGGCTGCCGCTGTCCTACTTCGACAGGCAGCCTCGCGGTGAGCTGCTCTCGCGGGTGACCAACGACATCGACAACATCAGCCAGACCCTGCAGCAGACGATGAGCCAGCTGCTCACCAGCCTGCTCACCGTGGTCGCCGTGCTGTCGATGATGTTCTGGATCTCGCCGCTGCTGGCGGTGATCGCCCTGGTCTCCGTGCCGCTCGCGATGATGCTGACCAAGACGGTGATGGGTCGCTCCCAGGGCATGTTCATCGACCAGTGGCGGCGCACCGGCAAGCTCAACGCCCACATCGAGGAGGCCTTCACCGGTCACGCGCTGGTCAAGGTGTTCGGTCGCCAGCACGAGTCCGAGGCGACCTTCGCCGAGCAGAACGACGCGCTGTTCCAGGCCTCGTTCGGTGCCCAGTTCGTCAGCGGGCTGATCATGCCGCTGATGATGTTCATCGGGAACCTCAACTACGTCATCGTCGCGGTCGTCGGTGGGCTGCGCGTGGCCAGCGGCGCGATCACCCTCGGCGACGTGCAGGCGTTCATCCAGTACTCCCGCCAGTTCACCCAGCCGCTCACCCAGGTCGCCTCGATGGCCAACCTGCTGCAGTCCGGTGTCGCCTCGGCCGAGCGGGTCTTCGAGCTGCTCGACGCCCCCGAGCAGGACACCGAGGAGTCCGGCAGCCTGGCCCCGGTCGGGGAGCGCCACGGCGAGGTGCGCTTCGAGCACGTGTCGTTCTCCTACCGCCCCGACGAGCCGCTGATCGAGGACCTCTCCCTGGTCGCCGAGCCCGGCCACACGGTGGCGATCGTCGGACCGACCGGCGCCGGCAAGACCACGCTGGTCAACCTCGTGATGCGCTTCTACGAGGTCGGTGCCGGGCGGATCACCATCGACGGCGTCGACATCGCCTCGGTGCCCCGCGGCGAGATGCGCAGCCAGATCGGGATGGTGCTGCAGGACACCTGGCTCTTCACCGGCACGATCCGGGACAACATCGCCTACGGCGCCCCCCACGCGACCGAGGCACAGATCCTCGAGGCGGCGAAGGCGACGTTCGTCGACCGGTTCGTGCACTCGCTGCCCGACGGCTACGACACGCTCATCGACGAGGACGGCTCGAACCTGTCGGCCGGCGAGCGGCAGCTGGTCACGATCGCCCGTGCGTTCCTCGCCGACCCGGCGCTGCTGATCCTCGACGAGGCGACCAGCTCCGTCGACACCCGCACCGAGCTGCTGTTGCAGCAGGCGATGGCCGCATTGCGCACCGACCGGACCTCCTTCGTGATCGCCCACCGGCTCTCCACGATCCGCGACGCCGACCTGATCCTGGTGATGGAGAGTGGCGCCATCGTCGAGCAAGGCACCCACGACTCGCTGCTGGCCGCCGGCGGCGCCTACGCCCGGCTCTACAACGCCCAGTTCGCGGCCGCGGCGGTGGCCTGAGACGAAACGCGGCACAAACCGGTTGAGCCGGACCGGCTGGCGGCTTACCGTGGTGCCACACGGGAAAGGAGGTGGTCCAGCAGATGATTTGTTCTTGGACGCGTGAGGTGGCTGCGCACTAGCAGCACACCGGCCAGCGCGTGGCGCCAACCGGCGACCCGCTACTGGTGAATCCAACGCAGTCACCCGGCCCGCAGGCGATTTCCGGACCACGTCCGCCCGGAGGGGCTCCGCCCCACGCCTGCGGGTCGCTGCGTCTGTAGCCTTCCCTCATGGACGTCAAGCCGACTCGCGAAGAGACGATGCGCTCGCTGGAGCACGAGATCGGCGTGATCGCACGCCGGATCAGGCGCAGCGCCGAGGAGCGCGCCCGGATGATCCACCCGGATCTGGCCGGCGCTGCCTACTCGTTGCTGGCCGGGGTGGCCGACGAGGGGCCCTGCCGTGCGTCCGCGCTCGCCGACGGGTTCTCCCTCGACAAGGGCGCGGTCAGCCGCTACCTCTCCCAGCTCGAGGACCTCGGGCTCCTCAGCCGGACCCCGGACCCTGCGGACGGCCGGGCCGCGCTGCTGGAGCTCACCGACCTCGGCCGGCAGCGTCTGGCCGAGATGCTGGAGCGCCGCCGGGCGATGTTCGGCGACCGGCTCGCCGCCTGGGGCGACGAGGACCTGGCCCGGCTCGCCGACAGCCTCGGGCGCTACAACCGCACGCTCAGCTGACCGGCGCGACCGCGAGCCAGGCCGCGCAGTCCGGGGGCAGCGTGCCCTCCCCGCCGAGCCCGTCGCTGGCCAGCAGGACCTCGCCGTCGGGCAGCGGGACGTGCTCCTCGCCGGCGTTGAGCACCACCAGCACGGCGCCGCGCCGGAAGGCGAGCACGTCCTCGCCGAGGTCGACCAGCTCGACCGCGTCCCCGGCCAGTGCGCGCCGCGCCGCCAGCACCCGTCGGTAGAACGACAGCGTCGAGTCGGGCTCGGCGCGCTGCGCCTCGACGGTGAGCGCGGCCCAGCCGTCGGGCTGCGGCAGCCACGGATCACCCGTGCCGTTGCCGTACGGCGCGGCCGTCCCCGACCACGGGATCGGCACCCGGCAGCCGTCCCGACCCGGACCACGGCCGTTGAGGAACTCCGGGTCCTGCCGCTGCGTCTCAGGCACCTCGACCTGCTCGAGGCCGAGCTCCTCGCCCTGGTAGAGATAGGCGGACCCGGGGAGCGCGAGCATCGCCATCGTGGCCGCCCTGCCGCGGGCCAGGCCGACCTTGCCGCCGCCGTACCTCGTGGGGTGGCGCACGACGTCGTGGTTGGAGAGCACCCAGGTGGGCGAGGAGTCCACGGTGGCGGCCTCGGTGAGGGAGAGGCTGACCACGTCGCGGAACTCCCTCGCGGACCACTCCGCTTCGAGCCAGTGGAAGTTGAACGCCTGGGACATCTCGTCCGGGCGCGCGTAGGCCATCGTCGCCGCGGGGGTCGCCGCCCACGCCTCGGCGACCATCATCCGGTCGCCGTCGTAGCCGGCGAGGACCTCGTGCCAGCGCCGGTAGACCTCGTGCACCTCCGGCTGGTCCCACATCGGCGCCCGGGGCATGGTGCCGCTGACGAACTTCTGCGGGTCGTCGACGTCCGGCAGGCCGGCGGCCTTGCGCAGCCCGTGGGCGACGTCGACCCGGAAACCGTCCACGCCACGGTCGAGCCAGAAGCGCAGCGTCGTCTCGAAGTCCGCGGCCACCTCGGGGTTGGTCCAGTCGAGGTCGGGCTGGGAGCTGTCGAACAGGTGGAGGTACCACTGACCGTCCGGCACCCGCTCCCAGGCGGGGCCGCCGAAGACCGAGAGCCAGTTGTTGGGCGGCTCTCTGCCGGCCCGGCCCTTGCCGTCGCGGAAGAGGTAGCGCGCCCGCTCGGGACTGCCCGGCCCGGCCGCGAGGGCAGCCTGGAACCAGGGGTGCTCCGACGAGGTGTGGTTGGGCACCAGGTCGACGATCACCTTCAGCCCGAGCTCGTGCGCGCCGGTCAGCATCGTGTCGAACGCCTCGAGGTCGCCGTAGGTCGGCTCGACGTCGCGGTAGTCGGCGACGTCGTAGCCGTGGTCGTGCTGCGGGGAGGGGTAGAAGGGGGTGATCCAGAGCGCGTCCACGCCGAGGTCCGCGAGGTGGCCCAGCCGGGAGGTGAGCCCGGGAAGGTCGCCGTAGCCGTCGGATCCTGCGTCGGCGAAGCTGCGGATGTAGACCTCGTAGCAGACCGCGTCGCGCCACCAGGGCGCGTCGGGGCGGGCGTCGTTCATCGGGGGGCCTCTCCAGGGTTGGCCGTGGGCAGGCGCCCCACGATACCGACGTGCGGGCATGGGCCAGAATGGGCGCCGTGAGCGACCTGATCGACACCACCGAGATGTACCTCCGCACGATCTACGAGCTCCAGGAGGAGGGCATCGTGCCGCTGCGCGCCCGGATCGCGGAGCGGCTGCACCAGAGCGGCCCGACGGTCAGCCAGACCGTGGCCCGGATGGAGCGCGACGGGCTGCTCACCGTCGAGGGCGACCGGCACCTGCGGCTGACCGACGAGGGCCGCGACACCGCGACCCGGGTGATGCGCAAGCACCGACTGGCCGAGCGGTTGCTGGTGGACGTGATCGGCCTCGACTGGGAGCTCGTGCACGACGAGGCCTGCCGGTGGGAGCACGTGATGAGCGAGTCGGTGGAGCGCCGGCTGCTCGAGCTGCTCGACCACCCGACCGAGTCGCCCTACGGCAACCCGATCCCGGGCCTCGTCGAGCTCGGCGAGAGCGAGCGGGGGGAGGACTTCCTGACCGGTCTCGAGCCGCTCGGCACCGTCGTGGCACGGGGGTCCGGTGGTGCGCCGGTGCGTGTCCAGGTGCGCCGGATCAGCGAGGAGATGCAGAAGGACGAGGCCCTGATGGGCGCGCTGCGACGCGTGGGCGCCCTGCCCGGCGAGACCGTCAACGCCGAGGCGACGCCCGCGGGAGTCCTGCTCGCCCACGCGGGCGAGACCGCCGAGGTCGACCCCGACGCCGCCGAGCACATCTTCGTGCGGCGCGCCTGAGGGCGGGCGTCAGGCCGGGACCGGCTCGCGCTCCAGGAGGCCGGTGAGGAACTCGCTGCAACCGCCTTCGAGCTTGTACGCCGCCAGCTCGTCACCCCTCGTCGTCCCCCGGTTGACGACCACGACCGGCTTGCCGGCCTTCGCCGCCTGGCGCACGAACCGGAAGCCGGACATCACCGTGAGCGAGGAGCCGAGGACCAGCAGCGCGTCCGCGGCGGCCACCGCCTGCTGGGCGCGCAGCACCCTGTCCTTGGGGACGTTCTCGCCGAAGAACACCACGTGCGGCTTCAACCGGCCGCGGCACCGCTCGCAGCGGGGCACGACGAAGCCGCGGGTGGCCTCGAGCTCGACGTCTCCGTCGGGCCTGATGACGGCGTTGGCGTGGCGGGCCGCCCAATCGGGGTTGGCCGCTGTCATCCGGGCCTGCACCGCAGCGCGCCCGGTCACCGAGCGGCAGTCCAGGCAGATCACCTCGGCGACCCGGCCGTGCAGCGCCACCAGCGCCTGTGACCCGGCTCGCTCGTGCAGGCCGTCGACGTTCTGGGTGACCAGCAGCTCGATGCGGCCGTGGGCCTCGAGCCGGGCGAGGGCACGGTGGCCGGCGTTGGGCTCCGCGGAACCCATCCGCGACCAGCCGACGTGCGCGCGGGCCCAGTAGCGCTGCTGGTTCGCCGGGCTCGCGACGAACTCCTGGTAGGTCATCGGCATCCGCGTCGGCGGGGCCCCGGCGGGCCGGGGGCCGCGGTAGTCCGGGATGCCCGAGTCGGTCGAGACACCCGCGCCGGTCAGGACGGCGAGACGGCCGGCCAGCAGGCGGTGCAGGTCGTCGTACGCGTGCTCAGCCATAGCGCAGCTGTGCCCGCGCGCGCGCCCTGGCGGCCTCCTCCTCACGGTTCTTCGGCGGGGCGGTCGTGGTCAGCGCGCCGAGGAGCCGCGCGGTGGTCGTGGCGACCTCCGTGACGGCGGCGTCGAAGGCGGCCTGGTTGGCCTGGGACGGCTTGGTCGAGCCACTGATCTTGCGGACGTACTGCACGGCGGCAGCGTGGATCTCCTCGCGCGTGGCCGGCGGGTCGAAATTGTGGAGCGTCCGGATGTTGCGGCACATGCGGACCAGCGTACGACGCGCACCAGCGCTGGTGGCGCGGTCAGGGCAGGGCTCGGGTTGCACGGGAATGGGACGCGACTTGGCCGATGCCGGTTGCACCGGGGAGAGTGGGTCCCGTGACTGATGCGCAGGACCGTGACTTCGACGTCGTGCTCTTCGGGGCCACCGGGTTCACCGGCGAGCTGGTGGCCGGCCACCTCGCCGCCCATGCGCCCGCGGGCTGCCGGTGGGCGCTGGCCGGCCGCAACCGGGCCAAGCTGATGGCCGTCCGCGGCCGGCTGGCCCAGTCCGACCCGGGGCTCGCCGAGCTGCCGCTGCTGCACGCAGACTCCCGCGACGACGAGTCGCTGCGGGCCGTGGCCGGGAGGGCGCGGGTGCTGATCAGCACCGTCGGGCCCTACCTGCTGCACGGCGAGCCGGTGGTGCGGGCCTGCGCGGAGGCAGGCACCGACTACGTCGACCTGACCGGCGAGCCCGAGTTCGTGGACCAGATGTACGTCGAGCACCACGCGACCGCCCTCGCCACCCGGGCCCGGCTGGTGCACGCGTGCGGCTTCGACTCGGTGCCGCACGACCTCGGGGCGTTCTTCACCGTCCGGCAGCTGCCTGGGGACGCGCCGATCCGGCTGCGGGGAGTGGTCCGCTCCGGCGCGCAGTTCTCCGGAGGCACCTTCCACTCGGCGATGGTCGCGATGTCGCGCGGGCCGCAGATGCGCCGGGCGATGGCCGCGCGCCGGCAGGCGGAGCCACGGCCCACCGGGCGCCGCTCCCGGGCGGTGGCCGGCAAGCCGCACCGGGACCCGCTGCTCGGCTACTGGTTGCTGCCACTGCCGACGATCGACCCCTTCGTGGTGGCCAGGTCGGGTGCCGCGTTGTCGTCGTACGGACCCGACTTCCGCTACTCCCACTACGCCGGCACCAAGACGCTGCGCTTCGCGGCCGGCGGCGTCGCGGCCGTGGGCGCGATGCTGGCCGCCGCCCAGGTGCCGCCGCTGCGCCGCCAGCTGCTCAAGCGGATCAAGCCCGGCGACGGGCCGTCGCCGTCCCGACGCGCGAAGTCGTGGTTCACCGTCGACTTCGTCGGCGAGTCCGGCGGCAAGACGGTGCACACCCGGGTCTCCGGTGGCGACCCCGGCTACACCGAGACCTCGAAGATGCTCGCCGAGTCCGCGCTGTGCCTGGCCTACGACGACAACCCTGCGGTCGCTGGCCAGGTGACCACCGCGGTCGCCATGGGCGACCGGCTCCTCGAGCGGTTGCAGCGAGTGGGGATCCGCTTCGAGGTCCTCTGACCGTCGGGTCGCGCCCCGACGCTGCTCAGATCGCGGGCCAGAAGCTGACAGCGGTGACGCGGCCGTCGGCGGCGCGCACCTCGGCTCCCGCGGCGAGTCCGTCCGGGGACGGGAGGGTGTGCATGGTCTGGGGGCCGAGCATCGGGGCGATGAGCCGGTAGACGAACCGGTGGCCGAGGAGCGGGACGCCGTTGCGGCGGGCGAGCTCGCCCATCATCAACGCCTGCAGCGGCCCGTGCACGACCAGGTCGTCGTACCCTTCGTGTCGGCACCAGTCGCGGTCGTAGTGGATCCGGTGGGCGTTGTAGGTCAGCGCGGAGAACCGGAACAGCAGCCGCTCGTCGACCTCGAGCGTGAGCCTCGGATCTCGGTCCGGCAGGCCCACAGGGGGTTGGCCGGGGAGCGGGCCGCCGGGCGCGCGGTAGACGATGTCCTGCTCCTCGACGGTGGCGACCTGGTCGCCCTGACGGATCTCGTGGTGGACGGTGACGAACCGCAGCGGCCCGGTGCGCCCCTGTTTCTCGACCTCGGTGGCGATCCAGGTGGTGCGCGTCGCGGGTTCGCCGATGCGGAGCCGCCGGTGGGTCTCGACCCGGCCGCCGGCGAACATCCGGCGCATCCCGGTGCCTGGGGGCGCCGGGATCCCGGTCGTCGGATGGCCGTCTGCCCCAAGGTCGCCCGTCGCGGGCCGGTCGAGGAGGTGGACCCAGTGCCACAGCTCGGGGACCTCCCCGCCGCCGGGGGCGTCGACGTCGAGCAGGCCCGCCAGGGCCTGGACCGGCTCGGCGGCGATGACCTCCTCGTGGACGATCCGGGTCGCCTGCGGCGCGGTCATGCCTGCTCCAGGATCCGGCGGGCGCGGGCGAGCACCGGCTCGTCGAGCATCGCGCCGTCGAGCACCGCGACGCCGCCGTCTCCACCGGCTTGGAGGACCTGCCTGGCCCACGCCACCTCGGCCTGGTCGGGTGCGAACGCGGCGGCGACCGGGCCGACCTGTCGCGGATGCACGCACAGCTTGCCGCGCATCCCGGCGGCCTTGCCGGCAACGGCATCGCGGCCTGCGGCAGCGCCGTACGTGAGGTCGGTGGTGACCGAGTCGACCGGCCCCTCCAGGCCCGCGGCGCGGCTCGCGAGGACAAGCTGGGTGCGCACCCGGGCGAACGTGTCCGCATCGTCGGTGCCCAGGTCTGCGGCCAGGTCGAGCGCCCCGAAGGCGAGGCGTACGACGCCCTCGGCCTCGGCCAGCTCGGCGCAGCGCAGCACCCCGCGAGCCGTCTCGACGATCGCGAGCACCGGCGCGTCGGCCGCCCGGTGCACCGCGGTCGCGGCGAAGGCGTCGTCGGCCATCGGCAGCACGATCCCGGCGGCCAGTCCACGTAGCACCGCGAGGTCGGCGTCGTGCCACGGCGTTCCGACCGCGTTGACCCGAACGCAGGCCCGGCGGCCGGCCGGGCGGTCCACCAGCCAGTCGCGCACCGACTCCCGGGCCCGCTCCTTGCGCTCGGCGCGGACCGCGTCCTCGAGGTCGATGATCACCAGGTCCGCACCCGCGGCGGTGGCCTTGTCGAACCGGTCGGGGCGGTCGCCGGGGACGAACAGCAGCGTCCGGGCAGTCGCCAGGTCCCTCACGGTCCCCGCCACGGGATCTGTCAGGGGATCTGTCACGGGATCTGTCACGGGATCTGTCACGGGGCCACGGTCCCGCGCCTGACCAGCTGCCGGGCGATCACGTTCTTCTGGATCTCGTTGGTGCCCTCGCCGACGATCATCAGCGGCGCGTCGCGGAAGTACCGCTCGACGTCGAACTCGGTGGAGTAGCCGTAGCCGCCGTGGATCCGCACCGCGTCCAGCGCGATCTGCATCGCGGTCTCGGAGGCGAACAGCTTGGCCATCCCGGCCTCCATGTCGGCGCGGTCGGCGGTCTCGGCCCGGCGGGCGGCGTACTGGGTCAGCTGCCGGGCGGCCTCGAGCTTGGTCGCCATGTCGGCCAGGTAGTGGCCGATCGCCTGGTGCTTCCAGATCGGCACCCCGAAGCTCTCCCGCTGCTGGGCGTAGGCCAGTGCGTCCTCCAGGGCGGCCCGGCCGACGCCCACGGCGCGGGCCGCGACCTGCAGCCGGCCGACCTCCAGGCCGCGCATCATCTGCGCGAACCCCCTGCCCTCGACACCGCCGAGCAGCTGGGCCGTCGGCACCCGCATCTCCTCGAACGACAGCTCGCAGGTCTCCACACCCTTGTAGCCGAGCTTGGACAGGTCCCGCGAGACCGTGAACCCCCCACCCTTCTCCACCAGCAGGATGCTGATCCCCTTGTGCGCGGGTTCGGCCTGCGGGTCGGTCTTGCACAGCAACGCGACCAGGCCGGAACGGCGGGCGTTGGTGATCCACATCTTCGAGCCGTTGACGACGTAGCCGTCGCCGTCCCTGACCGCGGTGGTGCGCATCGCCTGCAGGTCCGACCCACCGCCCGGCTCGGTCAGCGCCATCGTCGCACGCAGCTCACCGGTCGCCATCCGCGGCAGGTAACGGTCCTTCTGCTCCTCGGTCCCGAAGCCCTGGATCAGCTTGGCGACCACGGTGTGCCCGCCCATCGCGCCGGCCAGGCTCATCCAGCCGCGGGCGAGCTCCTCGGTGACCAGCACGTAGCACGGCAGGCTCACTCTCGACTCGCCCCACGGCTCGCCGATCGCCAGCCCGAAGATGCCCAGCTGCTTCATCTGCTCGATCAGCATCTCGGGATAGGCGTTCGCGTGCTCCAGCTCATGGGCGACCGGTCTGACCTCGTGGGTGACCCAGTCGCGGACCAGCTCGACGATCGCGGTCTCCTCGGCGGACAGGTTGTCCATGGTTCTCCTTGTGGGACAGGGATTCAGTCCAGCGCCGGATCGAGCACGGACCGGAGCAGCTCCGGTGCTGCCACCCAGGTGACGTCATCCGCGGAGAGCGGCGTGCCGACCAGGCAGTCGGCGACCTTGCGCTCCATCTCGGCTGGGGTCGGCGGACGCTGGGCGAGGGTCGCGGGCACGCAGACGGTGCTGATGTGCGGGTCGTCGTCCGTCGGCGCGAGGTCGTGCGCCCAGCGAGCCAGGTCTGCGGCGATCACGGTGCCGACACCTCCGCGCGGAGCCTCTCGTTGTGCTCTCCGAGCCGCGGCACCGGACCCATCACCGGCTCCTGGCCGGCGAGCGTCGCCGGCGGCACCAGTGCGCGGATCGGCCCGTTCGGGGTGTCCACGTCGCGCCACCGGTCGCGGGCCGCGAGCTGGGGGTGGTCGAAGAACTCCTGCACGTCGCGGAGCCGGGCGTTGGCGATGCCCACCGAGTCGAGTCGGGCCACGACCTCATCGCTGGGCTGCACCGCGAAGCGTGCCTCGATCTTTGCGGTGAGCTGGTCGCGGTTGGCGACCCGGCTGCTGTTGGTCGAGAACCGCTCGTCGGCCGCGAGCGACTCGTCCTCGAGCACGTCGCGGCAGAACGCCAGCCACTCTCGCTCGTTCTGGATGCCGAGGAACACCTGCTGCCCGGAGGCGCAGTGGAACGGCCCGTAGGGAGCGATGGCCGCGTGGCTGGCCCCGATCCGCGGAGGCGGCGTGCCGCCGTACACGCCGTAGTAGAACGGGAAGCCCATCCACTCGCCGAGCGCCTCGAGCATCGACACCGACAGCTCGGCGCCCTCGCCGGTGCGCTCGCGCTGGAAGAGGGCGGTGAGAATGCCGGAGTAGCAGTACATGCCCGCGGCGATGTCGGCAGCGGAGATGCCCACCTTCGACGGCGTCTCGGGCGTGCCGGTGATCGAGACCAGGCCGGACTCGCACTGCACCAGCAGGTCGTAGGCCTTCTTGGTCGTGTAGGGCCCACCCTCGCCGTAGCCGGAGACCGACGCATGCACCAGCCGTGGGTTGTCTGCGCGGAGCACCTTCGCCGACAGGCCGAGCCGGTCAGCAGCACCGGGCGCGAGGTTCTGCACGAACACATCGGCCTTGCCCAGCAGCTTGTGCAGCAGCGCCAGGTCGTCGGCGTCCTTCAGGTCGAGCTCGACCGACTCCTTGGATCGGTTCAGCCAGACGAAGTGGCTGGACAACCCGTGCACGGTCTCGTCGTACCCCCTGGCGAAGTCGCCAGCACCGCGCCGCTCGACCTTGATCACCCGCGCGCCCAGGTCGGCCAGCTGGCGGGTGGCGAACGGCGCCGCGACCGCCTGCTCGATGCTGATGACGGTGATGCCTTCCAGGGGCAGCATGGTCCTCCTCGGTGCCGGTCCTTCCATCATGCGCAGTGATCGCTCGGGGAGTCCAACGCCGTTTCGCGATGGGGTGATGCCGGCCTGTGATCCATGCGGGAAGCCCGGTCCTCCCGGTGCAGACACAGGCGCCGGCTCGACGCCGAAATGACTGACCTCATCTGCGTCGAGCCTCATTGACACCATCGGAGGGCGGGTCTACATTCCGATGATCAGTCTGGTCTACACGAGTAGATAGGAAGCACTCCGTTGTCTTCCCGCGCCGGTGCTGCCAAGGGTCGCGGCACCCGTCGTTACCCGACCCGGGACGAGGTCGCCCGGCTGGCGGGTACGTCCACGGCGGTGGTGAGCTACGTCGTGAACGACGGGCCGCGGCCCGTCAGCGCGGCGACGAAGGAGCGCGTCCTTGAGGCGATCGAGGCCCTCGGGTACCGGCCGAACGCCCTGGCCCGCTCCCTGCGGGCCCGCCGGACGCAAGCCATCGGCCTGATCGTCCCGGACCTGGCGAACCCCTTCTTCGGTGAGCTCGGCAGGTGGGTGGAGGACCGAGGCTTCGACGGCGGCAACGCCCTGCTGGTGGGCAACTCGATGGGCAGCGAGGAGCGCGAGCAACGCTACGTCGAGCTGTTCCTGCAGTACCGGGTGGCTGGGCTCATCCTGGTGCCGATCGGGGACGGTCGCGCCTCCGCGCAGCGGTTGCGTGAGTCGGCGGTTCCCGTCGTGGTGCTGGACCGTCCTGTGCCCGGCCTGGCGGTGCCGGCGGTCCTGCCCGACAACGTCGCCGGAGCGGCAGCGGCCACCCGCCACCTGCTCGAGCACGGCTACAGCGAGGTCGCCTGCCTCGCCGGCCCGGACGGGCTCGCCAGCTCCGAGGAGCGAGTGGAGGGATGGTCGCGTGCGCTGGACGAGGCCCTGGTGCCCATGTCGGGTCGGTTGTTGCTGCGCACCGCGTTCGGTCGCGCTGCGGGCTACCGGGGGGCACTGGAGCTGCTCGACCGGGCGGACCGGCCGCGTGCGGTCTTCGTCGCCTCGGACGAGCAGGCGTTCGGCGTGCTGAGGGCCGCTGCGCACCGAGGGATCCGGGTGCCCGAGGATCTTGCCGTGATCGGGTTCGACGGACTCGAGCAGGCGGCATTCACGGTTCCCGGCCTGACCACGATGCGACAAGACGTCAGGGCGGCCGGCGAGCTCGCCGTGCGGACCCTGACGGATCGGTCCCCGCAGCCGGCCGCGAGGACCGTCCGACTTCCCGTGCGGCTCTGCCTGCGCGGCTCGTGCGGGTGTCCGGACAAACTCGAGGAAGGGGGCGCGTGGTGAACGGGCCCAAGTTGGCGGTGGAGGGCATCTCCTGCGTTTTCGACGGCACCCCTGCCCTCAACGAGGTCGACCTGACACTGGGCCGGGGCCAGTTCGTCTCGATCGTGGGACCGTCGGGCTGCGGCAAGTCCACGCTGTTCAACATCGTGTCCGGGTTGATCCAGCCGACCTCCGGTCGCGTCCTGCTGGACGGGCAGGAGGTGACCGGCGAGACCGGCCACGTCGGGTACATGTTGCAGAAGGACCTCCTGGTGCCGTGGCGCACGGTGATCGGCAACATCGTCCTGGGGGCGGCGCTGACCCGAGGGACGACCCGGGCGGACAAGCAGGAGGCGGCGCGGCTGGCAGCCCGCTACGGACTGGGCGACTTCCTCAACCACTACCCCCACGCCCTCTCGGGAGGGATGCGGCAGCGGGTCGCGCTGATGCGCACGCTGGCGCTCCGGGCCGATGTCCTGCTGCTCGACGAGCCCTTCGGAGCTCTCGATTCCCAGACCAGGCTGGACATGCAGATGTGGCTGCTGTCGGTCTGCCAGGACCTGAACATGACCATCCTGTTCGTCACCCACGACGTCGACGAGGCGATCTTCCTCTCCGACCGTGTGGCGGTGATGACCGGCCGGCCGGGCAGCATCGCGGCCACTATCGAGGTCGACCTGCCCCGTCCCCGGGGGATCGACACTCTCACCACAGCGGAGTTCACCGAGCTGAAGCGCCGTGCCCTCGGGCTGCTGCACCGGCCGGCCACGACGTCCGCGCCGGCCGAGCAGGGGAGCATGCCATGAGGGGTCGAGGTCGCATCCTGGTCTGGATCGAGCGCCTGGGGCTTGCGGCAGCCGGGATCGGGCTGATCTTCGGCCTGTGGAACCTGGTCATCGTCATCTTCGGGCTGCAGCCCTTCGTCCTCCCCACCCCTCAGTCGGCGGTCTCGGCCATCGTCGACAACTGGTCGGCGCTGGGAACCCTCACCTGGCAGACCGTCAAGGAGACCGTTGACGGCTTCGTGCTGGGCGCCGTCGTCGGCTTCGTCCTCGCCGTGGTGATGTCGCTGTTCCGCCCCGTGCAGCGGCTCATCTACCCAGCCCTGATCACGTCCCAGGCGGTGCCCATCGTGGCGATCGCGGCGCCGCTGGTGATCCTGTTGGGCTTCGGCATGCTGCCCAAGCTGATCATCGTCGCCTGGATCGTCTTCTTTCCGGTGGTGGTCAACGTGCTGGACGGGCTCGCCCACATCGATGACGACCTCATCAGGCTGGCGAAGGTGATGGGCGCGCACCGAGCCCGCGAGTTCCTCCAGATCAGGCTGCCGGCCACGCTCAGCCCGCTGTTCTCCGGCCTGAAGATCGGCGCCACCTACGCCGTGACCGGCGCCGTCATCGGTGAGTGGACCGCCTCGTCCCAACAGGGGCTGGGCACCTACCTGCTCACTGCCAACTCTTCGCTCGACGTCCAGGCCGTCTTCGGGGTCACCCTGCTGCTCACCGCGATAGGGGTGCTGTCATTCCTGTTCGTGATGGGTGTGGAGGCGTTCGCGACACCGTGGCGTACCCGGTCCACCTCCAGACGCCGCTTCGTTCCCTGACAGTCCGACCAGAAGGAGAAGTGCGAACAAGATGAACAGGTCAATCCTCCGGCGCGGTCCCGGTGCGCGCATCCGACGTACAACCTTGCTCGGGCTGACTGTGGGCGCGCTGGTGCTGGCCGTGACCGCCACCGGTTGCGGCTCTTCGGCCAACACGCCCGAGAGTTCCTCGGGGCTCACCCCGGTGCGGGTGATCTACGACTGGCCAGGGATCGACTTCGAGGCGGTGCCGATCGTGGTCGCCCAGAAGGAGGGCTTCTACAAGAAGCAAGGGCTCGATGTGAGCCTGATCCTCCCGCCGGACAACGCCACGACCGTGAAGATGCTCGCGACCGACAAGGGCGACATCGGCTTCGACACCACCAGCGACGTGGTCTTCGCGCACCAGGCCGGCATCAAGGTCACCTCGATCGCGAACTACTCCCAGACCAACAACTGGGGCCTGGTGGGCCAGCCGGGGAAGCCGATCGACATTCACAACCTGGCCGGCAAGTCGATCGGTGTCTTCACCGACTCCTGGACCAAGGCGATGATGCCCTACGTGCTCAAGGCCGGGGGCGTGCAGGCGAGCCAGGTCAAGCAGGTGATCTTCCAGAACACTGACCTGACCGCGATGATGGCCGGCAAGATCGACATCGCCACCAACACGATGAACTACGCGGTGGCGCAGATCCAGGCCAGCACAGGCAAGAAGCCGTCGACGATGCTCGCCTCCCAGTTCGGCGCCCCTGACGTGCCGATCTGGGTCTACACGGCGATGGACTCCTGGCTCACCTCCCACGGAAAGGACGCGAAGGCGTTCTTGGCCGCGACCAAGGAGGCCACCGCCTGGGCGATCGCCCACCCGACGAAGGCCGTGGACGACTTCGTGGCCGCCTACCCCAAGAACGGCTCGTCGAAGAAGTACAACCTCTACGGGTGGCAGGACACCATCTCCTGCCTCAAGGGACCGGATGGGCTGTTCACCCAGCGCGCCTCTCAGTGGACGCAGCTGGTCGATGCGCTGAAGTCAGGGAACCTGCTCAACACCTCGTTCCCGGCCTCGACCTACTACACCAACAAGTACCTGCCCTGAGCCCCTCGAAGTCAGCGAGGTGACGACCTTGGTGACGCCTGGGCCGCCGTCGCTGCTCGTCGTGGGCAGCGCCAATGCCGACCTCGTCGTCCGCGCACCCCACCTGCCCGCGCCCGGTGAGACGGTGCTGGGCGGTGACTTCGCGGTCGGCAACGGCGGCAAGGGCGCCAACCAGGCTGTCGCCGCGGCCAGGCTCGGACTGGGGGTCAGCCTGGTGGCAGCCGTCGGCAAGGACGCGTACGGCGACCAGCTCGTGGCGGGGCTGGTCGCCGAGGGGGTGGACGTCTCGGGCGTTCGGCGGAGCAGCGTGCCCACGGGCGTGGCGCTGATCGTGATCGACGAGGCAAGTGAGAACACCATCGTCGTCGCGCCAGGCGCCAACGCCACGCTCGACCTCGACCGCGTCGACCTGCGCACGCCCGACGCTGTCCTGTGCCAGCTGGAGGTCCCGGTACCCGTGGTGGAGCAGGCTGCCCGGCTCACAGACGGCCTGTTCTGCCTGAACGCCTCACCGATGGCGGGCCTGTCCGCGGAGCTGCTCGACCGCTGTGACCTCGTGATCGTCAACCAGTCCGAGTACGACGCCGCCCCACCAGGCCTTCGTGGGTGCGAGCGGTTGGCGCTCACGCTGGGTGCCGCCGGGGCGGTGCTGCTCAGCAACGGCCGCGAGGTTGCTCGTGCCGCGAGCCCGGCCGTGCCGGAGGTCGACACCACCGGCGCCGGCGATGCCTTTGCGGCCGCGCTCGTCCAGGGGCTGCTGATCGGCCTCGAACCCGAACAGAGCCTGCGGCGTGCCTGCCGGGCCGGCGCCCTTGCCGTCAGCCGGCTCGGGGCCCAGTCATCCCTGCCCTACCTCGAGGAGCTGCACCGTGAATGAGCCGGCCCCCGCCACGCCAACCAGAGTGGTCATCGACACTGACCCCGGCATCGACGACGCGGCGGCGATCCTCCTCGCGGTGGCCTCTCCACGGATCGAACTGGTCGGGTTGACCACCGTGGCGGGGAACTCGCCACTCTCGGTGACGACCCCCAACGCGTTGCGGCTGCTCGAGCTCGCCGGCGTCCCGTCCGTGCCGGTCGCAGCGGGCGCAGACCGCCCGCTCGTCCAGCCGCCTCCGACCGACCGCTCAGCCTCGGTCCATGGCGAGGACGGTCTCGGAGGCGTCCTGGCCTTCGCACCGGCTGCCCGACCGGTGCCGCGACACGCTGCCGACTTCATCGCCGATGCGGCGCTCGAGTCGACGATCACCCTGGTCGCCATCGCGCCCCTCACCAACGTCGCGCTGGCCCTCGCACTGCACCCGGAGCTCGAGGGGCGAATAGACCGGCTGCTGGTCATGGGAGGCGCCCGGCGAGAGGGCAACATGACCCCGGCGGCGGAGTTCAACATCTGGGCCGACCCTGAGGCCGCGGCCCGCGTCTTCGGCGCCGGCATCCCGTTGACGCTGCTGCCCCTGGACATCACCCACCAGGCGCTGCTCACCGAAGCGGAGCTCCACCGGATGGCCGGCAGCGGGAAGGTCGGCTCCGCACTGGCGGAGATGGTGGCCTTCTACGAACACCGTCACCTGCACGACTACGGAGACAGCTTCGCCCCCCTGCACGACGTTCTGGCGGTCCTGCCGCTCGTCGCGGAGTCGGCCATCACCTTCGAGGACGCCGAGATCAGCGTGGACTGCGGTGCGTCCGTGAGTCGGGGGGCCACCCTTGTCGCCACCGGTGGCCGGATGGCCTCCCCCAACGCCGTCGTGGGTGTCGAGCTGGACCGCGAGGCCTTCGCCGAGACCTTGCTGGAGCATGTCGCCTCCCTGGGCTGACCGTGAGGATCGACCTTGCAGCGTGATGCACCTGCGGTCGGACAGTGCTGCCCAGGCCCTAGGTGGTCTAGCCAACCACCAGGCCGCCGGGTACGGAGAGCGTGCCGCCTCGTCTCCCGCCGCAAACCAGGGCGAGGCGGCACACCCTTCTTGAGGCTCCGGCAGCCCGGTGCCAACGTCAAGCGGCCGCAACTGGAGGACCTGCTCGATCCCGGCGAGACCGGGGCCCGCGGCCAATAGCGTGGTGAGATCGAGAGCAGCGCGCGGTCGTCTCCCAGCTCCACCATCACAGGCCAGTCGCTGCGGAGGTAGCCCGGCTGGCCCGCTTGACCCGGGTGGCGTCGGCCGTCGGTGTGGCGGGATACCGCGTCAGGGCCCCCTCGATTTCGGTGCTCATGGTGCGCCGCCTTCCCGCGTCGAGCCAGCCGGGAAATCCATGGTCGTGAACTCTTGACATCCTTCCATGACGAGCGAAAATCTCAAGTAGTCAGCATAGATACTTGGGGTTCCCGGGTCATCCGGCGCTTCCTCAGGTCCGTCAATCGTGAGGAGGAAACCATGCTGATGCGTACCGATCCGTTCCGCGACTTCGACCGCCTCACCGAGGCGATGCTGGGCAGCCGGACGCGTCCGGCCGTGATGCCGATGGACGCCTACCGTGAAGACGGCACGTTCGTGGTCCACCTCGACCTGCCAGGGGTCTCGGCGGACTCCATCGACCTGACCGTGGAGCAAAACGTGCTCACTGTCCACGCTGAGCGCAAGCCACCGGTGGGCGCCCACGCCGAACGAGTGGTCGAGGAACGCACCTACGGGGTGTTCAGCCGCCAGCTGTTCCTGGGGGACACACTCGACTCCGACCGGCTCACCGCCGACTACACCTCCGGAGTGCTGACCCTGAAGATCCCGATCGCGGAGAAGGCCAAGCCACGCAAGGTCGAGATCAGCGCCGGCGCGGACCGCAAGGAGATCAACGCCTGACGCCTGACCCTCCCGGCAGGTCTCATCGAGCGCGCATCACGCACCCGCACGGTTCGCGAGAGGGGGTGACGATGTCCGTACTGCACGCGGCGAGACCCGGGCGCGCCTTCGCTTTCAGCGCCCAGCGGATCGCCCACGTCGGCGCAACCCTGCGCACTGGTCTGGCAAGGCTCATCGCTGCGGGAGGGCCTCGACGGGAAGCGGAGCGGAAGATCAACTGATCGTCGTCCCGCCCGCGTCGCCACGAAAGCCCGGCCTCCCGCCGGGCTCTCCACCCCTCGGATGGTGTAGTTCCGGCCGATGTTGTTCCGGGGTGCTCGGCGGCGTTCTCTGGCCAACGCGGCACAACGGCGTGAATGGCGCACGGACCGACACGACGACCCGCGAGCGGCCGTGAGGGTGAAAGGGTTACGACGTGTCCTGAGGAAGGTGTGCCGCGCATCTCGCCGCCCCAGTGTGGGAGGGCTCAGGGCCGGTGCGAGTCCGACGTGCCGCCTCCGGTGGCACCAGCACCGGATGGCTTGTGCGCGGTGCCTTGGGATCCGGGCGTGGAGGGCTTGTGTGCAGTGCCCTGCGAACCCGGCGTCGAGGGCGTGCCGTGCTGACCGGCCTGGCTCTTGCCGTCTGAAGCGAGCGTTGAGATCTGCGCCCCCTTCGCGACACCGGTCGCCGTG
Organism: Nocardioidaceae bacterium; assembly: GCA_025980475.1. Classification (GTDB taxonomy): domain Bacteria; phylum Actinomycetota; class Actinomycetes; order Propionibacteriales; family Nocardioidaceae; genus Marmoricola. The sequence continues at coordinate 19,273 of JAICXL010000012.1, read as the reverse complement.
GTCGTCCTCGCGACGTTGGAGACTTCCGCGCCCTTGCCGGAAGGAGAGGCCTGGGTCGAAGGCGTGCTCTCGGGAGAGGTGTCCTCGGCAGAGGTGCCGGGAGGGGTGGCGTTTGCGGGGTGGGCGGTGCCACGCGTGTCGGCATCTCCCGGTGAGTGCAGGCTGGGACCGGGCACGGTGACTCCGACCTTTGCCAGCATGTCCCGCGCGGTTTGCTGTGCCGCGTCTGGCAGGTCTCCGGTCGCCGCGGCTGCCGCCCCTGTGCAGGTCAGCATCCCGGCGGTTGCGGCGGTGGCGATGAGGATGCGGGCACGGCGACGAGTTGTCTGCACGAGGGGCCTCCTGAGGTCATGACCCGTAGCGCGGAACTCGGCGAGCGCCTCTTCCTCACCGGGTAGTGGGCCCGGATGGCAGGAGGGCGTTGCCGTGCGGAGGAGGGCCGCGGCAGCCTCGTCGGCGGCCGGGTCCTCTGCAATGCGCCATGGATCGAGCTTCATGTCACCGCACCTATCGTCGGAAGGCCCGAATTCGTTACAGCGCGCCCGGCGGGGGTGTGAGCCTCATCGCCCAGGGCCGCCCGCAACCGGACAAGGCCACGGTGGGAGGCAACCCGGACCGCGCCCGGCCGCTTGTCCAGGATCCTTGCCGTCTGTGCCACATCGAGCCCGACCACGTGCCGCAGGAGTACCACCTCTGCCTGGTCTGGAGGGAGGACCGCCAGCAGGGCAACGGCGGCCGCGGTTCCCGCAGCTTCCAGCGCGTGGTCGGCCGGGTCAGCACTGTCGGCCGGCTGGCCGAGAAACCGCTCACCCCCGACAGGCGTCGGTCGGCGGTAGACCCGTCGCTGCTCGTCTCGCAGACGGGCTCGAGCGATCGTGAACACCCAGGCGCTGAATCCCGGCTCGTCGCCCGCGAACCGGCCCAGGTTACGCACCACGCTGACCCAGGTCTCCGCGGCGATGTCCTCGGCTGACGGACCCGCGAACACCCCGAGATAGCGCAGCAGCCCGGGTTGGACCGAGCGGAACAGCGACCGGAACGCGTCCTCGTTGCCGCGCCGGGCCTCCTCGAGAACGTCCGCGAAACACTGACCAGCCATGGCACCTGCCTCATGAGTCGCCACCCGATGATGGCACACAGCTGGTGCCACCGTGGCGCTATCGTCATCCCGCTGGCGCGCGTCAGCCTGCGCCACAGCGGTGTGATCGGGGACCACCTTGCCGACGGGGACCTCGAGGGCGGCGAAGAGCGTGGTTGTGCCGTTGCGCTGGGAGCGGGTCCGGGTCATCGGGGCGACAGCGGCACCAGGGCGAGGTCTCGGCCCAGTAGTCCTTCGATGATGGCCGGCAGGGCCGTGACTGTCTGGGACCGATCGCCACCACCGTCGTGCATCAGCACGATCGAACCCGGTCGGGCCCGGGTGAGGACGGCTCGGGCGATCGTGCTGGAGCCGGGCATGGCCCAGTCGCCGGTGTCGACGTCCCAGAGCACGGTGTCGATCGTGACGGCGTCAGGAGAGGCGAGGACGGCGTCGGCCCCGGCGCCGTACGGGGGACGGAACAGAGGTGGCGGCTGGCCCCCGGTCGCGAGCGCGATGGCCTTGGCGGTCCGGTCGACCTGCCCAGCGACTTCGCCAGGGGTCAGGTCGGGCAGCAGCGGGTGGGACCAGGTGTGGTTGCCGATCGCGTGCCCGGCCGCCGTCATCCGCGCCAGCGTCTCGGGATGGGCGCGGGCCTGCAGGCCGACGCAGAAGAAGGTGGCGGGCACGTCGTACCGCTCGAGGACGTCCAGGATCGCGTCAGTGCAGGGCGGGTTCGGTCCGTCGTCGAAGGTTAGCGCCACCGCGTTGCCAGCGGAGGACGTCAGCCGAGACCAGCGTCGAGCGCTGCTCGGGTCGCCCTCGAGGGCCCCGTCACCGCGGCCTGACTGGACCCCGGGGACGTCGCGGCCGGTCAGCGACCCCTCGGTGAGGACCAGTCGGGGCAGGTCGACCAGGCGGGTGGCACCGGCGAGAGCCAGGGTGTCGGCGTCGACCGAGCCGAACGCCGGTCGAAGTGGCAGCAACCAGGGGTCGGCGCGGTGGACCGCCACGCCGTGGCGCATCAGCCCGCCGTCGACCATGCCCTGGGTGCTGTCCACGACGCAAACGAGCTGGTGGACGACGGCGGCGTCGAGCTGTACGAGCCGGCCGACGAGCTCGCCGGCGGATCCCGCGGTGAAGCCGCCCGGGTCGGCGGGCACGACGCCGGCGTCGTCGCGGAAGGCAACGTCGAAGCCCGTTGCTGTCCAGGCGATGCCAGCGAAGAGCACGTGTCCTCCTGCGGCGTTCAATAGGTGCGGGTGACCTTGGAGAGGCCGCGCGGCCGGTCGGGGTCGATGCCTCGGGCCAGGGCCATCTCGGCTGCGAGCAGCTGGGCCGGCAGCACTTCGAGCAGCGGGCGCAGCTGTGGGGCCAGACCGCGGGGTAGCAACGGGGGCAGCGTCGAAGAAGCGACGCTGCCGTCCCCGATGACGTCTACGTCGACGCCCTGGCCGCGGCCGAGCTCGACCAGCTCGGTCATCGCGTTGGCGTCGGGGCCGCCGGAGGCGAAGCAGAGCAGCGGCACTGACTGGTCGAGCAGGGCAATCGGTCCGTGGAGCAGGTCGGCCGCGCTCATGCCGTGGGCGGAGACATAGCTGGTCTCCATCAGCTTCAGGGCGGCCTCGCGGGCCGAGGCGGACGAGAAGGCGCGGCCGGCGGTCACCACCCGCGTGGTGTAGCGGTAGCGACCGGCGAGCTCGACGACGGCGGGTCCCGCAGCGGACAGGACGTCGCGCGCCGCGCTGTGCAGGTCGTCGAGCTGTGCTCTGACGTCGTCCGGGGCGATGAGCGCGGTCAGGGCCAGCAGCTCGGCGGTGTAGCTCTTGGTGGCGGCGACCGCGCTCTCGGGGCCGGCGTGCAGGTCGACGACGTCGTGCACGGCCCCAGCCAGCGCCGAGCCGGGCGCGTTCGTCAATGCAAGCGTGGTCGCCCCGCCGGCTCGGGCCATCTCGACGTAGGAGACGATGTCGGGCGACTCCCCGGACTGGCTGATCGCCACGAGAAGGACGTCGCGCAGGTCGAGCCGGGCGCCGAACATCGTCACCGCGCTGGGGGAGGCCGACGCGCTGGGCAGGCCGAGCGAGGTCTGCACGAGGTAGTCGGCGCAGACGGCGGCGTTGTCGCTGGTGCCGCGGGCCACGAAGAGCACCAGCCGTGGCGGGTGCGCCCGGATCTCCTCGTGCAGGTGCGCCAGGTGGTCACCCTCGCGGGCGAGCAGGTCCTGCCAGCGGTCGGGCTGCTCGGCGATCTCCCGGCGCATGCGGCGCCCGCAGGCCCGTTGGGCCGGGGCGCTCACGGCGAGTCCTTCGTGATCGGGAGCTGGGCCCGCAGCCTCTGCTTGGCGGCCGCACCGGCGCCCAGCCGGTCCAGGCCGAGTAGCGCCGCGCCAACCACGGGGCTGACCTCGGTGACGGCGGTTCGTGCCTGCGGAGCAGCCTCGGCAAGCCGCTGATCGACCTCGTCCAGCAGCACCGGATCGCGGCTGGTGAGGACGCCACCGCCCAGCACGACCACCGACGGGGTGGCGAGCATGTCGAGCCGCGCCAGGGCAGCGCGAGCCATCGTCACCACCTCCTCGGCGAGAGCGATGACAATCCGGCGGGCGACGCTGTCGCTCTCGCGAGAGGCCTGCAGTACCACCGGGGCCAGCTCGATGAGACGGCGGTGCTCGAGTCGGCCGAAGTGGATCGCCTCGTAGACGGCGGCGACGTCGGGGAGGTCGAAGAAGCGTGGCACCAGCGTGCTGAGCACGGTCTCGGGCCCGCGGCCGTCAACGGCGCGGGCGGCCCACCACATGGCCTCCTCGCCCAGCTCGGCGCCGCCGCCCCAGTCCCCCGAGAGCCGCCCAAGACTGGCGAACCGGGCGTGGCGCCCGTCGGCGGCGACGCAGACGCAGTTGATGCCCGCTCCGCACACGACGGCGACTGCGTCGGGGGCGTCGGTGCCGGCGCGCAGCAGCGCGAAGGTGTCGTTGTCGACCACGACCTCCGGCGCCCAGGCCCGGCTGCGCACCGCGGCAGCGACCCCCTCCTGCTCGGAGGGGAAGTCGACTCCGGCCATGTAGACCTCGCCCAGCGCGGCGACCGGGTACGCGGAGGACACCCCGGCACGGGCCGCGGCCTTGAGCACGAGCTCGTCGATCAGGTCGACGGCACCGTCCACGCCGAGGTGGTGCGGTGAGGAGCCGGGGCCGCGGACGTGGGCCAGGACCGCGCCGGCCTCGTCGATGAGGACGACGTCGGTCTTGCTGTTGCCACCGTCGACGGCGAGCACGAGCCGGTCGGTCACTTCGCCCAGTCCAGGTGCTCACGGTTGGCGGCCAGAAGCCGGTCGGTCAGCTGTCCGGCCTGGTCGACCTGGCCGACCAGCGGGTGCGCCAGCAACGCCTGGAAGACGCGGTCGCGGCCTCCGTGGACGGCGGCGTCGAGGGCCAGCTGCTCGTAGGCGAAGGTGTGACCGATCAGCCCGGCGTAGATCGGTTCGACCGGATCGACCGTTACGGCGGTGACCCCGGCGGTGGTGATGGTGGCGGGCACCTCGATGACTGCGTCGTCGGGCAGGAAGGGCAGCGTGCCGTCGTTGCGCAGGTTGACCACCTGCACGTCGCCGCGGTCCGCGGTCAGCGAGGCCAGCAGGTTGATCGCGGCTTCGGAGTAGTAGGCGCCGCCGCGCTCGCCGAGCAGCTCCGGCTTGGTGTCGACGCCGGGATCGGCGTACATCTCCAGCAGGGTCTGCTCGATCTCCGCGACGCGGGCCCCCCGCGACTGGGTCCCTCGGGCCGCTGCCACCGCGGCGTCGTGGTTGTAGAAGTAGTGCAGGTAGTAGGAGGGGACCGTGCCGAGCTGCCGGACCAGCCACTCGGGCTGGTCGACATGGGCCGCAATCTCTGCACCGTGCTCGTCGATGAGCTCATCGAGGACCTCGCGGCCGTCAACGGTGACCGAGCGCTCCCAGGTCAGGTGGTTGAGGCCGACGTGGCCCAGCCGCACCTGCTCGGGCTGCACGCCGAGCAGGCCGGCGAAGTAGCGCTCGAATCCGATGGCGACGTTGCACAGACCGACGGCGCGGTGGCCGGCCTGCAGCAGCGACCGGGTGACGATGCCGACGGGGTTGGTGAAGTCCACGATCCACGCGTCGGCAGCCGCCCGTTTGCGCACGCTGTCGGCAATGTCGAGCACTACCGGCACGGTGCGCAGCGCCTTGGCCAAGCCGCCAGCTCCGGTGGTCTCCTGGCCGATGCAGCCACACTCCAGCGGCCAGGCCTCGTCCTGCATACGAGCCTCCTGGCCGCCAACCCGCAGCTGCAGCAGCACGGCGTCGGCATCGGTGACGCCGGCGTCGACGTCCGTGGTCGCCACCACCTCGGCCGGGTGGTCGGCCCGCGCCAGCATCCGACGCGACATCGCCGCCACCACCTCCAGCCGCTCGGCGGCGGGGTCGGCCAGCACCAGCTCCTCGACGGGAAGCAGATCTCGCAGCCGGGCCAGACCGTCGACGAGCTCTGGGGTGTACGTCGAGCCTCCGCCGACCACTGTGACCTTCATCCGGGCGCTCCCCTCGACCTCGTGTCCGGGCGCCCCGCGCCTAGCTGGGGCACCACATGACTGGAAACTTTCTTTTCAGTTCGGCAAACTTAGCGGCTCGTCCTTCCGCTGGCAACGACGTCGCGGCGATGCGACGTCGTTGCCAGGACGAGGCCCAGGGTCGCGCCGGCGACCGAGACCCCGGCGAGGGTCGCGAAGAGGCCGCCGTAGCCGAGCGCGTCGGCGACCTGGCCACCGCCGACTCCGGCCAGCAGGCTGGATGCGCCGCTGGACAGCGCGGCGCCGAGGGTCTGGCCGGCGCCCTGTTGGCCGGGTGGCACCGCCTCGGCCAGCATCCGGGACTGCCCGAGAAACCACAGGCAGAAGCTCGCCGCGACCAGCGGCTGCACCAGCAGCACGGTCACTGTCGACGGCGCCAGGGCCAGCACCGCGGTGGCGACGGCGAGCGGAGGACCAGCGAGCACCGCCAGTGCCCTGGCTGGCAGCCGCACGGCGAGCCGGTCCACCACCGGGAAGAGCGGCAGCTCGAGGGCGGCCGACAAGGCGATCGGCGAAAGGGCGAGGAAGGGTCCGGCCCCGAGCGTCTGGCGGGCCCACCCGGCGGTGAACTGCACCACCGAGCTCATCACCAGCGAGGTCGGGAAGGTGAAGGCGAGCACGCCCAGCACGGGCCGCAGCGGCAGCGAGCCGAGCCCTCTGCGCCTCCGGTGGGGCGCAGGGCCGGCCGGGTCGGCGTTGGGAACGCGGGTCCGCTTCCCCCACGAGCGCGATGCAGTGATGGCGAGCAGGGCTGCGGCATACAGCACCCACTCCGCGTGCTGGGGCCACGCGGTGAGCACGGCCGCGGCGACGACCAGACCGATGACCCAGCCGATCGATCCGAAGGCGCGGATGCTGCCCAGCCGGGCGGCGTGCCGGCCCGAGCCGAGGATCCGGGTGGTCAGGAAGGCGTCCAGCGGCCCCTCGGTGGCTCCGAAGGCGGCCAGGCCGGCCCAGGTGACGGCATGGGCGACATGCCCCAGTGTCGCCGCGGTCAAGGCCGCCGCGACCGCGCATCCCGTCAGCGCGACCGGCGGCGCCCAGCGCACCCGGTCGTCGAGCCAGCCCCAACCGGGGGCGGCCGCGGTCGCGGCCACGCCGGCCAGCGCGGTCCCCACGCCGATCGCGCTGGGCTGCCAGCCGAAGCCGGCCAGCACGTAGGAGGCGGTGGGCAGCACGCAAGCGGCACAGGCGAACACCTGCAGGTAGAGGCGACCGAAGGGCGGTGCCTCCTCGGTCATGCCTCCTGCCGCTGGCCGCGTCTCGCCCGGCCGGGGCGATCCTGGCGGGCCTCGCTGAAGAGGCGCTCGCGCAGTCGGGTCAGGCCGAAGTCGAGACCGCCCTGCAGCACGGGGCTGCCCTGGGCGGTGCTCACCGCGAGGCGGGCCTCGAAGGGGGAGGTGGCGCGCAGCTGCTCGCCGACCAGCTGGGCCAGCACCTCGCCGCCGGGGCTGCAGGTGGGTCCGGCGAGCACCACCAGCGGCGGGTCGAGCACGGCGACGATCGGGCCGAGCCCGTCGGCGATCCGGCGGGCGAGCTCGGAGAGGAAGGGCATCCCGTGGGCGAGGTCCTCGCGGGCGGCGGCGACAGCCTCGCCGGGCTCGGTGGCCAGGCCGTGCTCGACGGCCAGCGCGGCCACCGCCTGGATGCCAAGCAGGTCGTCGAACATCGGCGGCAGATCGTCGCGGTCCACCCGTCGGCCCAGCCGCATGTAGCCGATCTCGCCGGCCCCACCGGTGGCGCCGGTGTAGATCGACCCGTCGAAGTCGATAGCGAGGCCAAGGCCGGTGCCCGCCCACAACAGCGCGAAGGAGGCGGCGTCGCGGGCCACCCCCCGGGCCCGCTCCCAGACCGCCGCGAGCTTGACGTCGTTGGCCACGACGACGTCACTGCGCAGCGCGGCCCGCAGGCGGGTCAGCGTCTCGGGCCGAGCCCAGCCGGGGATGTGCTCGGCGAAGGTGAGACGGTCGGCCGAATCGTCGTAGGCCGCCGGGATCCCGAGGACCACCTGGTCGAGGTCCCGCAGGCGCAGCCCGGCGCGCCGGCAGGCATCCGCCAGCACCGCGCGCACCGACGGCACCGGATCCTCGGGACCGGTGTAGTCGACCGCGTCCGAGACCTCGCCGAGCACCGAACCGGCCAGATCGGCCACAGCGGCGGTGACCCGGTGCTCGTCAACGTCGACGGCCGCGACGAACGCGGCCCGCTCGTTGAGCGCGTAGAGCTGGGCGTTCGGCCCCGGCGCACCCGACGTCGTGCCCCGGGGGACGATGAGGCCGGCCTCCTCCAGTCGCTGCAGCAGCTGGGCGGCGGTCGGCTTGGACAATCCGGTCAGCGCGGCCAGCTGCTTGCGGCTCAGCGTGCCGTGGTCGAGGAGCAGCTCCAGGGCCGCCCGGTCATTGATCGCCCGCACCGTGCTGGGGGTGGCGGCGACCACGCCGGAGGGACGAGAAGGGACAGAGGAGTCGCCTCGGGGCACCGCGTCCTCCTCGGGTCGAACCACACGGCTGAGGCCTCACCGGCGCCACGCAGACGCGCACCAGAGAGGGGGCAATTTTCTGGAAACAAACCTATCAGATGATCTGGACGTGACGCAGAGCACGCGCTAGCGTCTCCCACCACCCGGGGAGAAACCTGGGCACGCCCCCATCTGAGACGAGGGAAGCTGGCGATGAAACTCATCAAGACACTGGCCGGCGGTGCGGCCGCCGTTCTGCTCCTTTCTGGATGCTCCTCGGCGACAGGGGGAGGCAACGGCGCGGGCGCATCGGGAGGGGTGCTGACGATCGCGAACGTCGCGGGCCAGACGTGGACCTGCGGCTTCAACCCCTTCAACCCGGCGGTCAACTACCTGTCCTTCGGGTTCGTCTACGAGCCCCTCGTCTATGTCAATGCGCTGCAGAACAACGCCGTGACGCCGATGCTCGCCAGCTCCTACCAGTGGTCACCGGACAAGAAGTCACTGGTCTTCACCATCCGCAAGGGCGTGAAGTGGAACGACGGCAAGCCGATGACCGCCCAGGACGTCGCCTTCACCTTCAACTTGATGAAGAGCAACCCCGGCCTGGACTTCAACGGCCTGTGGAGCACGATCCTGCGCAGCGTCACCGCCAGCGGCGACAAGGTGACCGTCAACTTCAAGGCACCGGCTGGCCCGTACTTCTACTACGTCGCCGGCGACACCCCGATCGTCGCCCAGCACATCTACGGCAGCGGCCAGGCAGCCAAGGACCCGGTCAAGTTCCAGGACGCGCACCCGGTCGGCACCGGGCCCTACAAGGTCAACCCGTGCCAGTCCAACAACATCACCTACACGGCCAACCCCGACTTCTGGAAGCCAGGGCTGCCCAAGGTCAAGACCGTCAACTACCCGGCCTACACCGACAATGACCCGGCCAACCTCGACCTGGCCTCGGGCAAGGACCAGTGGGGCGGTCAGTTCATCCCCGGCATCCAGCACCTCTACGTCTCCCGCGACCCGGCCCACCACAAGTACTGGTTCCCGCCGACCACCAACGTCGCGCTCTACTTCAACCTCAAGCGACAGCCCACCAGCAACGTCGCCATCCGCCGCGCCTTCGCGTACGCGATCGACCGGGCCAAGGTGTCCAAGATCGGGGAGAGCGGCTACCAGCCGCCCGCGAACCAGACCGGCATCGTGCTGCCCACCTTCCAGCAGTGGTACGACGCCGCTGCGGCCAAGGCGGCCGGTTTCGATCACCCCGACCCGGCCAAGGCCACCCAGCTGCTCAAGTCCGCCGGCTACTCCCCGTCGCACCCGCTCAAGCTGCACGTCATCACGATCAGCGGCTACACCGACTGGGACGCCTCGCTGGCCGAGATCAAGCAGGAGCTGGCTCCGCTCGGCATCGATCTGACCATCGACGACCTGGCTGGGAACACCTTCGACGACCGGCTCTTCAAGGGCGACTTCGACCTGGCCTACTACAGCCAGGCCGGCGGCCCCGGCCCGTACTACGAGTTCCGTCAGGTCCTGCACAGCGCCAACAGCGCGCCCCTGGGACAGAACGCGGCCAGCAACTTCGAGCGCTACTCCAACCCGGCGGTCGACAAGGCCCTCAACCAGTTCGGCCAGGCCGACACCGCGACGCAGCACAAGCTGCTCGACACCGTCCAGCAAGCGATGCTCCGCGACGTGCCGGTCATCCCGACCACCGAGAGCGTCAACTGGTACGAGTACAACACCGCCGCATTCACCGGGTGGCCCACCAAGTCCAACCCCTACGCCCTGCCGGCGCCCTGGCAGGTCCCGGACGAGGAGCAGGTGCTGCTGCACCTGGCGCCCAAGCACTGACCCACGGGGTGGCCCGGGTGAGCACGAGGAAGCCGACATGAGATATCTGCTCCGACGTCTGGCCTTCTTCGTGCTCACCCTGTGGGCGGCCATGACGGTGAACTTCGCCCTTCCGCGGCTGATGCCCGGAGATCCAGCCTCGGCGATGATGGCGCGGTTCCACGGCCGGGTGAACCCGGAGGCCATCCACGCGCTCGAGGTCGCCTTCGGTGTCGACACCCACCAGAGCCTGTGGGCGCAGTACGGCTCCTACCTGGGCAACACGGCCACCGGCAACTTCGGCATCTCGCTGACCTACTTCCCGCTCCCGGTGAGCACCGAGATCGCCCAGGCACTGCCCTGGACCCTCGGCCTGATCGGCGTCGCCACGGTGATGGCCTTCCTCGCTGGGACGTTCATCGGCACCGTGTCCGGGTGGCGACGAGGCGGGGTCGTCGACAGCGTCGTACCGCCCGTCTTCGTGGTCACCTCCGCCCTGCCCTACTTCTGGGTGGGCATGGTGCTGATCCTGCTGTTCTCGGTGATGACCAACGGGCTGCTCCCCAACGACGGCGCCTACGACATCACCATGACGCCCAGTCTCACGCCGGCCTTCATCGGCAACGTGGTGCAGCACGCCATCCTGCCGGCTGCCACGATCCTGATCACCTCCATCGGCGGCTGGATCCTGACCATGCGCAACAACATGGTCACCGTGCTTGCCGAGGACTACGTGCGGATGGGACGGGCCAAAGGCCTGTCCAACCGGCGGATCATGTACCAGTACGCCGCCAGGAACGCGCTGCTGCCCAACCTCACCGGCTTCGCGATGTCGTTGGGCTTCGTCGTGTCCGGCGCCATCCTGGTGGAGTACGTCTTCAACTACCCGGGCCTGGGATACATGCTGCTCAACGCGGTCAACAACCTGGACTATCCCCTCATGCAGGCCCTGTTCCTGATGATCACCGTCGCCGTGCTCGTCGCTGTGCTGCTGTGTGACTTCGTCACCGCCCTGCTGGACCCCCGCACGAGGGGGGCCTGATGAGCGCCAGCATCCTGTCCGGCACGCCTGACGACTCGGTCGGGACCCGCCAGGCTCCACGCCGCGGCGCCGGTCTGCTGCGCGCCGTCCGCGGCAACCGCAAGGCGATGGTCGGAGCCGTGCTGCTGCTGATCTTCATCGTGCTGTCCATCGCTCCGCAGCTGTTCACCTCGGTGTCCGACCCCAACGCCCACGAGTTCGGGCTGGTGCTTCCACCGTCGAGCGCTCACCCCCTCGGCACCACGGCCTTCGGCCAGGACATCCTCGCCCAGCTGATCTGGGGAACCCGGCAGTCGCTGGTGATCGCCCTGGCCGTGGGTGGTCTTGCCACCGTGCTCTCGGTGCTGGTCGGGGTGTCAGCGGCCTATCTCGGCGGCCCGGTCGACGGCGTGCTCTCCGGCCTCACCGACCTGTTCCTGGTGATCCCGACCTTCCCGTTGATCGTGGTGATAGCCGCCTACGCCGGCAAGGGAAGCCTGCTGGTGATGATTGCCGTCCTCGTGGTCACCGGATGGTCCTACGGCGCGCGGCAACTGCGCGCCCAGGCGCTCTCACTGCGCAACCGCGAGTTCTTGGAGTCCGCCCGCGTCCGCGGCGAACGTCGCTCCTACATCATCGTCAACGAGATGCTCCCCACGATGGTCTCGCTGATCCTGGCCAACTTCCTCGGCTCGGCCCTCTACGCAGTGCTCACCGCTGCCGGCCTGCAGTTCATCGGTCTCGGCGACAACAACGCCGTCAGCTGGGGCGCCATGTTGCACTGGGCGCAGAGCAACTCCGCCCTGCAGGCCGGCCAGCCCTTGTGGGTGATCGCGCCCGGCCTCTGCGTGGCCCTGCTCGGTGCCTCCTTCGCCCTGCTGAACTATGCCTTCGACGAGATCAGCAACCCAGCCCTGCGACCCGTTCGGAGGCCCCGTGCCCGACGCACCGGTTCTTGAGGTCCGCGGACTCACCGTCGAGTACCTCACGGACGCCGGCCCCGTGCGGGCGGTGGAGCGCTTCGACCTCGACATCCTCCCTGGCGAATTCGTCGGCGTGGTCGGCGAGTCCGGGTGCGGCAAGTCCACCATGCTCTTCGGCATCGCGCAGCTGCTCAGTCCGCCGGCCCGGGTCAGCGAGGGGAGCGTCCGGTTCCGTGGGCACGACCTGGTGACCATGACCGACCGCCAGCTGGCGACGACCCGGTGGCGCGACCTGTCGGTGGTGATGCAGAGCGCGATGAATGCGCTCAACCCGGTGGCCCAGCTCGGTGACCAGTTCGCCGACGCCATGCGGGCCCACGGTGAGCGGTCCAGGGCCACCATCCGGCAACGCGCGGAGGAGGTGCTCGCCCTCGTCGGGATCGACCTCGTGCACCTGAAGAGCTACCCCCACCAGCTCAGCGGCGGCATGCGACAACGAGCCATGATCGCCATGGCCCTGCTGTTCAACCCCGACCTTGTCATCATGGACGAGCCGACCTCGGCGCTCGACGTCGTCGCCCAGCGCTCGCTGATGCTCCAGGTCAAGCAGCTGCAGCAGCAGCTCGGGTTCGCCGTCCTGTTCGTCACTCACGACATGTCGCTGGTCAGCCACTTCTCTGACCGGCTCGTGGTCATGTACGCCGCCAAGGCAGTCGAGATCGGGTCCACCAAGGAGATCTTCGCCAATCCCGGCCACCCCTACACCGAGGGACTCCTCGACGCCTTCCCCTCGATCCGCGGACCCCGGTTGCCGCTGACCGGCATTCCCGGCAGCCCGCCGAACCTGCTCCACCCGCCCGTCGGCTGCCGCTTCGCCCCGCGCTGCCCCAAGCGCTTCGAGATGTGCGACGTCGAGCCGCCTTTCTACGACGCGGGCACCAGCCGCGCCGCCTGCCACCTGCACGCCCTGGCCGACAAGAAGGTCGTCCAATGAGCCGGCACTACACGGAGGGTGCGCCGCTGCTGGAGACCCGCGGCCTGACCCGGCACTTCAAGGTCGGTGGCGCCATCGCCCGGAAGACGCTGCACGCCGTGGACGACGTCGAGTTCACCATTCGTGACCGGGAGATAGTCGCCCTGGTCGGGGAGAGCGGCAGCGGCAAGAGCACCGTGGCCCGGCTGCTCGCCCGGGTCTACCGGCCCACCAGCGGCGAGATCTACTACCGGGGCAGGGCGCTGAGCAGCTTCCGGACCCGGCGTGACCTGCTGGGCTACCGATCTGACGTCCCGATGGTCTTCCAGGACCCGTTCGCCTCGCTGAACCCCGCCTACCGGGTCTCCCACGGGATCATGCGTGGGCTCGCGCTGCACCGGCCCGACATCCCCCGCCACCAGCGCCGCGCGGAGGCCGAGCGGATCCTCGAGCGTCTGGGCCTTGACCCCGCCGGCGAGGCGCTGGACCGCTTTCCCTACGAGCTGAGCGGAGGCCAGCGGCAGCGCATCGGCTTCGCTCAGGCCTTGGCCTACCGGCCACGTCTGATCGTCGCGGACGAGCCGGTCTCGATGCTCGACGTGTCCGTGCGGATCGGGCTGCTCAACCTGATGGCGGGACTGCGCGATGAGCAAGGCGTCTCGATCCTGTACATCACCCACGACATCGCCAGTGCCCGCTACATCGCCGACCGCATCATGGTCATGTACGCCGGCCACCTCGTCGAGAGCGGCCCGGTCGAGCAGGTCCTGCAGGATCCCCGGCACCCCTACACGCAGCTGCTGGTCGCCGCCGTCCCGGATCCGCGCGCCGAGCTCACGGTCGACAAGGTGGATCACGGCGAGCCGCCCAAGGTCGTCGACCCGACACCAGGCTGCCGTTTCCGCTGGCGGTGCCCGTGGGTCGAGGACGTGTGCCACCGGATCACCCCGGAGCTCGTCGAGCTGAGCCCCGGGCACAGCGCCGCCTGCCACGTGGCCGCGGCGCGGGCCGGGTACGGCGACGTCGCCGTCGCCGTCGCCGACTCCGGTGACCGTCATTGACCCACGCCCTCGCAGACATCGCCCGGATCCTGCTGACCGGCGCCCGGCTGGTGACCGCCGACGGTGAGGCGACGGACACCTGGATCGAGATCGTCGGCGACCGTGTGCACGCGGTGGGTCAGGGCCGCGCCCCGCAACGACCTGGCGCGCACGAGGTCGACGTACGCGACCTGCTCGTCCTCCCAGGGTTGGTGGACATCCACCAGCACGGCGGCGGCGGCCACTCCTACACCGATGGCGCCGGGAAGGCGGCCCAGGTGGCGGAGTTCCACCTCCAGCACGGCACCACGAGCCGGGTGGCGAGCCTGGTCAGCGCGCCGCTGGACCTGCTCGCCCGGCAGGTCGAGGAGCTGGCCCCGCTGGTGGAGACCGGTGTCCTCGCCGGCGTCCACCTCGAGGGACCGTGGCTCAGCCCGCACCGACGCGGGGCGCACGACCCGGCGGCCCTCGCCGTGCCTCTCTCTCGCGATGTCGAGCGGTTGGTCGCCTGTGGCCAGGGCGCGGTACGGATGGTGACGATCGCTCCAGAGCTCCCCGGCGGGCTCGAGGCCGTGGAGCGCGCCGCCGCCGCGGGAGCGACCGTCGCGCTCGGGCACACCGACGCCACCTACGAGCAGGCCGTCGAGGCCCTGCGTCGCGGTGCCCGCGTCGGCACCCACCTCTTCAACGCGATGCGCCCGATCCACCACCGCGACCCAGGCCCGGTCGTCGCGCTGCTGGAGTCCGACGCCTTCATCGAGCTGATCGCCGACGGCGTCCATCTGCACCCTAGCGTCGTCGCCGACGCCGCAAACTGCGTCGGGATCGGCCGTGCCGTGCTGGTCACCGACGCGATGGCCGCCGCCGGTATGCCGGACGGTCACTACCGCCTCGGCGACCGCGAGGTCGACGTCCGCGACTCGGTGGCACGGGGCAGCGAGGGTCAGATCGCCGGGAGCACGGTGACCCTGGCCGAGGCGCTGCGCTACGCCGTGACGGTGGCGGGCGTGCCACTGCGGGCGGCGGTCGCGGCCGCGACCCGGACTCCGGCCCGGGCCCTGGGGCTGGACGACATCGGGGAGGTGGCGCCCGGAGCCATGGCCGACCTGCTCCTGATGACGGCTGACCTCGGCGTGGCCGCGGTCCTCCATCGCGGCCGGTGGGCCAAGGCCCGATGAGCCGCGTCGCGGTCGCCGTGGACATGGGCGGCACCAGCTGCCGCGCCCGGCTCGTCGATCGGCAGGGCGCGGTGCTGGCCGAGGACCACCGCCCCACCGGTCCCGGCGCCGATCCGGCCGCGGTGCTGCTTGCCGCCCTCGACGACCTGCAGCAGGCGGCCACCACGCAAGGCGAAGCGATCGCCGCGGTCGTCGTCGGGGTCCCCGGCTACGTCGATCCCACACGCGGCGACGTGAGCGGGGCGGTCAACCTGCGCTGGCACGAGGGCAGGGTCGGGGGACTGTTGCGCGAGCGCCTCGGGGTCCCACTCCGGGTGGAGAACGATGCCAACTTGGCCGCGATCGGCGAGGCGGCGCGGGGAGCGGGCACGACGATGCGGGACTTCGCCGTACTCGCCCTGGGGACCGGCGTCGGAGGTGCCTTGGTCCTCGATGGCCGGCTGCGGCGCGGGGCACACAACGCGGCCGGCGAGCTCGGCTTCCTGGTGCCCTCCCGGCGGCAGCTCGCACAGGGGACGCGCATGGGCATGGAGTCCGTCCTCGGCGGCCCCGCGATCGCCGCTCGCGCCCGAGCCCTGGCGGGCGCCGGTGCGACCGCCGGTGTCGGGTCCTGGGATGCGGCGGCCGTGTTCGCCGCCCACCGCCGTGGCGACGCACTCGCCGGGCAGGTCGTCGACGAAGTGGTCGACCATGTCGCCATGGTCGTCATCGACCTCTGCGCCGTCGTCGACCTCGAGGGCGTCGTGCTCGACGGCAGCATCGGTCGAGCCCTCGCGCCGGAAGTCCCCCGCGTCCTCGACAGGGTCAACGAGAAGCTGCCGCGCCCGGTGCAGCTCTCGGTCTCGACGCTCGAGCCGAGCGCAACGGTGGTCGGCGCCTGCGTCAGCGCCTCGCAGCTCCTCGACGTGGCGCCCCGATGAGCAGCCGGATCGCGCGGCCTACGCCATCGCCGCCGTCCTGCTGCGCCGCCGTGGCGACTGACGGCGCCACCGGGCAACCGGCGACAGGTGGGCACTGCTCCAACCAGCTTCCGGGCATCGGCAGCACATAGGTGTCACCCTGGGCAGCGTGCGACGGCCAAGGTGCGTCGCGCCAAGGGACCACTGGGCCCTCCTGCGATAGTGGATCGGTGGCCTGACGCCCTGCGGGAGGTAGGCAGTAGCAACCGTTCGGGCATGATGTGGCTGCAGGCAATGAGTCCAAGACGACGGGAGGGTATGTGACCGGGTCCGCTCCCCAGGCGATGTCACCGTGGCCTGATGGGCGTCCCCTGGTGGTGCTGGTCTCTGCGAGCGTGGCAGCGGGTCATGACGGCGCTGCCCGGGCGTGGGGCTCGCGGCTGGAGGCCACGGGGTGCCGGGTCGTCTACCGCGACTTCCTTGATGTGCTGCCCGGTCGCCTCGGGCACCGCATGTCCGGTGACTACGCTGGCGTGCTGCGCCGCTTTCCCTGGTTGTACGGCGTGCTGTTCCGGATCTGCACCCGCCGGCTGGTGGCCGGGCTGATCAACCGACTGCTGCTGTCGATCCTGCGGCGAAGGGTCGCGCAACTGGTCACCGCCGACTCCGCCGTGGTGTTGTCAACCTACCCGCTGGCCAGCCAGGTGCTCGGGCAGCTGCGCGCTCGCGGCGAGCTGGAGATCCCAGTGGTCACCTTCCTGACCGACTTCTCGGCACACCACCTGTGGGTCTCCAGCGAGGTGGACCGACATCTGGTCCTGCACTCGAGCACTGCCGAGGCTGCCCGTCGTCTGGGGGCGCGAGACGTACGCGTGTGCGGGCCCGTGGTCGCCGACGGCTTCTCCGCGGCGAGGGAACTCCCTGCGGACTGCGCGCGGGCCGCGTTCGGGCTTCCGCTCGGGGACAGACTCGCCCTTCTGGTCGGCGGATCGTGGGGCATCGGCGAGATCGAGTCCGCGGCGCGCGACATCGCCGCAACTGGACTGGCGCGCCCCGTGGTGGTGTGTGGACACAACGTCGGCCTCCGGAAGCGGCTGGAGAAGCTCGCACTCGGTCCGGTGCTGGGATGGGTGTCCGACATGCCCACGTTGCTGCGGGCTGTCGACGTCGTGGTGGAGAACGCTGGTGGGTTGTCCTCCCTCGAGGCCATGGCCGCCGGGCGGCCCTTGCTCACCTACCGGCCGATCCCTGGACACGGAAGACAGAACGCCCGGGACCTTGACGCAGTGGGCGTGTCCACCTGGGTGCGCGACGAACAGGCGCTGGCGCCCCGTCTCGGCGCACTGCTCGGCGGGCCGGTCCGAGAGGCACAGCGCTCACGTGCGTCGGCCTTGTTCTGCAACGACCCTGTCTCCCAGCTCAGAGATCTCATCGATGGGACGCTGGCCGGTCATTCCAGCGGCGCTGGCCGCCTCGGCGCCAGCCCGCTGCCCGGGCCGCGCTGGCGCCGTCTCGGCGTGGCGGCCGCAGCGGCAACCGCACTGTTTCTCGGCCACAGCTTTCTCCTGAGCGCCTTGACTGTGTTGGTTCGATGAGGTTGGCCGACCTGCGCGGCGGCGCCATGACCGTCGCGGTCACCGGCGCGTTACTTGCTGCGGGGAACGCGTCCCCCGGTGTGACGGCCATCGGCCCGGTGCGCAGGGCATTCCTGCCCCGCCTGTCGGGTGTGGGCGCCGCCCACCACGTCGCGTTGACCTTTGACGACGGGCCCGACCCGGTGTCCACTCCCCGGTTCCTCGCCGTCCTTGCCCAGTATCGCGTCCGCGCCACGTTCTTCATGCTCGGCTCGATGCTGCAGCGGGCCCCAGTCCTGGCATCCGAGGTTGTCGCCGCGGGCCACGAGCTCGGCGTGCACGGCTTCGAACACCGGATGCTGCTCGGCCGATCGCCACGAGCCACCTTTCACGACGTGGCTCGCGCCCGAGACCTGGTCGGCCAGATCACAGGCTCGGCTCCCCGCTTCTACCGCCCGCCGTACGGCGTGCTCACCGTCGCTGCCCTGCACACGACCAACGCGCTCTCCCTCCAGCCCGTGCTCTGGACGTCCTGGGGAAAGGACTGGACGACCCACGCCACGCCGGAATCTGTCCGACGCAAGGTCACCCGCGGCCCGCTCGCGGGGAGCACGATCCTGCTGCACGACTCCGACTGCACCTCCGCTCCCGGTGCCTGGCGATCGGCCCTGGGTGCGCTCCCACGAATCTTGGACCACTGCAACGAACGTGGGCTGCAGGTAGGCCGCCTCGGCGAACACTTCCCGAGCACCTGATGCCGGAATGGAGCAGCATCCCACTTGCGTTGGGCGCCGCCACGCTCTTTGCTCTCACCGCGGCGCTGCAGCACCGATCGGCCAGCCGGGAACGCCGCCTCGGAGTCGCGGATCCGCGGCTGCTGCTACGACTCCTGACTCGGCCGCTCTGGCTCTCGTCCCTGCTCAGCAACGCCGGCGCCGTGGCGCTCCAGATCGCGGCCTTTCGGGCGGGCACGCTCGTCATCGTCCAGGCCCTGATCGTCAGCAGCATCGTCCTTGCGATCCCCCTCGAGGCGGCGCTGAACGGCCGTCGGGTCCAGCCACGTCAACTGGCCGGTGGGTCCCTGGCCGCCATCGGGCTTGCCGTGTTCGTCGCTTTCGCCCACCCCGCCTCGGGCATCTCGGCTCCACCCTTCGGCGAATGGCTGACGGTCACCCTCGCCAGTGCCGCGGTCGTACTCGCATGTCTGCTCGGAGCCAGGACCTCTGCCGCCCACGCTCGCGCAATCTTCCTCGGGCTCGGTACCGGCGTGGTCTACGGTCTTGCTGCAGCCCTTCTGAAGGCCTGCAGCGAGCAGTTGAGTCACCCGGTGGCCCTCTTGGCCAGCTGGCCCGTCTACCTCCTCATCGCGCTCGGGATCTTCGGGGTGATCCTCAACCAGAACGTCTACCAAGCCGGGGCGCTGGCGCCGGGCCTCACGTCGATGACGCTGGCCGAACCACTGACCGCGCTGGCCATTGGCGTCGCCATCTTCCGTGAGCACATCCCCCTCAGCCCGGAGAACGCCGGAGGAATCGTCGCCGCGCTCGTCTCCCTCCCCGTGGCGCTATGGCTCATCCACACCAGTCCCGCGCCAGCTCCTCAAGTCGACCGCCACTGAGCTGAGCTGGCTCCCGCCTTGCCCATCGGAGCAACGCGGTCGCAACAGGGTGGCCGTTGACCGAGGGTGGGGGACCGGGCTGCCGATGG
>JAICXL010000025.1 GCA_025980475.1 Nocardioidaceae bacterium | reverse complement strand
TCCCACGGGGGTCGCCCGGGTCCGATTCGGCTACCCCGGGCGGCCCGACCACGGGCGCCAATTGGTGCGCCCTCTTGAGGACAGTAGAGACCGACCAACACCGGCCGAGAACCACACCCACCACCAGGAGGCAGACCATGACCAACACCCAACAGTCACTCACCGCCCCGTCCCATGCCGAGGACGAGCTGATGAGCATCAAAGAAGTCGCCGCCCTCGTCCGCGTCCCCGAAGCCACCCTGCGCTACTGGCGCCACCTCGGAACCGGACCCCACAGCTTCCGCATCGGACGATCCGTGCGCTACTGGCGCACCGACGTCATCGGCTGGCTCGAAGACCAGTCCAACCATCCACAGGTAGGCCACTGATCGTCACCTGGTGTCGGCGACCAGAGAGAGGATGACCCATGGCCAGCATCGAGAAGCGCACCCGCAACGGGCAGAGCACCTGGCGCGCCCACTACCGCACCCCCGCCGGCGCCCAGCGCAACAAGACCTTCACCCGCAAGATCGACGCCGAGCGCTTCCTCGCCGGGGTGGAGAGCTCCAAGGCGACGGGGTCTTACGTGGACCCGGTGCTGGCGCAAGTCACCGTCGGTGACTGGGCGGATCGCTGGCTTGCGGGACAGGCCCACTTGAAGCCGACGACGCACGAGAGATACGCCGGGATCCTGCGCAAGCACATCCACCCGAAGTGGGGGAGGGTCAGGCTCGGCAACGTCTCCCACTCGGACGTCCAGGCGTGGGTCACTGCACTGTCGACGGGGCACTCTCCCGCCACCGTGCAGAAGATCCATCGCGTGCTGAGCCTGGTCCTGGACATGGCGGTCAAGGACGGCCGGTTGGCCCGCAACGTCGCGACCGGCGTGAACCTGCCTCGCGTGGGCAAGCATGAGCACCTCTACCTCAGCCACGAGCAGGTTGAGGACCTTGCCCATGCTTGCGGCTATCCGATCGACCCGAGCAAACACAGCAGCTATGACACCCGCACCAACGAGATGTACCGCCTCATCGTGCTATTCCTCGCCTACACCGGCGTCCGGTTCGGCGAGATGGCCGCGCTCAAGGTCGCCCGCCTCGACCTGCACCGCCGACGGGCCATCATCGCCGCCTCGGTGACCCCGGTGCGTGGCCAAGGACTCGTCTGGGGAACACCGAAATCACACGAGCGACGCGAGGTCCCGATCCCGCCCTTCCTGGCCACAGAGCTGGCTGAGCACGTCGCCAACAAGGACCCAGATGACCTGGTCTTCGCCGGCATCCGCAAAGGCTCTCCGCTGCGTGTCAGCACATTTCGGACTGCCTTTGGAGCCGCCGCTCAGGCCATTGGTGTCCCCGGTCTGCATCCGCACCAGCTGCGCCACACCGCCGCAAGTCTCGCCATCGCATCTGGCGCCGACGTGAAGGTGGTCCAGCAGATGCTCGGTCACGCCTCGGCGACGATGACACTGGACACCTACGGGCACCTCTTCGGGGACCGGCTGGACGAGATCGGCAGCGCGATGGACGCCGCCCGAAAGGCCGCCCAGGAACGCCGCGCCGCGATGCGCGCCGTTCCTGCTGTTGCCCCAGTGTTGCCCCAGCCCTCCGGGTCCGGAATGGAGGAAGTAGACCGGCCACGCGTTCTTGCAGGTCAACATGCCTTTTCTGCTTCGCACCCCCAACGGGATTCGAACCCGTGCTGCCGCCGTGAAAGGGCGGTGTCCTAGGCCACTAGACGATGGGGGCCTGGTCACGCTGGCGAGTGACCGGGCACAGCATAGTGGCTGCACCGCCGGCCTATGGTTGCGCCATGGAGCTGGGGGCGGCCGAGTTCGACGAGCTGGTGGTCGAGGCGCTCGACCAGGTGCCTCCCGAGCTGGGCGGGCTGATGGACAACGTGGTCGTGCTGGTCGAGGAGGCCTCGCCGCCGGGGGAGCCCGACCTGCTGGGACTCTACGTCGGGACGCCGCTGACCGAGCGGGACAGCAGCTACACCTTCCGCGCGCCGGACCGGATCTTGGTCTTCCGGGAACCGCTGCTGCGGATGTGCCGCACCCGCGAGGAGCTGGTCGACGAGGTCCGGATCACCGTGGTGCACGAGATCGCCCACCACTTCGGCATCGACGACGACCGGCTGCACGCCCTGGGCTATGGCTGAGCCCGGATCTAGGGCTGAGCCTGCGTCCCGGTGAGGTCGTCGTCCCAGGGGGTTGCCGGCTCGCCGCGGCCCTGCTTGGTGAACTGGCCGAAGTACCACTGCTGCAGCGCCAGCAGCTCCGGGGGAGGTACGACGGTCAGCAAGTGCTCGTCGCCGAAGAACCGGTAGGCCTCCTCGATCAGCTCGTGAAGCCGCTCCATCCGCTGCGGCGCGCCGAGAGGGACGTCGTACACCAGGTCGATGTGGGCGTCGCCGCGATGGATCGCCCTGTCGAGAGCACGCACCCCGGAGGTGGCGCGACGGTCGGCGTCGACGCCGGCGTTCATCTCGGTGATGGAGGTGGCGATCGGGTAGCGCGCAGGGTCGGTCATCGCCAGCAGCCGCAGCTCGCGACGCAGCTCGAACTGGTGGATCCGCAGCCGCCGGAACATCCGGGCCGGGAAGTTGCGCAGCTCGATGCGCACCGTCTCCGCCGGCTCGGTCAGCGGCGGGTCGTCGCGGTGGACCTCTGCGGGGTCGAAGATCTCTCCACGCAGGTCGGCCTCGGCGTTCAGCTCCGGGAGGGGCTCGAACCAGACGCTCTTGCCGGCCCGGTCGTGGTCGAGGTCCGCGCCCCAGCGGGCCGACATCATCGCCACCAGCGACAGGCCGCGGCCGAAGGTCGGAACCTCGGCGTCGGCGTCGTCGAGGAGCAGCCGCGGCACCCGGGGCGGCACGGGGGAGTGGTCGGTGACCTCGATGCGCGGGTGCTCGCGGGTGCCGCGAAGTCGCACCTCGACTGGCGGATCACCGTGCAGCAGCGCGTTGGTGACCAGCTCGGAGACGCCGAGCTGGGCGCTGTCGGCCAGCTCGCTGCGGCCGATCTCGTGGAGCGAGTCGCGAACCCAGGTGCGAGCCAGACGGACCGACGGCGGTGTGGCCGGCAGCGACAGGGCACGCGTGGTCAGGGACAAGACCTCGGCTTTCGCGAAGGGGCCCGGGAGGGCTGGGCGGAGGCAGCCCCCCGGCGAACTCTGCTGACGATAGTGCCCGCCGGGCACATTCGCACTCCAGGGCGCACTCAGCGGCGTGCTCCAGGGCGTACTCCACCGCGCACCGGTGCGCCAGCGGCCGGGGGACCCGTGTGATGGAGCAGACCGGCGGCCAGGGGTTGCCCCGGGAGTGAAGGGGCAACAATCAAGGTTATGACCGACGTGAACGCTGCACCGAACCGTGCCGGGGACCGGAAGAGCCGCCATCGGGTGGTGGTGATCGGCTCCGGCTTCGGCGGCCTCTTCGGGACCAAGGCGCTCAAGCATGCCGACGTCGACGTCACGATGATCTCCAACGCCAGCTACCACCTCTTCCAGCCGCTCCTCTACCAGGTGGCGACCGGCATCCTCAGCGAGGGCGAGGTCGCCCCGCCGACGCGCGAGGTGCTGGCTCGGCAGAAGAACGCGCGGGTGGTGCTCGGCGAGGTCACCGACATCGACCTGGAGAAGCGGCTGGTCACCCACCAGGTGCTCGGCCGCGAGACCGTCACGCCCTACGACTCGCTGCTCGTCGCTGCCGGCTCCGGCCAGTCCTACTTCGGCCACGGCGAGTTCGCCGAGTTCGCCCCCGGCATGAAGAGCATCGACGACGCCCTGGAGCTGCGCGGCCGCATCTTCGGGGCGTTCGAGCTCGCGGAGGTCTCCGAGGACGACCACGACATCGACGAGCTGCTCACCTTCGTCGTCATCGGCGCGGGCCCGACCGGGGTGGAGATGGCCGGCCAGATCGCCGAGCTGGCGCAGAAGACCCTGCCGCGCGACTTCCGGCACATCAACACCCGCAAGGCCCGGGTGATCCTCGTCGACGCCGCGTCGCAGGTGCTGCCGCCGTTCGGCGAGAAGCTGGGTGTCTGGACGAAGCGGTCGCTGGAGAAGCTCGGCGTCGAGGTGCAGCTCGGCGCAATGGTGGTCGGCGTCGACGAGCGCGGCCTGGAGGTCGAGGACAAGGACGGAACCCGCCGGCGGATCAACGCGGTCACCAAGGTGTGGGCCGCCGGTGTCGAGGCCTCCCCGCTGGGCAAGACCCTTGCCGAGCAGACCGGTGCCTCGCTGGACAAGGCAGGCCGGGTCGGCGTCAACCCCGACCTGACGTTGCCCGGCCACCCCGAGGTGTTCGTGGTCGGCGACATGATCGACCTCGACCACCTGCCGGGCGTCGCCCAGGTCGCCATCCAGGGCGCGAAGTACGCCGCCCGCACCATCGACGACCGGCTGCGGGGCAAGGACCCGCAACAGCCCTTCCACTACTTCGACAAGGGCAGCCTGGCCACCATCTCGAAGTTCAGCGCGGTCGCCACCATCGGCAAGGTGCGGCTCACCGGCTTCGTGGCCTGGCTGATGTGGCTCGGGGTCCACCTCGTCTACCTCACCGGCTTCAAGAACCAGGTCACCGCGCTGCTGCACTGGTCGGTCACGTTCTTCGGCAACGACCGGTCGCAGCGGACCGCCACCGAGCAGCAGATCTTCGCCCGGCAGGCACTCCAGCGGCTGGCGAAGGGGACCCGCGAGTTCGTCAGCGAGCCGGGCGGATACGACCGGCGCCGCGCCGAGCTGGAGGCCAGGGCCGCCGAGGAGGCCCGACTCACCGACGCGGGCGAGCGCGGCACGCAGGCCAGCTGAGCGACCCGCGCCCGGCGCGCGGTTGACGCTCGACCGGGGTGGCTGCCACCCTGTCCGCGGCGATGGAATCCCGCCGGGCCCGCACCGGGCCGAACCGCCTCCCGGGCTGATGGTTCCTGCGGTGCAGGTGCATCCTCGCAGGAAAGGAGCCATCGATGCCCGGTCGGGATCCTCGGGAGCTCGCGGCCATCTTCGCGGGTGGCGCCGTCGGCGCGCTGCTCCGGGCAGCACTGGGCACCTGGGTCCCGGTTCAGGACGGCGGCTGGCCGTGGCCGACCTTCGTGGTGAACGTCGTCGCCGCCTTCCTGCTGGGCTACTTCACCACTCGCCTGCTCGAGCGGCTGCCTGCCTCCAACTACCGTCGGCCCTTTCTCGGCACCGGCATCTGCGGTGGTCTCAGCACGTTCTCCACGATGCAGGTGGAGGTGGTCCGCCTCGTCGAGGCCGGTGCCTGGCAGGTCGCCGTCGGCTACACCGTGGCCAGCGTCGGCTGCGGCCTGCTGGCGATCCACCTCGCCACGTCGATGGTGCGCCGCGCCGGGGTGCTCCGGTGAGCCAGGGCAGCACCGCGCTCGCCTGGGCCGGCGTCGCCGTCGGGGGCGGCCTCGGAGCCGTGCTGCGCTTCGTCGTCGACGGTGCCGTGACTCGCCCCCGGGGGAGAGGGCTGCCGCTGGGCACGCTGGTGGTCAACCTCAGCGGTGCGCTCGTGCTGGGCATCCTCGACGGCCTCGTGCTGCCGGAGCACCTGGCTCTGGTCGTCGGCACCGGAGTGATCGGTTCCTACACCACCTTCAGCACCTGGGTGTTCGAGACCCAACGACTCGCCGAGGAGCGACAGCTCTGGTGGGCGCTCGGGAACGTGGCGCTGAGCCTGGCTGCCGGGATCGGCGCGGCGGTGCTCGGGCTGCGGATCGGGGGCGGGCCTTGATCGAGGACTGCCTGAAGGTCACCAGCTACTTCGGGGAACGACAGCGCCACCAGGGCCGGTTCCTGTCCGACGCGCTGCTGGACGTCTTCGAGGAGTTCGACCTCACCACGAGCATCGTGCTGCGGGCGACGGCCGGTTTCGGGCTCGCTCACCACCTGCGCGGTGACCGGACGCTCACCATGTCGGAGGACCCGTCGGTGCTGGCCCTGGCGACCGACGTGCGCGAGAAGGTGCAACCAGTGGTCCCGCGGATCCTCGAGCTGCAGGACCGGGGCCTGGTCACGGTCGAGCGTGCCCGCATCGTGCGGGACGGCGCTCTTCCGGCGGACCTGCCTGAGGAGCTGGCCGAGGCGACCAAGCTGACCATCTATGTCGGTCGGGGTGAGCAGATCGCGGGTGCCACCGCGCACCTGGCGGTCTGCGACCTGCTCCATCGTCGCGGGGTCGCGGGCGCCTCGGTGCTGGTGGGCGTCGACGGGACCAGCCACGGAGAACGCCAGCGGGCCCGCTTCTGGGACCGGAACCTCGACGTCCCGGCGGTGGTGCTCGCGGTCGGTGACGGCCGCCGCATCGCGACGGTGCTTCCGGAGGTGCGCGCGATGCTGCCGCGGCCGATGGTCACGGTCGAGCGGGTTCGGGTCTGCAAGCGCGACGGCCGGTTGCTGGCCCGCCCGCACCAGCTGCCGGCCACCGACACCGACGGACATGCGCTGTGGCAGAAGCTCACGATCTACACCTCCGAGCACCACCTCAGTCACGGCGAGCCGATCCACCGTGGGATCGTCCGCCGGTTGCGGGCGAGCAGTGCGAAGGGCGCGACCGCGCTGCGCGGCGTCTGGGGGTTCCACGGCGACCACCTCCCGCACGGTGACCGGTTGCTGCAGCTCGGCCGCCGGGTCCCCGTCGTGACCGTGGTCGTGGACACCCCCGACGGCATCGCCCGCTCCTTCGACGTGGTCGACGAGCTCACCGGCGAGCACGGCCTGGTGACCTCCGAGATGGTGCCGGGCCTGCAGAACCTGCGCGGCCGGGACGGTGCCGATCCCCTCGAGCTGGCCAGCCACGACTTCTGACCGCCGCGGATCAGTCCGGTCGTGGGTCGGTGAGCAGCGCGTGCACACCGGCTGCCAGCAGCAGACCGCCGACGACGTCCGAGGGCCAGTGCACTCCGAGGCGCAGCCGGCTGTAGCCCTCGACCGCGATCGTCGTGGCCGCCACTGCGTCGAACGCGGCCGAGGGGGGCAGCGCGTCGCGCAGGGCCATCAGGCCCAGGGCGCAGCAGGTCGTGTGCCGTGATGGGAAGCTGGCGCCGGCGGGCTCCTCGAGCCACCACCGCTCCGGGGGGCGGTCCCGGTCGACGAGCAGCATCAGGCCCGTCCGCACGCCCATCCCTGCCAGGACCGGCAGCACCGGGCGCCCAGCCGGCTGGCCCCGTCGGTGCGAGACAACCGCGGCGGTGAGCGTCATCGCGGCCAGGGCGGGCCGGTCGCCCATCCTGGTCACCGTCGGCCAGGCCCCGGCGGCGCGACGGGCGCCACGGACGTGGGCGCGCTCGAAGCGGTCGATCCGGCCGCCGCCGGCCACGTCGAGGGCGAGAGCGGTGAAGGGCACGAGCGGCAGCGCGGCGCGGCGCAGTCGCCGACCCAGCGCCACGCGCCGGACCCGGGTGCTCATTCGAACCTCGACGGCCGGTCCGGGGTCACGCCCACACCCTGCGAGCCGGGGATCTGCCGGGTCAGGCCTGGTAGCGGCGCACCCGCTGCTCGAGGAGCTCCGCGGCGATCCGGCGGTAGTGCTGCAGGATCATGGTGAACTCCGCCGGCGGCACGTGCTTGCGGGTGAGCACCAGCTGGCTGCCGTCGAGCCGCTCGAACTTCGCCTTCCAGCGCGGGTCCGAGGCGTCGCGGGTGGTCTCGATGGCCTGGTCGGGGTTGGCCAGGTCGAACTCGTCGACGGTGCCGTCGTGACGCACGGCGATCTTCGAGCCCTTGAGCGTGGTGACCGGCGGGGTGGTGTTGATCATCGCGCCCCAGATGCCGACGATGATCAGCGCCGGGATCGCGGCGACGGGGAGGTACTCCATCGACCCGATGTGGTAGGCGTAGTAGCCTCCCGCGACCGCCGCCGCGAGGAACGGCACCAGCAGCAGGCCGAAGAGCGTGCGCACCTTGTGCTTCGCCTTCCACCTGGCTTCCGCGGGGATCGCCGGACCGGCGGGCGGGGCCGCGGTCCGCTGCTCGTCGTGGGTCGGCACGACCTGGTGCGGGATCGCCGGGGGGTTGAGCACCGCGGTCGCAGGCCCGGGCTCGCCGGGCTGCTCGGGGATCGCCGCAGGGCCGCCGAGGAGCTCGGCCGCCTCGGCCCGCGGGGTCATCCAGTCCGGGGTGTCGAAGTGGTGGTGGACGTCCCCGGGACGAACGGCCTCGCCCATCGCGAGGATGAAGTCGTTGTCCGTGGGCTTGTAGTCCATGGCTGCCTCCCTGAGTGCCCGAGGGCTTGGTGTGCTCGTAGTTTGCGCGGGTTCGGGTGGTAAGCGACACCTACGCCCGGAATTCGGGGCTTTCCGGTGTAGACCGGCCATGGGGTACGCCGAGCTGCCGCACCTCGTGCCCTTGACAACCCGGCCCGGGAGTCAGCGGGTCAGGCGGGTGGCCTCCGCGCGCAGCTGGCCGGCGAGCTGCCGGCAGCCGTCCTGGAAGTCGAGCAGGGTGGCCTTCCACATCGGCGAGTGGTCGATGCCCTCGACGGACAGTCGCCGGCGCAGCATCCGGCGGATCTCGCCGAAGTTCTGCACGGTCGCCTCGTCGGCGCTGCGGTCGAGAAGGTCAGCCAGTTCCGAGAGGGTGAGCGTGCGCATCATGGTGGTTCCTCCGGTCCTGGACGGTCGACCACGGGTCGGGAGGTGGGCCCACGCTGGTGGGCCCCGTGGGGCTCGAACCCACAACCCGCGGATTAAAAGTCCGCTGCTCTGCCAGTTGAGCTAGAGGCCCTGCGGTCGGCACGCCGGTGAGCGGTCCGGTGCTTCGGGCCAGTATCTCGTGAGGTCAGTGTGTTGGCGCGCGGGGGCTGCAGCAAGATGGGAAACGCCCGTGTTGGCGCGGCTTGCCCCGGTGTGTCCGGACTAATTCTGCGTGTTTCTCCTTGCCTTTCCCGGCGTACCCTCGACTCAACGGAGCTCGGCGCTCCGCGGGGGAGGTGATTCGCGTGCGCGCGCGCGTGTGGGGGCTCGCCGCCGTGACCATCGTCGCCGTCGCGGCGGTCGTCGTGGTGCCCCTCGTGGTGGGTCGCACGGCCAGCTCCTCGCCCCGAGCCACGCCAGCTCCGGGCCCCGGCGTGGTCTCGACCGTCTCACCGCCGACGCTGGCGGCCACCCGGGTCGCGCGGGTCGCCCCGGTGGACGCGCGCGGCCGGCTCGTCGACGGCTACCGCGTCGACGCCACCGCGCGCGGGCACTGCTTCAGCTCCTCGCTGCTGGACGGTCGGCTCTACCGCTGCTTCCGGGGCGACACGATCCTGGACCCCTGCTGGCGGGGGGTCGCGCGGGACGCCGTGCTCTGCCTGCCGGCGCCCTGGACGCACCGGGTGGTGCGGCTGCGGCTGACCTCGGCGCTGCCGCAGCGCGACCCCTTCCCGGGGCGGTGGTGGGCGCTGCGGGCCGGTGACGGCCTGGACGTGCGCTGCACCGCGGCGATGGGCGCGACCGGCCTGGTCGGCCACCGACGGATCAGCTTCCTGTGCGATCGCGGCTGGGTGCTGCTCGGCAACGGGCCGGACCGGAGCGACGCCGCCTGGACGATGACCGCCGCCCGGAGGGTGCACGGCCGCTACCGCGTCCGCGGACCCGTGCACCTGTCGGTCGCTTGGCGGCCGGTCACGAGGTCGTGACGGCGCCGGGCATCAGGACCGGAGCGCGCTGACGATCTGGCAGAACTGGCGAGTCTTCACGTGTTGCCGTCGGATGACCACGTCGCGCTCGCCCGGCCGGGACACCACGGCCCGCCACCGCAGCGAGCGGGGGTCGTGGCCGAGGTCGACCTGGGTGTCGGTCGACCGTAGGTCGAAGCGGCGGACCCGCTCGCCGCGGGCGACCTCCAGCTGGCCCCGGCTCAGGGAGACCACCGTCGGTGCCCAGCCGAGCAGGCCCCACCAGAGCATCGCCGCCGCCAGGCCGAGCACGCCGGTGGCGAGCAGACCGACGCCGCTGCCGACGCTGGCCGCCCAGAAGAGCGCGACGACCGCGACCACGACGGTGACGGTGAAGAGCGCGCCGAGGAGCAGGCGGGGCAGCTCGCTGGTGCGGTACTCGACGAAGGCCGGGATCCACGCGGGCAGCGGCTCGGGCTCCGCCTCGGCCTCGCGCACCGGGGTCGGCCCCAGGGTCGTATCCGGGGTGGTGTCGACCTCCGGGCGGTGGCGCAGCCGGCCCAGGATCCGGAGGCGGCGCCGGCCACCGGCGTGCCTGGGGGCCGGTTCGACGCTGCCGGGTGCCTGCTGGGCCGCCCGGGCCACCGAGAGCGGGTCGACCGACGCCTGGTCAGCCACGGAGGCTGGGGGCCGGCCGGCCGCCCGTGCCGGGCGGTTCTCGTCCAGCCAGCGGCCGAGCACCGCCTCGGGCGCGAGGGAGTCGGGTGCGAGGGAGTCGGGTGCTGCCTGGTCCGGCGCCACGGCCGTCGTCGGCGTGGTCGGCGGATCCGGTGGCTCCTCCGCAGGCGGCGGCACGGCGTGCAGTCCGGTGGACACTGGTGCTCCTCCCCTGGCCGCTGTCGGGCCCGGACGGTTCGGCCGCCGGGGCGTCCGGACCCGAGACCCGGGCGCGCCCCGCGGCGCCGTACACCCTCCCAACGAGCGACTCCGGCGAAGGGCACGGCCGACCCGCCAGGAGCGAAAACCCCCTCGAGAGGTGACAGGGGGGCGGAAGTTGGTACTGTTCTGCCTGCAGGTGCAAGTTCCAGCGGTTCGACAACGCTCGTTGGAGTTTGTGATCCAACGGCGTCTACAAATCTTTGCCCCAGGCTTGCGAGGCGGGACGACGTATCACCACCGCACCTGTGTTGAGGCCGCCGAGGTGGTGGTCTCTCGCCCCGATAGAGGAGAAACGAGCATGGCTCAGGGCACTGTCAAGTGGTTCAACGCGGAGAAGGGCTTCGGCTTCATCGCCCAGGAGGGTGGCGGCGACGACGTCTTCGTGCACTTCTCGGCGATCCAGTCGCAGGGCTACAAGTCCCTCGACGAGAACCAGAAGGTCGAGTTCGAGGTCACCCAGGGTCCCAAGGGCCCGCAGGCGGAGAACGTCCGTCCGCTCTGACTGATCTGATGCGCTTGGCCCCAGCCCTCGGGCTGGGGCCTTGTGCATTCCCGGGTTTGTCGATGCGCCTGCGGGTAACAATGATGGAAGACGGCACTGCGAGGACAGGAGGGAGCGGTGGACCCGTTCGACGTGTCCCTCGAGGACGGCGAGCTGATGGACGAGGTGGAGCTCACGGCGAGCCTCATCGTGGCCGCCAACCAGTCCGAGGAGCCGTTGTCCGACGAGCAGATCGACGCGATCCTCGGCGTGCAGCACACCCCGCCGCCGGCCTGAGCCGGTCAGCGGCTCACGATCCGCGCTGGAAGCGCCGGAGCCGCAGCGAGTTCGCCACCACGCACACGCTCGACGCCGCCATCGCCGCGCCGGCAACCATCGGGTTGAGCAGGCCGAGCGCCGCCACCGGGATCCCGACGACGTTGTAGGCGAAGGCCCAGAACAGGTTCTGCCGGATGGTCGCCAGCGTGTGCCGCGACAGCGTGATCGCGTCGGCCACGAGGGCGGGGTCGCCGTTGACCAGGGTCAGGTCGCCGGCCTCGATCGCCAGGTCGGTGCCGGTGCCGATCGCCATGCCGAGGTCGGCCTGGACCAGCGCGGCCGCGTCGTTGACCCCGTCACCCACCATCGCCACCACCTCGCCCCGTCGCTGCAGCTCCTCGACCGCCTGCTGCTTTCCCTCCGGCAGCACGCCCGCGACCACGTCGTCGACCCCGGTCTGCTCCGCCACGTGCCGGGCGGCCGTCTCGTGGTCACCGGTGAGCAGCACCGCCTTCAGACCGAGCTCGTGCAGCCGCTCGACGGCGCGCAGGCTTCCCGGCTTGACCGTGTCGCCGATCCCGATCACTGCGGCCGGTCGTCCGTCGAGGGTGACCAGCACCGCCGTACGCCCTGCGTCGCGGGCCTGGTCGATCGCCTTCCCGAGACGATCCTCGACGTTCGGACCGGTCCCGTCGGCGGGCCGCGCGTCCGAACGGGGTGGATCCGGGGTCAGCACCGAGACCCGGCGGCCGTCGACGACCCCGCGGATGCCCCGGCCCGGCAGGTTCTCGAAGTCGGTGACCGTGCCGGCCGGCGGGATCGCCGCGACGACGGCACGCGCGATCGGGTGCTCGCTGGCCGACTCGAGGGCCGAGGCCATCGCCAGCGCCCGCTCGTCGCCGACCGACTCGTGCACCGCCATCCGGCCGGTGGTCAGGGTGCCGGTCTTGTCGAGCACGACGGTGGTCACCCGGCGGGTGGACTCGAGCACCTCGGCGGTGCGGATCACGATGCCCAGCTGCGCCGCCCGGCCGGTGCCGACCAGCAGCGCCGTCGGGGTGGCCAGGCCGAGCGCGCACGGGCAGGCGATCACCAGGACGGCCACGGCGGCGGTCATCGCGTCGCTGGCCGGGTGGCCGCTGAACAGCCAGGCCAGGAAGGTGACTACGGCGATCCCGAGCACGACCGGCACGAACACCGCGGAGATCCGGTCGGCCAGCCGCTGCACCGGCGCCTTGCTGGTCTGCGCCCGGGCGACCAGCTCACCCATCCGGGCCAGCACGGTCTCGCTGCCGACCCGGCTCACCTCGGCGACCAGCCGGCCGTCGAGGTTGGTGGTGCCGCCGACGACCTCGTCGCCGACCGCCTTCGGGACCGGCATGCTCTCGCCGGTCAGCATCGACTCGTCGACGCTGGACCGCCCCTCGACCACGGACGCGTCGGTCGGCACCTGGCCGCCCGGGCGGACCAGCACGCGCATGCCCGGCCGCAGCTCGGCGACGTCGACCTCGCGCTCGCCGTCGGCTTCGACCAGCACCGCCTTCTTGGCGCCAAGCTCGAGCAGCGCCCGCAGCGCCGACCCGGCCCGTGACTTGGCCCGGGCCTCGAGCCAGCGACCGAGCAGCAGGAAGACGGTGACCGTGGAGGCCACCTCGAAGTAGGTGTGCGACTCGCCCGCGACCACCAGGCCGACCGACCAGAGCAGTGCCACCACGGTGCCGAGCGACACCAGCGTGTCCATCGTCGAGGCCAGGTGCCGGGCGTTGAGGGCAGCGGCCCGGTGGAACGGCCAGCCGCCGTAGGCCACCACCGGCAGCGCCAGCACGAGCTCGACCCACGGCAGCCGGGGGACCCCGGGCACCATCGCGAGCACGAAGACCGCGACCGCCAGGGGCGCGGAGACAAGCAGCCGGGTGCGCAGGTCGCGCCCGGCCTCGGGCTCGGCGCCGGCGGCCGCCGGCGTGGGCAGCGCGGCGGTGTAGCCGGTGCGCTCGACCGTCTCGATCAGCTCCTCGGGGCCGACCAGGGCAGGGTCGTAGTCGACGTGGGCACTCGCCGTGGCCAGGTTGACGGTCGCGTGGACGCCCTCGAGGCGGTTGAGCTTCTTCTCCACCCGGCCCACGCAGGAGGCGCAGGTCATCCCGCCGACGAGCAGGTCGACGCTCGCCGGGGTCTCGGGTGGACGGGTGGGGGCGCTCATGCCAGCTGGTAGCCGGCCTCGTCCACCGCGGCCGCCACCGCCTCGTCGGTGAAGCCCTCGCCGTGGACGCGGACCTTGCCGGTCGCGAGGTCCACCTCGACCCCGGTCACGCCCGGGAGGTCACTGATCTCGCTGGTCACCGCGTTCACGCAGTGCTGGCAGGTCATCCCGGTCACGTCGTACGTCGTGCTCATCCTCGTCTCCTCTCAGGCCTTCAGCAGGCGGGTGATGGCCTGCCCGGCCTCGCTGATCTTCGCCTCCGCACGGGCCTGGCCGTCCGCCCCGTCCTCGCCGGCCCCCACGATCGCGTCGCGGACGCAGTGGCCGAGGTGGTCCTCGACCAGTCCGACGGCGACGCTCTGCAGTGCACTCTTGATCGCGGCGACCTGGGTGAGGATGTCGATGCAGTACTCGTCCTCGTCGACCATCCGATGGATCCCGCGGACCTGGCCCTCGATGCGGCGCAGGCGGCGCAGGTAGGCGGACTTGTGATCGTGGTAACCATGCGTCGTGCTCACAGGCTCATCGTATATACCCCCACGGGGTATTTCAAGTGCGGCCGGGTTGCGCCCGGAGGGCGGGCACCACCTAGCATGAGGAGCGTTTGCGGACCTGATCACCAGGAGTTCCTGTGGCGCTGCGCTTCAAGCCAGTAGACACCGCGTTTTATCAACTGTTCACCGAGTCGGCCACGCACCTGGTCCACGGTGCCGCGCTGCTCGGCGAGATGCTGGGCGACGGCAACGACCGGGAGTCCACGGCCAAGCGCATGCGCGACGCCGAGCACGAGGCCGACGAGACCACCCACGGCATCATCCGGCGGGTGAACACCACCTTCGTCACGCCCTTCGACCGGGAGGACATCTACTCGCTGGCGTCCAGCCTCGACGACGTCATGGACTACATGGAGGAGGCGGTCGACCTGACCCTCCTCTACGAGGTCGAGCACCTCCCCGGTGAGCTCGCCGTCCAGGTCGAGGTCATCCAGCACTGCGCCGAGCTGACCGCGCAGTCGATGCCGAAGTTGCAGTCGATGAAGGGCCTCGAGGAGTACTGGATCGAGATCAACCGCCTCGAGAACGCCGGCGACAAGTCCTACCGGCGGATCCTCGCGAAGCTGTTCAGCGGCAAGTACGAAGCACTTGAGGTGCTCAAGCTCAAGGACGTCGTCGACTCCCTCGAGAAGGCCATCGATGCATTCGAGCGGGTGGCCAACATCGTCGAGCAGATCGCCGTCAAGGAGTCCTGAGTGGAGTTCGCCATCGTCGTGGCGGTGGTGGTCGTTGCCCTCGCCTTCGACTACACCAACGGGTTCCACGACGCGGCGAACGCCATCGCGACCTCGATCTCGACGCGGGCGCTGACGCCGCGGATCGCGCTGATGATCGCCGCGGTGATGAACTTCGTCGGCGCGCTGCTCGGCCAGGAGGTCGCGCACACGGTCAGTGAGGTGATCGGTACGGCGCACGTGTCGGTGCGCCACGGGCTGATGATCGTCCTGGCCGCGCTGTTCGGGGCGATCGTCTGGAACCTGGTCACGTGGTACTTCGGGCTGCCCTCGTCGTCCTCCCACGCCCTGATCGGCGGGCTGGTCGGGGCCGCGCTGGCTGCCGGCGCGACCGTGCACTGGGCGACGATCGTGGACAAGGTGCTGATCCCGATGGTGGCCTCGCCGATCGTCGGGTTCGCGCTCGCCTTCCTGGTCATGCTCGCCTTCATGTGGATTTTCCGGCGGCGCAACCCGCACCGCACCTTCCGTGGCTTCCGGATGATGCAGATGCTCTCGGCCTCCGCGCTGGCCCTCGGTCACGGCCTGCAGGACGCCCAGAAGACGATGGGGGTGATCTTCCTGGCGGTGCTGACCGCCGGCTACTACCCCGCCTCGCAGACCCAGTTGCCGCTGTGGATCATCCTCTGCTCCGCGGGCGCGATCTCGCTGGGCACCTACTCCGGGGGCTTCCGGATCATGCGCACGCTCGGCCGCAAGATCATCCACCTCGACCCGGCGCGCGCGTTCTCCGCCGAGTCGGTCGGCGCGGCCGTGCTCTACACGACCGCGTTCGTCTGGCACGCCCCTATCTCCACCACCCACGTGATCACCTCCGCGGGGATGGGGTCCGGCGCCACCACCCGCGTCTCCGCGGTGCGGTGGGGGATGGCCCGGTCGATCGTGATGGCCTGGGTGCTCACCTTCCCCGCCGCCGGTCTCGCGGCCGCGATCGTCTACTGGATCTTCAAGGCCGTGAACCTCGCCTGAGCAGTGGACTACTCCGGAAGGGGCGACTGCCGCTCGGCCGCGACGACCCGACCCTCCCGGTGGTGACACACGAGCATCTCGCCGGGATCGAGCCCGTCGGGCAGGGTCACGCCGAGGCGGTCCAGGATCACCGGCAGCACCGGTCGGTGGGTGCAGACGACCACGCCCTCCCGGGAGGCCAGCAGTCCGTCCAGCAGGCCGGCCGGCGAGCCGCCCTCCTCGCTGAGCGACGGCTCGCGGTCCACCGGGAGCTCCAGCCGGCGGGCGGCCCGCCGCAGCGTCTGGAGGCAGCGCTTGCTGGGCGAGCTGACCAGCCGCGAGACGCCGTACGCCGAGAGCATCGCGGGCAGCGCGCGGGCCTGCTCCTTGCCGTCGGGGGCGAGCGGCCGCAGCCGGTCGTCGCCGGTCCAGTCGTCGCGCGGATGGGCGTGCCCGTGCCGGAGCACCACGAGCGGCCAGGTGCGGCGCGGGAAGGCCAGGTGCTCCGACAGCAGCGCCCGGTCGAGGTCGTAGCTCAGCCGCCCGGCCGCCTCAGCGACCGGCACCCACGCGACCTCGTCGATCTCGGCGTTGGGGGTGTACGACGACACGTCCGCGTCACCGGCCACCCGCGCGCACCAGTAGTGCACGAGCTTGTTGCCGGACTCCCCGACCGGGTAGGAGAAGGAGCGCAGCGGCCGGCCGAGCGCGACCCGCACGCCGGTCTCCTCCTCCACCTCGCGCACGGCCGTCACGACGACCGTCTCCCCGGGGTCCTGCTTGCCCTTGGGGAAGGACCAGTCGTCGTACTTCGGCCGGTGCACCAGCAGCACCCGCCCCTTGCGGGCGACCACCGCGCCCGCGGCGACGATGTCCGGCCCAGTCATGGGGCTAGTCTCACACCGCAGCCGGACCGGGAGGGGAGCAGTGACCAGACGAGTGGTCGTGCTGGCCGCCGCCGCGGTCCTGCTGGTCACCGCCGCGGTCGTCGGTGGGGTGACCTGGTGGAACCGCGCGCACCGCACCGACCTCGAGCGGGCGCTCGCGCTGGTGCCGGCCAAGTCGCTGCGCGTTGGCTTCACCGACTGGGCGGCGGTGCGGCAGCGGCTGGACATCCACGGAACCGGGCCGGCGACGGTCAGGAGGCTGCAGCACAAGGCATACGACGCCGACCTGTCGGCCGCCTCGAGCATCGACCAGGAAGGCGTCGCGCTGCAGCGGCTCTACGGGTTCAGCCCCGCCACCGCCACCTGGGAGGCCTACGCACAGTCCCGCCAGGGCGCCGCCATGGTCCTGCAGCTGCCGGACAGCACCGACTTCGACCGGCTCGCGGGCAACCTTCGTGACATCGGCTACCACCAGCCCGCGAGCGACGACGGCGTCTGGCGCGGTGGCGTCGACCTGGTCGCGTCGCTGGACCCGACGCTGAGCCCCGAGGTGCAGTACGTCGTGCTGCTCGCCGGGCAGCACCTGGTGGTCACCAGCGACCGGCAGGCCTATGCCGCGACCGCCGCCCGGGTCGCCGCCGGTGACGACAGCTCGCTCGCCGACCTGGACTCGGCGCGCACGATGGTCTCCCGGCTGGGCGAGCCGGCCGCCGCGATGCTGTGGTCGCGCGACTTCGCCTGTCGCGACCTCGCGATGTCCCAGGCCGCCCCGGGCGACCAGCGCGAGGCCGGCCAGCTGATCCAGCAGGCCGGGCAGGTCTCCCCGCTCAGCGGGCTGGTGATGGCGATGGCGCCGGACCGCACCCTGACCGTCGCCGAGCAGTTCGAGTCCACCGAGCAGGCCCGCGAGAACCTGCGCGCCCGGGCGAGGCTCGCGGTCGGTGACGCTGTCGGACGCGGCGGCTCCTTCGCCGACGACTTCACGCTGACGTCCGCGACGGCCACCGGCTCGACCGTGCTGCTGCGGATGCAGCCCAAGCAGCGCACCGGGTTCGTGCTGTCCGCGCTCTACGACGGCCCGGTGATCTTCGCGACCTGCTGAACGAGGACCCGGTCCGCTCGTCGACGTGAAGGCGGTCAGCGGCGACGGCGGTGCCTGGCGACCAGCGCCTCCTGCAGGTCCCGCATCGGCTGCTGTCCGTGCGTCCGGGTCCAGTCGCCGGCGGGGTCGAGCTCCCAGGCGGTGGTCTGCTCGTCGAAGGCAAGGTCCAGCAGCGAGCCCACCTGGTCGACCTCGCCGGTCGCCGGCAGCTCGACCAGCACCTCCACGCGGCGGTCGAGGTTGCGGTGCATCAGGTCGGCCGAGCCGATCCAGGCGCGCGGTGAGCCGCCGTTGGCGAACCAGAACACCCGGCTGTGCTCGAGGTAGCGGCCCAGGATCGACCGGACCCGGATCGTCTCCGACAGCCCCGGGACACCGGGGCGCAGCGTGCAGATGCCGCGGACCAGCAGGTCGATCGGCACCCCGGCCATCGACGCGACGTAGAGCTCGTCGATCAGCGCCTCGTCGACCACCGAGTTGGCCTTGATCCGGATCCTCGCCGGCCGGCCGGCCCGGTGGTGGCCGACCTCCGTGCGGATGCAGGCCACCAGTCCGGCACGCACGCCGTCGGGGGAGACCATCAGCTGTTCGTAGGACGCCTTGCGGGAGTAGCCGCTGATGTTGTTGAAGAGATGTGCGACGTCCTCGCCGATGCCCTCGTCGACGGTGAGCAGGCCCAGGTCCTCGTAGAGCCGCGCCGTCTTCGGGTTGTAGTTGCCGGTGCCGATGTGGGTGTAGCGGCGGATGCCGCCCCCCGACGCGGCCTCGTCGCGCACCACCATCGCCAGCTTCGCGTGGGTCTTCAGCCCGACCAGTCCGTAGACGACGTGGCACCCCGCCTGCTCCAGCTTGCGCGCCCAGCGGATGTTGGCCTGCTCGTCGAACCGCGCCTTGATCTCGACGATCACCAGGACCTGCTTGCCGGCCTCGGCCGCGTCGACCAGCGCGTCGATGATCGGTGAGTCACCGGAGGTGCGGTAGAGCGTCTGCTTGATCGCCAGCACCTGCGGGTCGGCCGCCGCCTGCTCGAGGAAGCGCTGCACCGAGGTGCTGAAGGAGTCGTAGGGATGGTGCAGGAGCACGTCGCTCCGCGCGACCGCCTTGAAGACGTCGACCGGCGAGGCGGACTCCACCGGCGCGAGCAGCGGATGGGTCGCCGGGATGAAGGCGTCGTACTCCAGGTCCTGCCGGGGCAGGTCGGCGATGTCGTGCAGGCCGCGCAGGTCGAGCGGCCCGGGCAGCCGGAAGACCTCCTCCGGAGCGACGCCGAGCTCGGAGACCAGCAGCTCGAGCACGTGCTCGTCGATGGACTCCTCGACCTCCAGGCGCACCGGTGGGCCGAAGCGGCGACGCAGCAGCTCCTTCTCCAGCGCCTTGAGCAGGTTCTCGGCGTCGTCCTCCTCGACCTCGAGGTCCTCGTTGCGGGTGACCCGGAAGGTGTGCACGGCGAGCACCTGCATGCCGGGGAAGAGCCGCTTGATGTGGTCCCCGATGACGTCCTCGAGCGGCACGAAGCGCTGGTTGCCCAGGGACACGAACCGGTCGAAGATCTGCGGCACCTTCACCCGCGCGAAGTGCTCCTTGCCCGTGTCGGGGTTGCGCACCAGCACTGCCAGGTTGAGCGAGAGCCCCGAGATGTAGGGGAACGGGTGCGCCGGGTCGACGGCCAGCGGCGTGAGCACCGGGAAGACCCGCTCCTTGAAGAGCTTCTTGCAGAACTTCTGCTCATCCCTGGTCAGGTCGTCCCAGCGGACCAGCTCGATGCCCTGCTCGGCCAGGGCCGGGATCACCCGGTCGCGGAAGCAGGCGGCGTGCCGCGACATCAGCTCGGCACTGACCCGCCAGATCTGCTCGAGGACTGCCCGGGGCATCAACCCCGAAGCAGCGCGTACGGCGACCCCGGCCGCGATCCGCCTCTTCAACCCGGCAACGCGGACCATGAAGAACTCGTCGAGGTTGCTGGCGAAGATGGCCAGGAAGCGGACGCGTTCGAGCAGCGGGAGCGACTCGTCCTCCGCCAGCTCGAGCACCCGCTGGTTGAAGCGCAGCCAGGACAGCTCCCGGTCGAGGAACCGGTCCGCGAAGCGTCCGTCGAACACCTCGGGCGGCTGCCGGTAGGGCGGGTCGACGTCGAAGGTCTCCTGCACGACCCGCAGCCCGGCGTCGGCCGGTCCGTCGTCGGGCCGCTCCGCGGGCGCGGCGGTCCCGAGACTCGAGGGCAGGGCGTCGCTGGGCATGGCCCCAGCATGACACCGCCACCGGGTAGGTTCAGGGCCCATGTCGGGACTACGCGCGGCCGTCGAGGGTGCCCTGGCCGCTTCGTTGCTCAATCTCCCCGTAGGCGTCCAGCGGGTCCTTGCCGGCACGCCGGTGGTGCTCGACGGCCAGACGCTCGCCCCGGAGACCCAGCTGCTGCTGCGTCTCGCCCGGATCTCCGGGGGCCCGGACTCCACGAAGCTGTCGCTGGAGGACGGGCGCCGGCAGATGAGCCGGCAGGCCCAGCTGGTCGGCGGCCGACAGCACATCGGGGCGACCCGAGACCTGGTCGTCGACGGCGCCGAGGGCCCGCTCCCCGCGCGCCTCTACGTCCCGACGCAGCGGCTCGGGGGTGGGTTGCGCCCGACGATGATGTTCCTGCACGGCGGCGGGATGATGCAGGGCGACCTCGACAGCCACGACGCCGCCTGCCGGTTCCTGGCCGAGAGGTCCGGGGTCCAGCTGCTCGCGGTCGACTACCGGCTGGCGCCCGAGCACCCCTTCCCGGCGGCGGTCGATGACTGTGCGGCGGCGTACGCCTGGCTCGTCCGGCACGCCGCGGACCTGCACGCCGACCCGGACCGGCTGGCGGTCGGCGGCGACTCCGCCGGCGGCTACCTCTCGGCGACCACCGCGATCCTCGCCGCCGAGCGGGGCCTGCCGATGGCCTTCCAGCTGCTGGTCTACCCGTGCACCGACTTCGTCGAGCGCAGCCGCAGCCGGGACCTCTTCGGTTCGGGGTTCTTCCTGACCCGGGAGTTCATGGACCTCGCCGAGCGGAACTACTTCCGCGCCGCGGCCGACCGCGAGGACCCGCTCGCCTCGATCCTGCGTCGCAAGGACTTCCCCGACGGGCTCGCGCCGGCCCACGTGGTGACGGCCGGGTTCGACCCGTTGCGCGACGAGGGCGAGGCCTACGCCGAGGTGCTGGAGGGCCACCGGGTCGCGGTGACCCGGGTGCGCCTCGCGTCGATGATCCATGGCTTCTTCAACATGGTCGGCTGCGGTCACGAGCCGCCGTCCTACGTCGC
This sequence comes from Nocardioidaceae bacterium, assembly GCA_025980475.1. Lineage (GTDB taxonomy): Bacteria > Actinomycetota > Actinomycetes > Propionibacteriales > Nocardioidaceae > Marmoricola. The sequence continues at coordinate 11,812 of JAICXL010000025.1, read as the reverse complement.
AGCCATTGCCGAGCGGCTCCGAGACGCCCTCGACCATCGGGCGCAACCGTCCGGACGGTCAGCCGGCGCGTAGCCCGAACGGGCGGCCCGGCGACATCTTCGGGTGGTTTCGCCGCCGTCGACTGGCGTCCCGGCCGGGGGGCGCCGAGACTGCACCTGCCGACCGAGACGAGCGGGAGGGTCGCGGACGCCGGGTTCCGCGCCGCGATCGCGCGGGTGGGAGTTCCCTCTGGAAGCCCGCGCAGCGCCGAGGACGGTCAGGGTGGGGCTCCTCGATCTGCCGGAGCCTCGCCCTGTCGGCGCCAGTCGACCGGCGGTCAGCCGGCGCGCGGTTTCCCGCGGTACTGCACCTCGGCCCGGAGCACCGCGAACCCCTGCCGCTCGTAGACCGCGATCGCCGGCGCGTTGTCGGCCTCGACGTAGAGGATGACGCGGTCCAGCCCCTGGTCGCGCAGGTGCTGCAGGCCGACGCTGGTCAGCAGCGTGCCGATGCCGCGGCCGGCCGCCTTCGGGTTGACCGCGACGACGTAGACCTCGCCGAAGGCGGGGACCTCCTCGTGGTGCTCCTTGGTCCAGTGGAAGCCGAGCAGCCCGCCGTCGTCGCCGACAGCGAGCAGCAGCCCGGCGGGGTCGAACCACTCCTCGGCCATCCGGTCGCGCAGGTCGGACAGGGTCATCTCGCCCTGCTCCGGATGGTGGGCGAACGCCGCCGCGTTCACCGCGAGGACGGTCTCCTCGTCACCGGGCTGGAAGGTCCGGATCGTCACGCCGCCGGGGATCATGACCTCGGGCAGCGCCACGTCACCGGCCAGCTCCATGATCCGCAGCTCGCGGGCCCGGGGGACCCCCCACCGCGAGGCGAGCCTGGCGGCCGCCGGATGGTCCGCGTGCGACCAGGCATCGACCCGGTCCATCTTCTCGAGGACGGCCGCGGCGAGCGCCGTACCGACTCCCCGGCCGCGCGCCTCGGGGTGCACCGCCAGGTCCAGCTGGTCGCCGTGCCGCAACGCGAACGCTGTCGAGCTCCCCCTCGCGGCCCGTCCAGTTGCGGGTTCCGTCCCGGCGAGCCAGAGCGACGACCGCTCCAGGCCGTGGTGCTTCAGCTCCAGCACCGCCTGCTCGTTGAGCTGTGCGGCGCCGTCGGCCTCGCGACAGGCGCGGTCGATCCGGCGTACGACGGCCGCGGGGCCCTCCCCGGCCGTCCAGTCGAAGTCAGCGGCGTCCACCGGGTCGAGGTCAGCCAACCGGAGCGTCCTCGCGGTCGTCGGCCTCCTGGGGCGGCAGCACGAAGCGGTAGCCGACGTTGCGCACGGTGCCGATCAGCGCCTCGTGCTCGACCCCGAGCTTGGCGCGCAGCCGGCGTACGTGCACGTCGACGGTGCGGGTCCCGCCGAAGTAGTCGTAGCCCCACACCTCCTGGAGCAGCTGGTCGCGGGTGAAGACGCGGCCCGGGTGCTGGGCGAGGTACTTCAGCAGCTCGAACTCCTTGAAGGTCAGATCGAGCGTGCGGCCGCCCAGCTTCGCGGTGTAGGCAGCGTCGTCGACCACCACCTCGCCGGAGCGGATGATGTGGGCGTCCGGGTCGTCGGCGTCCCGCCGCAGGGCGATCCGGCCCAGCGCCAGCCGCAGCCGCGCCTCGATCTCGGCCGGTCCGGCGGCCTCGAGCAGCACGTCGTCCACGCCCCAGTCGGCGGCGACCGCGGACAGGCCGCCCTCGGTGACGACCAGGAGCACCGGCTCGGTCGACCCGGTGGTGCGGATCAGCCGGCACAGGTCGCGGGCGTGGGCGAGGTCGCGGCGGCCGTCGACCAGCACCAGGTCGGTCTCCGGCGCGTCCAGCAGGGCGCTGCCCTCGGCGGGCAGGATCTTCACGTGGTGGGGGAGGAGGGCCAGGCCGGGCAGCACCTCGGCGGAAGGCTGCAGTGCGCTGGTGAGCAGCAGCAGGGTGCTGATGGCGCACCTCCTGCGCTCCGGCTTGTCGAGACCGGCAGAATATCCGACGTGGGCACCCCCGATCCTGACGAGCGTCCGGCTGGCGAACACCCTGCCGGCGCCGTCGGCACGGTGACGCTGCGCTACTGGGCCTCCGCCCGTGCCGCGGCCGGCGTCGAGCAGGACGTGCTCGAGGTCGCCGGCGCGGTCTCGCTGGCCGACCTGGCCGCCCGGGCACGGGCGCTGCACGCCTCGTCGCCCCGGTTCGGGGACGTGCTCGGCACCTGCTCCGCGCTGGTCGGCGACCGTCCGGTGGGCGCGGCGGATCCCGCGGCCGTGCGGGTCGAGCCCGGCCAGACGGTGGAGTTCCTGCCGCCCTTCGCGGGCGGCTGAGCCTCCCGACCGGAATGAATCGTCCGCTGCGTGGTTGAACCACGTGTGACTCCCGGGATCATCGTGCTGGTCGTCGCGGTCGTGGCCGCGCTGGCGTTCGGCGGCTACCGCGCCGCCACCGACGGGCACTTCCGCGGCACGCGTCGCGTCCGGACCGGGGCGCCGTCCGGCCCCCTGGCCAGCGAGGCCGCGGGTACGACGGCCGGCGGCGAGGTGGTCTCCGAGCCCTCCGGTGCCGGTGTGCTCGCCGGCACCCCGTGGGCGGACCGGCTGGGCGAGCGAGCGACGCTGCTGCAGTTCTCCTCGGCCTTCTGCGCGCCCTGCCGCGCGACCCGCCGGATCCTCGAGGACGTCGCCGGCACGGAGCCGGGTGTCACCCACGTGGAGGTCGACGCCGAGCAGCACCTCGACGTGGTCCGGCGGCTGGAGATCCTGCGCACACCGACCACGCTCGTGCTGGGCCCGGACGGGCACGAGATCGCCCGGGCGACCGGGGCGCCGACCAAGCAGCAGGTGCTGGCGGCACTGGTTGCTCTGTGACGGTTGCCCCTGCATAGCCCCATCGCCCCGCCGTCGTTGATCAGCGGCGATGACCATCTGGCAGACCATCAAGGCAGACCTGACGGCGACCGTCGACGGGAATCTCGTCAGCGGCGCTGCCTTCTGGCTGAAGGTCGCCGGCAAGGCCCTGATCACCCCGCAGACGCAGGCGGTTGTGCTCTTCCGGATCTCCTCGGCACTGGGGCGTACGCCGCTGCGTCCGCTGGCCTTCCTCGTCCGGGCGCTGACGGTCGCGTGGTCCGGGGCGGAGATCCACCCCGACGCGGTCATCGGTGCCGGGTTGGCGCTGGTGCACTCCAACGGTGTGGTGATCGGTCCCGGCGTGCGAATCGGCCGTGACTGCCGGCTCAACCAGGGCGTCACGCTCGGGGAGCCAGGTCGCGGCGGCCGCGTCGATGCCTGGGGATTCCCGACGCTCGGTGACCACGTCACGCTCGGCGCGCATGCCGTGGTCGTCGGTCCACACCGGATCGGCACCGGTGCGGTCATCGGTGCCAACGCGGTGGTCACCCGTGACGTGCCCGGGGGCGCGATCGTCGGCGGCATCCCGGCCAGGCTGATCCGCACGGTCCCCCTTGACGAGATCCTCGGCCCGCGATGACCGGCAGCCGGAGCGCCGGCCGACGGCTTGGCGTGATGACGCTCGATCAGGCGGTCGCCGGTGCGTCCAACGTCCTGGCGTCGCTGCTCGCCGCCCATGTGCTCGGCATCTCGGCCTTCGGACTCTTCGGCATCGTCTTCCTCGCCTACGTCCTGGTAGTCGGCTGCTTCCGCGCGCTGGTCGGTGAGCCCCTGCTGATCCATCCGACTGAAGCTGGACAGCGAACGGGTGACGCGCTCGGGACCGGCCTGCTGCTAGGCGCCGGGGGCGGGGTCGTCGTACTCCTCTCCGGCGTGCTCGCCCGGATGTGGAGCCCACCGCTTGGACTCGGCCTGATCGTCCTCGGCGTCTGTCTCCCCCTGCTGACCATGCAGGATCTCGGCCGCTACGTCGGTTTCGCGACCGGTCGGCCAGGCCAGGCGCTGATCCTCGACGTGCTCTGGCTGGCGCTGCTGCTTGCCGTCCTCGGGTGGATGCTCAGTGCCGGCAGTGGCTCGCTCATCGGCTTCATCCTTGCCTGGGCGGGCACCGGCGCGGCCGCGGGCGGAAGCGTCTTCTGGCTGCACCGCCGGGCGAGGCCGCGAGTGTCGCTGCACTGGCTGACGGCGACGTGGGGCTATGCATGGCGCTACCTGGTCTCCTACGGCTCCACGCAGAGCAGTGCCCTCGGAGCCTCTGTCGCGCTCGGCGCGATCGCGGGCACCCGTGCGCTCGGCGCGGTCAACGGTGCGCTGCTGCTGGTGCGCCCGTTCGTCACGTTCCAGAACGCTGCGATCGCCGCAGGGGTCGCCGAAGTGGCGCGCGACCAGCGCGCGGTCTGGGGCCACGTGCGGCGTACGACGCTGCTGACGACCGCGATCGCTCTGCTCAACGGCATCGTGCTGGTGTTCCTCCCGGACCCGCTGGGCCGGCTCCTCCTCGGCAACACCTGGTCAGCCACGAAGGACCTCGTCCTGCCGGTTGCGGTGCAGATGCTGATGATGGGCGTGATCAGCGGTGTGCGCTCCGGATTGCTGGGCGTTCGGCATGTCCGGATCGCGGTGCGCATCGACGTTGTCGGCACGATGCTCGCACTCGCGCTGATGATCGTCGGCACTATCCTCGACGGCGCGGTCGGGGCGCTCTGGGGGGTCACCGCCGGGCACACCATTCTTGCTTTCGCCTGGTGGTCCGCGGCCGCCAGGCTCACCGTCAAGGCCCAACCGCTGGCCGCCATGGCGGCACCGAACCCTGGAGGATAGTCCCCGTTGCTCAATCTGCTCAGACACCTGTGGCACCTGCTACTGCGTGGCCGCGATGGCCTGCTCGGCGGCGAGAACCGGTCGCACCTGCGTCGGCTCGTGAATGCTGGGCGGGTGACCATCGGGCCGCACACCGCCAGCTACTCGGTGCCGCTGCTCCGGCACTACATCCACGACGACACGCGGCTGACCATCGGGGACTACTGCTCGCTGAGCCCGGAGGCCACGGTCTATCTGGGCGGCATGCACGCCGTGCATGCCGTGACCACCTACCCTCACCGGATCCTGTGGCGGATGGAGGGCGCCGGTCAGGACGGATTCCCGACGCTCACGGGCGACAGCGAGATCGGCTCCGATGTCTGGCTCGGCTCCGGCGCCCGGGTGCTCAGTGGCCTGCGCATCGGCCATGGCGCGATCATCGGCGCTGGTGCGGTGGTCACCAGGGACGTCCCGGACTACGCCATCGTCGCCGGCAACCCGGCCAGGCTGATCGGCTGGCGCCACGAGGAGGAGCACCGCAAGGCGCTGCTCGAGATCGCCTGGTGGGACTGGCCGGAGGATGAGGTGCGCAAGGCGGTGCCCTTGCTGGCGAGTGAGGACATCGACGCATTCATCGCCTACGCGCGCGAACGGTTCGGGGATCAGCCGCCGCGCCGCACCCTGACCACGTAGTCGACCGCGACCAGGCTGTCCAGCCGCCCGCGCCCGGCGGCGTGCAGGAGCCGGGCGAGCTGCGGGTGCCGCATCCGCGGCGGCGTCGCGACCTCCTCGAGCACCAGCCCGGACGAGGTCATCAGCTCCACCGCGGTCTCGCGCACGAAGAACCGCAGGTGGGTGCGGTCGAGGATGCCGGCGTCAGCCAGCCGCCAGCGGTCGCCGAAGAACAGGCCGCCCGAGACCCGCCAGTGCCGCACGTTGGGGATACTCGCGACGATGTGCCCACCAGGCACCAACGCCTCGTGCAGCTGCGCGACCACCGCCCACGGATCGGTGAGGTGCTCGAGGATGTCCAGGCAGGTGATCAGCTCGAAGGGGCCCTCCTCAGCGAGCACCGACTCGAGGAAGCCGGCGTCCTCGAGGTCGCCGGAGCGGTGGAAGTCCAAACCCGGCTCGGCGCGGTCGACCCGGTCGACCACCCCGGCCCGCACGGCGACGCCGACCTGCTTGAGGTGTACGGCGGTCGCACCGGTGCCGCCGCCCACATCCAGCATCGACCGCACGCCCCGCGGCAGCCACGGCACCACGTCCGACCGGACGTCGTCGTGATAGCCGGCAACGATCCCCCCCGCCACAGGGTCGACCATCAGAAGCTCTTGCGCCAGCACGCGCAGGTGCCCCGGCTGCGGTACGGCGCCCGCCACTCGGCTGCGTCTGTCGTCACGCGCCGGAACGCTAGCAGCAGGCAGCGGTGCCGGCACTACTGTGTGCGAATGCCGGTCGCGTACTGCACGATCCTGGCGAGCAACTACCTGCCCAAGGCGCTGACGCTCGCCGAGAGCCTGGCCCGTCACCACCCGGACTCGCGGCTGCACGTGCTGCTGATCGACGCGCCCGTCACCGAAGACATCACGGACCTCCCGCGGCCCGACAACGTGGAGTACGTCGGCACCGACCGGCTCGGGCTGCCCGACCGCGAGGTTCGCCGGCTCGCCACGATCTACGACCTGGTCGAGCTCGCCACCGCCATCAAGCCGCTGCTGCTCGGCCAGCTGCTGCTGGACAGCGAGCAGGCCGCCTACCTCGACCCGGACACGTTCGTCACCGCGCCGATGCACGAGCTCTCCCCGGCCCTGGCTGCCAGCGAGGGCGGCATCCTGCTCACCCCGCACTTCTTGCGCCCGCTTCCCGACGAGGCGCCGGAGACCGACGGGCACCTGCTCACCGTCGGCGTCTACAACCTCGGGTTCGCCGCGGTCGACCGGCGGGCCCGGCCGTTCCTCGACTGGTGGTGGGGGCACCTGCGCGAGGAGTGCCTGTTCGACTACCTCTCCGGGCTGTTCGTCGACCAGAAGTGGGTCGACGTCGGCGCGGTGCTGTTCGCGGCGGCCACCTTCCGGCACCCCGGCTACAACGTCAGCATCGTCAACCTGCACGAGCGCCCGGTCGGTTCCGGGCCCGAGGGCTGGACCGCCGGCGAGCAGCCGCTGCGGCTCTACCACTTCCACGCCTTCGACGCCCACGACCCCAGCCAGCTGTCAACCCGTGGGACCACCTCGACCGCTCGGCTGCGCGAGGAGAACGAGGCGCTTGACCTGCTCTGCAAGGAGTACGCCGCGTTGGTGCTCGCCGCAGAGGCCCAGCTGCCGCCGGCGTCGTCGTACCCCTATGCCACCGACACCCGCGGCCGGCACCTCTCCCGGCAGCTGCGGCGCGCGTGGCGGCTGCAGGACCGTGCCGGTGCGTCGCCGCCGTCGCCGTTCGACCCGGCACAGGCCGGCGCGTGGGACGCCTGGCGCAAGCGGGCGTGGAGGCAGGTCGGCCGCAACCTGGCCGTCGACGCTGCGAAGAGCATGCGGATCGCGCTGCCGGAGGAGTACGGCCGGTTGCGCGCGCGCTTCCCCGGCCTCACCCGCCGGATGCGCGAGCGCTACGTCGGCGACGACGGGATCTGGGGCTGAGCCAGGCCAGCAGCTCCCGGGTCTGCTCGACCGAGCGGGCCCAGGTGAAGCCGGCGGCGTGGTCCCGGGCGGTGGCGAGCGCCCCGGGCGGCAGCTCCATGGCGGCGGCGACCGCCTCGGCCAGGGCGGTCGGGGTCCAGTCCTGCATCACCACCGCGTGCCCGCCGGCCACCTCGACCACGGCCGGGTCGGGGCCGGCCACGACCGGGATGCCGAGCAGCATCCCCTCGAGCACCGGCAGCCCGAAGCCCTCGAAGTCGGAGGGGAACACGACGGCGGCGGCACTGGCGAACGCGCGGCGGAACTCCTCGTCGGGGAGGTACGACGCCACCCGCACCCGACCGTCCAGCCCGGAGGCGGAGACCCGGTCCTCGAGGCGCTGACGGACCGAGCCGGCGCCGAGGACCAGCAGGTCGGGTAGCGCCAGCCCGCGGCGCCGCGCGTCGGCCCAGGCGTCGACGACCAGGCCGGGGTTCTTGTTGCTGTGATGCGCGAAGGCGACCGCCGGTCCCGAGCCGGGAGTGCCGGGCCAGTCCCGCACGTGGTCGGCGCCGTGGTGCACGACCACGCCCGGTCGGGAGCGGGTCGACGGGTGCAGCCGGTGCAGGTCGTCCAGCGTGCGCCCGGAGACCGCGACGAACCCGTCGGCGAGCGCGTAGGCGCGGCCGTAGGACACCGCGCGCACGAGCCGCCGGGCCCGGCTGAACTGCTCGGGCCGGAGCTCGTGGCGCAGGTCGTGCACGACGACCGCAGTCGGCACGCCGACGCGCACGAGCGCTGTCGACGGCATCGTGGCCAGCAGCGCATCGGCCCGGAACGCCCGCGCGATCCCTGGCAGTGAACGGGTCTGCGCCATCGGGCGCGCGAGCGCGGCGGGCCCGCGCAGCCGCAGCTCGTGGCGATCGTGCCCGTGGGTGGGCAGGTCGAGCCCCTGGGGCACGACGACCAGCAGCTCGTCCTCCGGGTGCACGGCGGCCCAGGTGGCCAGCAGGTTGTCGACGTAGGTGCGGATGCCGCCGTACTCCGCCGCCAACGCGTCCACGAGGATCCTCATGCCGGCGTGCCGACCGCGTCGGTGGAGGCGGTGTGCTCGCTTCACGCGGTGAGCCTAGTGTCGTTGCAACACGTTCCAGCCACTGCGTGACCTAACCCGCAGGCCGTCGTTAGGGGGGCATGTCTGTGGACGTGCTGGTGGCCGGTGGCGGGGGCTTCATCGGAGGGCACCTCGTCGGTGACCTGCTGCGCCAGGGGCTCACCGTCAGATCGGTGGACGTCAAGCCGAAGGACCAGTGGCACCAGCTGCACCACGACGCCGACAACCGGGTGGCCGACCTCTCGCTGCTCGAGGAGGCGATGGCCGCCACCGAGGGCGCGCGGGCCGTCTACATGCTGGCCGCGGACATGGGCGGCATGGGCTTCATCGAGAACAACAAGGCCGCCTGCATGCTCACGGTGCTGACCAGCACCCACATGCTGCAGGCCGCGCGGAAGCACGAGGTCGAGCGCTACTTCTACTCCTCCTCGGCCTGCGTCTACGCGGCCGGGAAGCAGACCGACCCGCACGTGACCGCGCTGACGGAGGCCGACGCCTACCCGGCGATGCCCGAGGACGGCTACGGCTGGGAGAAGCTGTTTACCGAGCGGATGTGCCGGCACTGCGCGGAGGACTTCGGGCTGGCCACCCGGGTGGCCCGCTACCACAACGTCTACGGCCCCCACGGCACCTGGGACGGCGGCCGGGAGAAGGCGCCCGCGGCGGTGTGCCGCAAGGTCGCGACCGCCGCGATCACCGGCGAGCACGAGATCGAGATCTGGGGTGACGGGGAGCAGACCCGGTCGTTCATGTACATCGACGACTGCGTGCAGGGGTCCCAGATGATCCTGCACGGCGACGCGGGCGAGCCGGTCAACCTCGGCTCCGACGAGCTGGTCACGATCAACCAGCTGGTCGACCTCGCCGAGGAGATCGGCGGCATCACCTGCCGGCGGCACCACCGCCTCGACGCTCCCCAAGGGGTGCGCGGCCGCAACAGCGACAACACCCGGATCAAGGCGACCTACGGCTGGGCGCCGTCGGTGTCCCTGGCCGACGGCCTGTCCGAGACCTACGTCTGGGTCTACGACCAGGTCAAGCGAGCGATCGGCTGAGCCGTGCGCGTCCTGGTGCACGACTACAGCGGTCATCCCTTCCAGGCGCAGCTGAGCCGTGAGCTCTCCCGGCGCGGCCACGACGTGGTGCACTCCTCGTGCCCCGCCTACTCGTCCGGCAAGGGCCGCCTGGTCGCAGGTCCCGGCGAGTCGGTCACCTTCGAACCGGTCGGCGTGGGCCGGGTGATCGACAAGATGCGCTTCCGGAAGCGGCTCTTCGTCGAGGCCCGGCTCGGCCTCGACCTGGTCGCCCAGGTCCGTCGGTTGCGCCCCGACGTGGTGATGGTCGCCAACGTGCCGATGCCGATGCTGGTCGCCTTCACCTTCTGCATGGCCCTGCTGCGCAGGCCGTGGGTGCTGTGGCACCAGGACGTCCAGGCGGTCGCGGTCGCGTCCTTCGCGGGCAAGCAGCTCTCGGGCGTGTTCGGCGTGGTCGCCCGCGTCTTCGACGTCGCCGAGCGCTGGTGCTCGCGCCGGGCGGCGGCGGTCGTGGTGATCGCGGAGTCGTTCGTCGACGTGCACGAGCGGTGGGGCACGGCGGACAAGGTGACCGTCATCCCCAACTGGGCGCCGCTCGACGAGCTCTTCCCGGTGGCCCGCGACAACGACTGGGCCCGGCAGCACGGGCTCGTCGAGGAGAAGACGCTGCTCTACTCCGGCACCCTCGGGCTCAAGCACAACCCTGCGCTGCTGGTCCGGCTGGCCCGTGGGGTCATCGACGCGGGCCAGCCGGTGCGCCTGGTGGTGGTCAGCGAGGGACCGGCCGAGGCCGTGCTGCGCGACGAGGCGGCCCGGCTCGCCGTACCGCTCACGCTGTTGCCGTTCCAGCCCTACGACCGGTTCCCGGAGGTGCTCGGCACCGGCGATGTGCTCGTGGTGCTGCTCGAGCAGGACGCCGGGGCCTTCTCGGTGCCGTCGAAGACGCTGTCCTACCTGTGCGCCGGCAGGCCGGTGCTCGGGCTGATGCCGGCGGAGAACCAGGCCAGCCGCCTCGTCGCGGACGCCGACGGCTGCGTGCTGCCACCGGCCGATCGGTCCCTGGCCCAGGCCGCCGCCTGGGTCCGTGCGGTGCTGGTCGACGGTGAGCAGGCCACCCTGGTCGGCAAGAAGTCGCGTGCACTGGCGGAGAGCGAGTTCGCGCTCGGGCGGTGCGCCGGCCGGTTCGAGGAGATCCTGGCTTCGGCGGCCAGACGTCCCGCACGATCCGGGAAGCTGGGCGGTCTCGGATGCTGGGCGGGCGTCTCGAGATGCGAATAGCCGTTGGTGGCGGTTGGTGGCCGGACCTACCGTTGTGCCCGTGAGCACGACCCTGCCGATCCTTCGGCTGACCCGTCGCCGCGCGGTGGACAACTGTCGCGTGCGCTCGTCCCTGTGTCGAATGTCCTGACCAGACCACCGCCCTCCTCGTCGCGCGTGGTCCTGACCGGTTCGACCACCCAACGCAGGAGCTCACCCATGGAGATCGACCCTCGCGGGCCCCGGTTCAACGCCGCGCTGACCAGCATCGTCCTCGTTGCCGTGCTGCTGACCGCGCCCGGCCCTGCCGGCGTCGTACTCCTCGTCCTGCAGGCGTTGCTGTTCGCCAGCGGCGCCGTGCGGGGAGTGCAGCGGACGCCGGCGGCCTGGTTGTTCCGCCACCTCGTCCGGCCACGGCTCGCGCCGCCCGAGCACCTGGAGGACCCGCGGCCGCCGCGGTTCGCCCAGGCCGTGGGGCTCGGGTTCGCTGTGGTCGGCCTGGTTGGGTACCTCACCGGCGTGACCGTGCTGGGGGCGGTCGCGACCGGGCTGGCGCTCGTCGCCGCGTTGCTCAACGCGGTCTTCGGGTTCTGCCTGGGTTGCGAGCTCTACCTGCTCGGCCGGCGCATCCTTGACCGGCGTCCCACCCCCGCACGTCCGCACAGCACCTCCATCCCCACCGAGAAGGAAGAAGCATCTACATGAGCCGAGAGAACGCACTCGTCAGCGCCGACTGGGTCGCCGACCACCTCGAGGACCCGAAGGTCGTCCTGGTCGAGGTCGACGAGGACACCACCGCCTACGACAAGGGCCACATCAAGGGAGCCGTCAAGCTCGACTGGACCACCGACCTGCAGGACCAGGTCCGTCGCGACTTCGTCAACAAGCAGCAGTTCGAGGCGCTGCTCTCCGACCGCGGGATCGCCAACGACGACACCGTGGTGCTGTACGGCGGCAACAACAACTGGTTCGCGGCCTACGCCTACTGGTACTTCAAGCTGTACGGCCACCAGGACGTCAAGCTGCTCGACGGCGGTCGCAAGAAGTGGGAGCTCGACAGCCGCGAGCTGACCGAGGAGCTG
>JAICXL010000093.1 GCA_025980475.1 Nocardioidaceae bacterium | reverse complement strand
GGAGCGCGAGACGCAGCTGACCGACCTGGTCTACTCCCGGCATCCCCGCTTCGCCGGCACGCCCAAGCTCCACGGCTGGCAGAGCGAGCACGTGGAGGGCGGCGACGTGCTGCTGCTCGGTCCGGGCGTGTTCGCGGTGGGAGTCGGTGAGCGCACCACCCCAGCAGGTGTCGAGCGGCTGTCCCGGCAGGTGTTCGCGGACCGGCTCGCCCACACCGTGCTGGCCGTGCCCATCGCCCAGGAGCGGGCGACGATGCACCTGGACACCGTCTGCACGATGGTCGATGCCGACAAGATCGTGATGTACCCCAACGTCGCCGACCACCTCGCTGCCTTCACGGTGACCGTGCGCGAGGACGACGAGCTGCACGTGGCACCGGCCGAGCCCTTCCTCGTCGCTGCGGCCAAGGCGATGGGCATCGACACGCTGCACCAGATCGACACCGGCCTCGACCCGGTCACCGCCGAGCGCGAGCAGTGGGACGACGGCAACAACACGCTCGCGATCGCACCCCGGGTGGCCGTCGCGTACGAGCGCAACGTGGAGACCAACAGTCGGCTGGAGGAGGCCGGCATCGAGGTGATCGCGATCGCCGGGTCCGAGCTCGGCTCCGGTCGGGGCGGACCGCGTTGCATGTCCTGCCCCATCACCCGCGACGAAGTCGACCCGGCAGCTCAGTAGGGCGGGGAGAGCCCCAGGATGGTCAGCGGCGCCAGGCCGGCGGTGTCGCACGCGCCGGTGCCGACGTCGCAGCGCAGCAGCTGCACCTGGGTGGGAAGGTCGGAGCCGCGCAGCGGCTTCCCTGTGTCGCGGCGTACGGCGACGACCACCGACTGCGGCGACTCCCAGGCGACCAGCTGGTAGCTCACCCTCGTCGGCAGCCGCATCCGGCGGACATGGGAGTGGAGCGCGTCCGCCACCCATACCTGGTCGGGCGCGGCCCGCACCACCCCGGAGCGGTGGTAGTCGCCGACGAACGCGTACGCCTCGCCGTCGGGCGACCAGAGTGATCCGTTCGGCAGGGTGCCGGAGTCGTGGATCCGGCCCCGCTGGTCCACCCTGCCGTAGCTGGTCGGGAACGGTCCGGGCGAGTCGTTCGCCCGCGCCTGCCAGGTGATCCCGTCGTGGTAGGCATGCACCTCGTCGAGACCACCGGAGATGCCGCGCACGACCTTGGACGGCTGCCCAGGTCGCCAGACCCGGAGCGGGCCGCCGGTGTCGAAGAAGACCTGGCCGCGGGAGTCGACACCGCGGACCACCACCTCGCCGCCACCGGCGGGGTGGACGCGCAGCGGAAGCCCGTCCACGGCGTGCTCGCGTGGGACGCTCCAGAGCACCAGCAGCCGCCGGTGCGGGCCGAGCGGCTGGGGCCAGGCCACCAGCGTGCCGTCGGGTGACACGGCCGGCTCGATGAGTGTGGTCGTCGAGGTGACCAGCCGGACCAGTCCGTCGCGGGTGACGCACCACCACGTCGACAGGTGATCGAAGCCGCTGACGTAGATGTCGCCGACCAGGGTGGTCCCCCCGGCCGCCACCACCTGGTCGTGTCCGGTCGGCAGCACCCTGTCGCCGAGGTGCAGCTCGCCCCCGGACCACCACGGCAGCGAGGTGTCCGGACCGGCCGTCACCTGCGCCAGGGCCTGCGGATGCCGCGGCGCCGTCACCGGCCGGTCGATCGGGCCGCCGCTGGGGAGGCGGGGCAGGAACGCGGCGGCGAGCGCGAGCACGGCTGCGAGACCCGACACCGCGAGCAGCCCCTTGCGCCGCCGTACCCGCTCCGCGGCACCGAGCCGGCCAAGTCCGTCGGCGGCGACGTCCGGCAGCGGCCGGGTCTCCGCGACCTCCCGCAGCTCGGCGTCCAGCCGGTCGCGCAGGTCGTCGGGGGACAAGCCTGTTGCCGACGCGAGCCTGGTGAGGGCAGCACCACCGGCCACCGCCACCGCGCGCGGGGAGATGGCGAGCAGCTCGGCGATCTGGTGGTCGCCGAGCGCATCGGCGTAGCCCAGGACGACGACGGCGCGCTGGCGGCGGGTGAGCGCGGCGAGGTGGGGCCAGGTCACCATCCCGTGGGTCGGGTCGGGATCGGGTTCACGGTCCGGCGGGACGCTGACCAGGCGGTCGGCGAGGAGGTGGCGCGGGTGGCGGCCACTGAGGAAGGTGGCGAGCAGGACGTGCGTGGCGAACCCGTCGACCGACGGTGCGTGGCGGGCGCGCCGCCAGGCGGGGAACAGCCGGACCAGCGCGTGCTGCAACAGCGCCTCGGCCCCGGCGGAACTCCCTGCGAGCAGGTAGGCGCTGCGGAAGAGGGCCGGCCCGCGCGCGGTGACGAACTCCTGGTACGACGCGGCGGTGCCGGGAGACCTCACGTCCCTCATCACGCCTCCCCGAGCAGTTAGGTTCAACGATGCTCGCATGCAACCTCTGTGGCCGCTGTTGCGTCCATGGACCGACAGCACCCCCACCCGAAGGGACCCAGCGATGAGCAAGCTCACCGGCCGAACCAGCCACGCCCTGCTGGGCGGCGTGGGTGTCGCCCTCCTCCTGAGCGGTTGCGGCAACGCCGCCCCGACCCAGGGCGCCGGCGCGGTCAGCGCCCACACGCGGCACCAGTCGACCGTGCACGCCTCGACCGCCCCTGCCTCGGACCGCAGCTCGAACGGCGGCTCGAGCGGCGGCTCGAACGCCAGCTCGGGCACGAGCTCCTCCCCGGCCGCTCCGGGTCAGTGCCTGACGGGCCAGCTCGACGCCTCCCTGGGAGCCGGGGACGGCGCAGCGGGCAGCACCTACTACCAGCTCGTGCTGACCAACACCGGTGCCCAGCCGTGCCGCACCGGGGGCTTCGGCGGGGTCTCCTTCGTCGGCGGGGGCAACGGCACCCAGATCGGTGCCGCGGCGGTGCGCGTCCAGAAGCGGCGGGCGAGGTCGTTCGTGCTCCAGCCCGGTGACCGGGCGACTGCCACGCTGCAGGAGTCGGAGGCGGGCAACTACGACGCCAGCACCTGCCACCCGACGCCGGCGGACGGCGTGCGCGTCTACCCGCCGAACAACACCGAGTCGCTCTTCGTCAAGCAGGACGGGGCGGTGGGGTGCAAGAACCCGAAGGCGCGGCTGCTCTTCCTGCAGCCCTACCGCCCCGCTCGATGACGGGCCGCGGACCGGCGCCCGGGAATTGAAGTGCCCGACCGGTGTTGACGGGGGATACAACATCGATCGGGCGTCGCCAACATAACCCACGCCCAAACCGCGCGCAAGGAGCTCCAGCCGCAGGTGGAAAGCAGAGCCTGATTACGGTCTCACTGGTTCCGTAAAGGTCGTTCAGCGGACGGTCAGCTGGCGGTTCGCCAGCCCCGCGCGGGCCGACCGCTGCTCGCTGGTCAGCGGCGACTCGTCGGCCAGGACCCGGACCAGGTCGCGCGCGAAGGCGGCCGCCGGCTCGTCGAGCGCCGCGCCGCCGGTTCCGACGGGCACGTCCCACACGGGGACGAGCAGTCCGTGCGCGCGGAACATGCCGATCAGCCGGGCTCCCGCGACGAGCCGGTCCTGCTCCGCCTCGTGCAGTCGCGCCAGGGCGTCGAGGAGGTCGTCCTCGTCGTAGGGCATCACCCAGCGGAGGTACTCGCGGTTGCCGATCGAGGTCCAGTAGGCGGCTTCGACGCGGGTGAGACGGTGGGTCGGGGCGACCGCGGCGTTGGCCTGCTCCAGAGCACTGGCCATCGACCCGTCGGCGTCCTCGAGGTCGCTCACCCAGTAGTCGAAGCCGTCGTGCACCGTGACCTCGAAGGGTGCGTCGGCCACGAGGTCCTGCAGCCGGGCACCGGCACCGGGTGCCTCGGCCAGGCCGACCATGCTCTGCGGCTCGGCGACCAACGCCTTCTCCAGCACGGCGGCCAGGTCGCGGGAGGGGTCGCCGTACGCGTGCTGGACCTGCAGGCCCAGCCAGACCGCACCGTCGGCCCGGACCAAGGCCGGGGCAGCGCCCGGCAGCAACGAGGCGACCAGCACCTCGCGCCCTGAGCCGGCCAGCGTGATGGTGGAGGTCGCGGCCGGCACGAACTCGCGCAGCGCGACGAGGTCGCACTCCCCCGGCAACCCCTGGAAGGGGCGGGCCGTGTAGGGCGCGGGTGCCCCGGCCGCGCTGCCGTGGCAGGCCTTGTAGCGCCGGCCCGACCCGCACGGGCAGGGCTGCCGGGGCCCGGTCTCGCCGGCTGGCACCTCGACGGAGCGGGCCTTGACCCGTGATCGCTTTCCCATGCCGCAGAGGCTAGCTAGCCCACCGGCAGCCCGAACGCGGTGACGGCGTCAGGAGCGTTGGCGGCGCCGTTCTGGTGCGGCGCACCGACGACGTCTTCCGCGAGCCGGGTGAGCGAGTAGTGGTCGAGCGGCGTGCTCACCACGTCTCCACTCTGGCTGGGGTGGATCACGACGGTGAGGACCGTGTTGGCCTGCGTGGAGTCGTCCTCGTCGGCGGTGAGTACGACGGCGAGGTGGCCGCTCTGCCAGTCGGGGCCGGCGAAGACGTCGGTCATCCGGGCCTGGAACCAGCTGTCGGCCGTGGCGAGGGAGCAGTTGTGGGCGTCGTCGCACAGGTTGGGGATGACGAACCCCAGGTTCGGGAGCGTGCCCGCACTCACGTCACCGCCGAACGCGGTCAGCGGCACGTCATCGGCGTTGCACGCGGCTCGCTCGGCCGGGTCGACGTAGTAGGCCCAGGGATTGTGCCTGACGGCGTAGTCCCCGCTGGACGACTGCTGGCAGTTCGATGTCATCGACTCGGCGTAGGTCTTCGCGGTCCTGCCGGCGGCGAGGGCCTGGCCGAAGATCGAGGATTCCGGGACGGGGTGGGATGATGGCGGGTTGTCGTCGGTCACGCCGTAGGTGCTGCCCCCGGCCATGGCAAGGTAGTTCGGCAGCGACGGATGGGTGATGGCCTGCCAGTCGGTGGCGTAGCCGAACTGCTGGGCGAGCCCGAACGTGTAGGGCATGTCGGCCTTCATCTCGTCGAGGCTGTGGTTCTCCTCGACGAAGACCAGGAGCTTGGTCACCGTCGCGGCCGACGGGGCGGTCGGGCTGGGGCTCGGCGTGGGCGTAGGGGTCGGCGTCGGGCTGGGCGTCGGGCTGGGCGTCGGGCTGGGCGACGGGCTGGGCGTCGGGCTCGCACTCGTCGCGGCGTAGGTGACCACCAGCGTGGGCGGTCTGGTCGACTCGCGGGAGTAGAACGAGACCTTGACCGGGTCGGCGCGCGAGATCACCAGGCTGTTGCCACCGGCACCGAGGGTGGTCGGGTCGATCGTCACGACGGCGTATCCCCGCTTGGTCGAGGTCTGGGAGCCGACTTGGGCCCCGAGGGCGGGTGCGTTGCCGGCGGTCAGGCCGGTCTCGGTCCACGACGACGGCGCGGCGTTGACCGTGAATCCGCTGGCCGAGGAGGAACCGGAGAAGACGTGCAGGGTCGCGGAGGTGGGTGCGGCCGGGAGGTCGAACTGGAACCATGCCCGGCGGACCGGAGAACCGTCGACGCCGAGGAGCGCCGCGGCGCCGAAGTTGGCCGACGGGGCGGCTCCGTCGGTCTCGGTGTCGGCCGTCGGCGAAAGGGTCTCGGTCTGCCCGGCGGGCGTCGTCTGATGGGGCGGCCTGGCCCCGATGGCGGTGCCGCTCCCGAGCGCGAGGCCGGCGGCGAGCAGTCCGGACAGCAGCAGGGCTGCTGCGAGACGGGCGGTGAGGCTCATGGCCTGCCCTTCGTCGTGGGTTCAGAGCCGTCCTCCGCACCTCAAAGGATGCGGCGGCACACCCGGAAGGTCAAACCCCGGCTCGCCTGGCCGGCTGTCAGCAGCCGACCATGAGCGCGTGCACCGTCGTGCGCGCCCGTGAGCTCTCCACCCACCAGCGGCCGGAGAGCGTGTCGACGATGGTCAGGCCGCGGCCCGTCAGCGCGAACACCTCGGGCTCGAGCTTGCGCGGGCGGGTGTTGCCGCCGCCGTCGGTGACGGCGATGTCCACACCGTCGGCCCGCTTGCGCCAGGACACTTCCATGGTGCCGTTGGCGAGCGGCTGAGCGTGGCGGACGGCGTTGCCCACGAGCTCGGAGACCACGAGGGCGCAGTCCTTCGCATCGTCGTCGTCGCACTCGGGGAGCTGTCCGAGCCAGTCGCCGAGCTCGCGCCTGGCCACCGATGCGCTGGCAGGTGTGAAGGGAAGCACGAGGGACATCGCTGCGCCCGAGGTCTTGAGCGTCATGTCCTTCTCCTGGGAGGGGTGTGGTGTCGGGAGCAAGTCTGCCCCGTCCGCGGGAGGGTCAAACGCGCCCGGTGCCCTGCTCGAGGTAGCGCAGCGTGGGCCCGGGACGGTCTGTGATCAAGGCCTCCGCCCCCAGGTCGACGCAGAGGTCGATGTCGGTCGGCTCGTTGACCGTCCACACGTGCACGCGCGACCCGGCCATCGAGATCCTCCGGACGAGCTCGGGATGCTCCCGGACCAGCGCCATGCCCGGCCCGGCGATCCAGTCCGGCTCCGAGATCGGCCGGGACCGGAGCCACTGGGTGGGACCGTCCATCAGGAAGACCAGTGGGAGGTGGGGGGTGAGCCGGCGGATCCGGCGCAGCGCGACCCAGGAGAAGCTCATCACCCGGACGGGTGACCGTGGGCCGGCCCAGTCGAACTCGTCGAGCAGCTGCACGAGCCGCCGCTCGACCAGACCGGCATAGCGGGTGGGGTGCTTGGTCTCGATCGCCAGCTCCACGGGCCGGGCGTAGTCGCGCGCGGTCTCGAGCAACCGCCGCATGGTCAGCACCTTGCCCCGCTCGGGGTCGGCGTCGGGCGCCTCGTCGTCGAGGTCGGCCCAGGGGTTCTTCCAGCTGGCGAAGTCGAGCTCCTCCAGCTGCGCCAGCTCCATCGTAGAGACGACCCCGCGGCGCTGGGCCGTGCGGCGCAGGTCGCGGTCGTGCACGCAGACCAGGTGACCGTCGGCGGTCAACCGCACGTCGCACTCGAGCGCCTCGGCGCCCTCGTCGAGGGCGGCGACAAAGGCCTGGAGGGTGTGCTCGGCGACCTTCGCGCTGGCTCCTCGGTGCGCCACCACCTGGGGGCGGGACTCCATGGTCGCCATCCTGTCACCGCCCCAGGAGCAGCTCAGCGGGCAGTGCGCAGGAACCGGCCGAAGTGCGGGACCGTGAAGGCCACCGAGCCGCGCTCGCCGGAGTAGACGAGGCCCTTCTTGATCAGCCCGTCGCGGGCCGGGCTCAGCGACTGGGGGCGGCGGCCGAGGTGCCTGGCGATCTCCGCGGTGCTGACGGCCCGGTCAGCGGCGCTCTCCCCCAGATCGGCCATGGCGAGCATGTAGTCGCGCTCGGCCGGGGTGGCCCGGTCGTAGCGCGCACCGAAGAACCCGACCGCGAGCTCGGCCTCTGCTTCGGGGGCCGCCTGCTCGACATCCTCCCGACGGACCGGCGTGGCAACCGCGACGTCCCAGGTGACCTTGCCGTAGGCCTGGACGAAGTAGGGGTATCCGTCGGTCAGCTGGTAGAGGGCTGCCAGGGCCTCGGGCTCGAAGGTGACGTCCTCGGTCGCTGCGGGCAGCGTCCAGGCCCGCTCGGCCATCGCCCGGGGCAGCCGGTCGACCACGACGTAGCGGAAGAGCCGCTCCGCATAGGACTTCGACGTCGCGAGGGCGACCGGAAGGTGCGGCAACCCGGCGCCGACGACGATCAGCGGCGCGGACTGCTGGCTGATCTCGTGGCAGGCCCCGCACAGCGCGGCCAGCTCGCCGGTGGTCACGTCCTGCATCTCGTCGACGAAGAGCGCCACGCCGACGTTGAGGTCGCCGGCGAGCGCGGCCACGTCGGTGAAGAGCTCCACCAGGTCGAGCTCGAGGTCGCCCGAGTCGGCGCGGCCCCGCGCCGCAGCGACGTCGACCGGAGGGCGCCACGGGCTGCCCTTGCGGTCCTGCTGCCCGGTGCGCAGGGCGAACGCCTTGACCACGGCGGCCACCCGGTCCACCGCATCGGGGTCGCGGTGCCGGTGACCGAGCTCGCGCGCCGCGGCGTGCACCGCCTGCGCCACGGGCAGCCGCACGGACTGGTCCGGCCGCGCCTCGATCTTGCCGGTGCCCCAGGCCCGGTTGACGGCCTGGCTGCGCAACGCGTTGAGCAGCACCGTCTTGCCGACGCCACGCAGGCCGGAGAGAACCATGCTGCGGTCGGGTCGGCCGGCCGCCACGCGTTCGAGGGTCACCTCGAACTGGCGCAGCTCCCGGTCGCGGCCGGCGAGCTCGGGGGGTCGCTGCCCCGCACCAGGGGCGTAGGGGTTCCGGATCGGGTCCATGATCGGACTCTATCGGTGCGTCTAGTGCGACTCCTAGATTTGTCTAGCGAGCCGTAGCGCCGGCTAGCGACGTACCCCGGCGTAGGCCTGGGCCAGGCCGGCCCGCAGCGAAGCGATCAGGTCCGGGACCTCGTCGATCGCCAGCCTGAAGGTGGACACGCACTGGCCGCCGCGCCACATCGACAGCACCACGACGTCTGCGTCCTGGTGCCACCGGACCCGCAGCGCCCTAGCCTCGCCGCGGGCGTCGAGGAAGAACTCGGCGTCCTGGGGAAGGGGCGCGACGGCGGTCACCCCTCGATTGTGCCGCCGGTCGATCGTGCTGTCAGGCGAGTCAGCGGATAGTTTTGGGGCGTGCCCGAGCTGCCCGAGGTGGAGGCGCTGGCCCGCGACCTGGCCGGCCGGCTGACCGACCGTGCCATCGTGCGCGTCGACATCGCCGCATTCAGCTCGCTGAAGACCTTCGACCCGCCCGTCTCCGCGCTCACCGGTGCCCTGGTCGACGGGGTGACCCGGCACGGCAAGTTCCTCGACATCGACGCCGGCGGCACCCACCTCGTGCTGCACCTGGCCAAGGCCGGCTGGGTTCGCTGGCGCGACGAGGTGCCGACACCCCCGGCCAGGCCGAGCAGCAAGTCGCCACTCGCCGCCCGCGTCGCGCTCGACAACGGTGCCGCTCTCGACGTCACCGAGGCCGGCACCCGCAAGAGCCTCGCGATCTACGTCGTCCGCGACCCTGGCGACGTCCCGGGCATCGCCCGGCTCGGTCCCGACCCGCTCGCGGAGGAGTTCACCGTCGATGTGCTCTCCGGGATCCTGCGGCGCTCCGGGCGGTCACAGGTCAAGGGGGTGCTCCGCAACCAGGCCAACATCGCGGGCATCGGCAACGCCTACTCCGACGAGGTGCTGCACGCCGCCCGGATGTCGCCCTTCAAGCCGGCCGACAGCCTCACCGACGACGAGATGCAGCGGCTCCACGGCGCGATCCGCACGCGGCTGGGTGACGCCGTCCGCCGATCGACGGGCCTGGCCGCCAGCGAGCTGAAGGGCGAGAAGAAGAGCAACATGGCCGTGCACGGGCGCACCGGCGAGACATGCCCGGTCTGCGGCGACACCGTCCGCGAGGTGAGCTTCGCCGACTCCAGCCTGCAGTACTGCCCCACCTGCCAGACAGGCGGCAGGCCGCTGGCCGACCGGAGACTCTCCCGCCTGCTGAAGTAACGCCGCCGTCGATCGTCCCGCTACCGTGGCAGGCATGCTGCCGGTCCCCACCGTCTCCGTCTCCGACATCCCGGACCCGCTGCCGCCCACCGCGACCGTGCTCGACGTCCGCGAGCCGGTGGAATGGCAGCACGGCCACATCGAGAACGCCTTGCACGTCCCCCTCCACGACCTGCCGCAACGCCTCGGTGAGCTGCCGGCCTCTGGTCAGCTGCTGGTCGTGTGCAAGGTCGGCGGCCGCTCGGCCCAGGCCACGGCGTTCCTGCGCGAGAAGGGGTTCGAGGCGCTGAACCTCGCGGGCGGCATGCTGGAGTGGTCGGCCTCCGGCCGGCCGATGGTCGGCGACG
>JAICXL010000078.1 GCA_025980475.1 Nocardioidaceae bacterium | reverse complement strand
ATCCGCCTCCCGCCCCCGGCCCCGCCCCCCCCCCCCCCCCCCCCCGGGGCGGGGGGCCGGCCCGGGCCCCCCCCCCCCCGGGGGGGGCCCCCCACGACTCAGAGGCGGGCCAGCTCGTCGAGCAGCGACGCGGCTGCGTCGTTGCCTCCCGGCAATCCCTCGATCCAGACCTGCGCCCCCCGCACCGGTCCGCCGAGCCCCTCCAGCAGGCCGCTCAGTGCAACCACCTTGCGGCCCAGCAGCTCGGTGCGCTCGCCGACGACGATCAACCGAGACACCCCGACCTGGCCGATCGTCTCGCTGCCCGGGAAGACCAGCCGCACCGTCTCGGCGACCCGCACCTGCCACAGCGCCCGACCGAACCGGCCCTCACGGCCCTCGACGCCCGCAAGCAGCGGCAGCTCGACGACGACGAGCGCGTGCGTCGCCGACACCGAGGACCCCCGCTGGTCGGCCTCCCGGTAGACCTCCGACAGCCGGGCCCGAAGGTGCGCCAGGCTGGCCAGCCCGGTCATCGGGTCCTCGCAGGAGAGCTGGTGGACGTAGCCGAGGGTCTCCTCGCTCCACGCGAGCGCCAGCGCCTCCACCGCCGCCAGCGCGGGTGGCCGGCCGGCGACCATGGCGTAGGTGACCCTCAGCCCGCTCAGTGCCTCACCCAGGTCGACACCGTCGCGGGCCAGGTCGCGCCCCACCAGGGCACAGGCCGGCTCCACCGCGCAGCCGGAGACGAGGGCCTCCCCCGCCGCCTCGAAGCGTCCTGGCAACCCCTCCAGGACGCCTGGCGGCAGCGCCTGCCCTCGCCCGGCTTCGGCAGGAGTGCCCTTGCGCGCCAACGTCGCGAAGATGCCCACCCACCGTCTCCTTCCGCGTGGGACGTCGCGCCCTCCACGGCGCGACCTCCGAGGACGAAACGGCGGGATCCGCCTCCTATGACGCTGTTTCGGCAGAAGTTTTTCGCCCTGCCGGGGAATTGATCGTTGACCTGCAGCGACGCACCGTGCACGAGTAGATTGACGTCACTTCACCCGAGCAGTTCCGTTGAGTTGACCATGAGCGAGACCGAGCGTCCCAGTGGCGCGAACGACGCCGAGCTGATCTCGCGCGTTCGCGGCGGGGACGTCGACGCCTACGGTGAGCTGTTCTCCCGGCACGTGGACGCCGCCACGCGGCTGGCGCGCACTCTCGCCGGAGCTGCCGACGCAGACGACCTGGTCTCCGAGGCGTTCGTCAAGGTACTCAACGTGCTGCTCGGCGGCGGCGGTCCGGACATCGCCTTCCGGGCCTACCTGCTGACGGCGGTCCGACGCCTGCACGTGGACAAGATCCGCAGCACCCGCCGAGCCACGCCCACCGACGACCTGACCCCCTACGACCCCGGCGTGCCCTTCAGGGACACCGTGATCACCGGCTTCGAGGGGGGCGCAGCGGCGCGGGCGTTCGCGTCGCTCCCTGAGCGGTGGCAGATGGTGCTGTGGCACCTCGAGGTCGAGGGGCAGAAGCCCGCGGAGGTCGCCCCGCTGCTCGGGATGAGCGCCAACTCCGTGTCCGCGCTGGCCTACCGCGCCCGCGAAGGGCTGCGCCAGGCCTTCCTGCAGATGCACACCGCAGACCTCGTCGAGGACAACTGCCGCTGGACGCACGACAAGATCGGCGCCTACGTCCGCAAGGGGCTCTCCCGGCGCGACCACGACAAGGTCGAGCGCCACCTGGACGAGTGCCGCCGCTGCACGGCGATCTACCTCGAGCTCGCCGAGCTCAACACCTCGCTCGCCGCCGTCATCGGCCCGCTCGTCCTCGGTGGTGCAGCCGCCGCCTACCTCGCCGGTGGAGCTGTCGGCGCCACCGGGCTGGTGGGGCTGGGCGCGTTGCTCGCCCGGGCCCGCGACCTCGTCGTCGGCAACAGCCAGGCCGCGATCGCGGTGGGCGCGACGGCCGGCCTGGCCGCGGTGGCAACCACCGGCTTCCTGGTCATGCAGCACCATCCGGGGCACGGCACGCTCGCGGTCTCCGACCCCGCCCTTTCGGGGCGGCCCTCCGACGCACCCGCACCGATCTCGCCGGCGCACCGGAGGGCAGTCCACCGGGTCCAGCCCCAGCGCCCGGCGGCCACCCGGACCACCGGCGCGCACCCAGTCGCACTGGTCTCTCCCCGCGGCACGCCCACGACCGCTCCGGCCCGGGCGAAGGGCACGGCGACCGCCACCCCGTCAGCAGCTCGGGTCACCCGGCAGGTCTCCGGACCGACGACCCCAGGCCCGACGACGGCGCCGACGACCCACGCCCCGGACACCGGCCGGGGCACCGGCCCCAGCACGGGCCCTGGTGCTCCGGGGACGCCGAGGCCGACCGGCTCACCCTCGGCCCCGGCCCCGCCACCACCGGCCAGCGCGGACGTCGCCCTCCAGGTGTCCGACCCGCTCGGGGCGACCTCCTTGGGCGCCCTGGTCAGTGACGCGGCCGGGACGAGCGGGTTCCTGGTCCGGGTCGCGGGCATCCCCACGGGAGCCACGGTCCGGCTGACCGTCGAGTCCAACGCCACCGTCCGTCTCGACGTCGGCGGCCTTCGCGGCTGCACGGTCCACCGCGCGACGGTGACCTGCGTCGTCACCCCTCAGACCGGGCAGATGGCCTGGGTGTTCAACAGGCCGCTGCAATCGCTGCGGGTGTCGATGAAGGCGAGCCCAGCCACGGACGGCAGCAAGACCTACGACGACCCGAACCCCTCCAACAACTCCTTCATGCTCTCCAACAAGGGCAGCCAGGGGCTGCCCGCCGGCGGCCCCGGTGGCCGTGGTTGAGCATCCGGGCATGGGGTAAGAAGGGGGCATGACTGTCACCCGGCTGATCGCCCGCCCGATGATCGCGTCCATGTTCGTCGTGGGCGGGGTCAACGCCCTCAAGAACGCCGACGTGCACGCCGAGCGGGCCAAGAAGGTCACCGACCGGCTCGCGCCGACCCTCGACAAGGTCTCGGGCACGGTCCCGGTGCCCACCGACCCACGCTCGCTGGTGCGCCTCAACGCCGCCGCTCAGCTGATCGGCGCCGCCGGGCTCGCGACCGGCAAGCTCCCCCGCGCCTCCGCCGCCCTGCTGGCCGCCAGCCTCGTGCCGACGACCGCGGCCGGGCACCTCTTCTGGGAGGAGAGCGACCCGGCGACGCGGACGCAGCAGAAGATGCACTTCTTCAAGAACGTCTCGATGATGGGCGGACTGCTCCTCGCAGCGGTCGACACCAACGGCAAGCCCGGGGTGGCCTGGCGGGCGAGGCACGCCGCCTCGGACGCCCGTCGCGAGGCACGCCACATGCGCAAGGCCGCCCGGCTGCAGGGCAGGCTCGCCACCAAGGCCCTCTGAGACGGCCGCACGATCGACCCGGTCCGGAAGGGCCGGCCCGGCCGCGGCAGGCGCCGGTAGCCTTCGGCCGTGAGCACCCGAGCCGCCGACGACGCCCCCCTCTGGTGCGCGCCGGTAGCGCTCGCACCCGTGCGGGGGACCATCCGGCTCCCCGGGTCGAAGTCGCTGACCAACCGTGCGCTGGTGCTGGCAGCGCTGGCCGAGCGCGAGGGCGTCGTACGCCGGGCCCTGCGCTCACGCGACACCGAGCTGATGGCCGCTGCCCTGACCGCTCTCGGCTCGGTCGTCGACACCAGCGGTGCGGACTGGACCGTCGTCCCAGGCCGGATCGCCGGTGGGGTCGACGTCGACTGCGGGCTGGCCGGCACCGTGATGCGCTTCGTGCCCCCGGTCGCCGCACTGGCCCGCGGCCCGGTCGCCTTCGACGGTGACCCGCACGCCCGCACCCGGCCGATGGCCGAGGTGATCGCCGGCCTGCGGCAGCTGGGTGTCGACATCGACGACGACCACCGGGGCACGCTGCCCTTCACCGTGCGTGGCAGCGGCACGGTCCGCGGTGGTGCCGTCACCATCGACGCCTCGGCATCCAGCCAGTTCATCTCGGCGCTGCTCCTGGCGGGCGCGAGGTACGACGAAGGGGTCGACGTCCGCCACGACGGCAAGCCGGTCCCGTCGCTCCCCCACGTCGAGATGACCGTCGCGTGCCTCCGGGAGCGCGGCGTGGAGGTCGACGACCACGACGCCAACCGCTGGCGGGTGCGTCCGGGGCCGGTGCGCGCGGTCGACACCACGATCGAGCCGGACCTGTCCAACGCCGCGCCGTTCCTCATGCTGGCGCTGACCAGCGGGGGGCAGGTGACGGTGCCTGGCTGGCCCCGCCGCACGACCCAGGCCGGTGACCGGCTGCGCGACCTGCTGGTCCAGATCGGCGCCGACGTGGACCTGCACGACCACGGCCTCACCGTCCACGGAACCGGTGCGATCAGCGGCCTGCAGGCCGACCTGCACGACGTGGGCGAGCTGGTGCCGGCGCTGGCGGCCCTGTGCGCGCTGGCCGACTCGCCGTCGCACCTGACCGGCATCGGCCACATCCGCGGCCACGAGACCGACCGGCTCGCTGCGCTCGCGATCGAGCTGCGCGGCCTCGGCGCGGACGTGACCGAGCACCCCGACGGCCTGTCGATCCGGCCCGCGCCGTTGCATGGCGGTCGATTCCGCACCTACGCCGACCACCGGATGGCGCACGCCGCGGTGGTCGTGGGCTCGGCCGTGCCCGGTGTCGAGGTGGAGGACATCGCCACGACGGGCAAGACGTTTCCCGGCTTCGCCGACGCCTGGGCGGGGTTGTTCGCGCCGTGACCGGACGCTACGACGAGCACGACCCGGAGAGCTACGAGCGCCCGCGGAGACACACCCGGCCGCGCACCAAGGAGCGGCCGACCTACACCGACGCCGTCGACGCCGTGGTGGTCACCGTGGACCGCGGCCGCTACACCTGCACGCGTGGCGACGGGAACGCCGTCGTGACCGCCATGAAGTCACGGGCGATCGGTCGCAAGGGTGTCGTGGTCGGCGACCGGGTGCGCGTGGTCGGCGACACCAGCGGCTCCGAGGGCAGCCTGGCCCGCATCGTCGAGGTCCGCGAGCGGACGACGGTGCTGCGGCGCACCGCCGACGACGACGATCCCGTCGAGCGCGTCGTCGTCGCCAACGCCGACCAGCTGGTGATCGTCACCGCCCTGGCCGACCCCGAGCCGCGGCCGCGGTTGATCGACCGAGCCCTGGTGGCGGCCTACGACGCCCGGATGGACCCGCTGCTGTGCCTGACCAAGGCCGATCTCGCCAGCGCGGAGACGTTGCTGCGCGCCTATCGGCCCCTCGGCGTGGCCTACGTCGTGACCAGCATCGCCCCCGACCACCCGGCAGACGTCGACGTGATCCGTGAGCGGCTGGTCGGCCGCACCAGCGTGCTCCTCGGGCACAGCGGGGTCGGCAAGTCGACCCTGGTCAACGTGCTGGTGCCCGACGCCGGCCGCGAGACCGGGCGGGTCAACACCGTCACCGGCCGTGGACGGCACACCTCGACCAGCGCGCTCATGCTGGCGCTGCCGGGCGGGGGCTGGATCGTGGACACCCCGGGCATCCGGTCCTTCGGCCTGGCGCACGTCGATCCGGACCACCTGATCAGGGCCTTCCCCGACCTCCATGGGCTGACCGAGCAGTGCCCGCGGGGATGCACCCACGGCGACGGCGCGCAGGAGTGCGGTCTCGACGACGCGCCACCCGGGCTGGTCGACCGGGTGCAGTCCTTCCGCCGATTGCTCGCCAGCCGCGAGGACACCCGGGACAACCCGCGCATCGCCTCCCCCGAGTCCCCGGGCGCATAGCCTGTGGGCATGGCCTCCGACTTCACCGACGACCTGCGGCTCGCGCACGTCCTCGCCGACGACGCCGACTCCACCACCTCGTCGCGCTTCAAGGCCCTCGACCTGCACGTGATGACCAAGCCGGACCTGACTCCGGTCACCGACGCCGACAACGCCGTCGAGGAGGGCATCCGGCGCACCCTCTCTCGCGCGCGACCCCGCGACGCCGTCCTCGGAGAGGAGCAGGGGTCGGCCGGCCACAGCCAGCGTCGCTGGGTGGTCGACCCGATCGACGGCACCAAGAACTTCGTCCGCGGAGTGCCGGTGTGGGCCACGCTGATCGCCCTGATGGTCGACGACGCGGTGGTCGTCGGGGTCGTCTCCGCGCCGCAGCTCAACCGGCGTTGGTGGGCGATGAAGGACGGCGGCGCCTGGACCGGCAAGTCGCTGCTGCGCGCAGCACCCTGCCAGGTCTCCGACGTCTCGCGGCTCGAGGACGCGTCCTTCGCCTACTCCTCCCTCGGCGGCTGGGAGGAGCGCGACCGGCTCGAGGACTTCCTGGCCCTCTCCCGGCGGTGCTGGCGCACCAGGGCGTACGGCGACTTCTGGTCCTACATGCTCGTCGCCGAGGGGGCCGTGGACATCGCCGCGGAGCCCGAGCTCGAGCTCTACGACATGGCCGCACTCGACGTGATCGTCCGCGAGGCCGGCGGCATCTTCACCTCGCTGGAGGGCGAGCCCGGACCCGAGGGCCGCAACGCCCTGGCGAGCAACGGCAAGCTGCACGACCAGGCGCTGGCCTTCCTGGGGGCGCTCCCCGACGACACCACCGACCGCCGCGTCGGGTCCGTGCACGACCTTGCCGCGCATCGCCGGACCGCCCCGGTGCCCGATGACGGCCTCGACGACTGAGGATCGGACACGGGGCTGTGCTCTGCCCGCCCGCGGCACTACATTCGAAACCACAGCGGGCAGCATCGGGAGGACGGTCATGAAGATCAGTGAGGTCATCGGGCGCAAGCCCGACCAGAAGGTGGTCACGATCGGGCCGGACGCGACCGTGCGGGATCTCCTCGCGCTCCTCGCCGAGCACAACATCGGCGCGGTGGTGGTGAGCAGCGACGGCACCACCGTCGAGGGCATCGTCAGCGAGCGCGACGTCGTCCGCCGCCTCCACGGCCATGAGGAGGCGCTCGGTTCGCCGGTCCGCGACATCATGACCGCCGCCGTGCACACAGCGGCCTCCACCGACCCGCTCGACGCCGTCCGCTCGGTGATGACCCAACGCCGCTTCCGGCACGTGCCGATCGTCGACGACGGCCGGTTGGTCGGCATCGTCAGCATCGGCGACGTGGTCAAGGCGCACATCGACCAGATCGAGTTCGAGCGCGACCAGCTCGACTCCTACGTGCGTCAGACCTGAGCGATATCGTGGGCGGCTCCCGACCGAAGGAGCGCACGTGACAGCCGAGAAGCCCGAGATCGCCTTCCCCGACGGCCCGCCACCGGCCGACCTCGAGGTCACCGACCTCACCGAGGGCGACGGGCCCGAAGCGACCGCAGGCAAGACGGTGTCGGTGCACTACGTCGGCGTCGCGCACTCGACCGGCGAGGAGTTCGACGCGTCCTACAACCGCGGCGAGCCCCTCGCCTTCCGCGTCGGTGTCGGCCAGGTGATCTCCGGCTGGGACCAGGGCGTGCAGGGCATGAGGGTCGGTGGCCGCCGCCAGCTGGTCATCCCGCCGCACCTCGGCTACGGCGACCGCGGGGCCGGCGGCGTGATCAAGCCCGGCGAGACGCTGATCTTCGTCGTGGACCTGCTCGGCGTGCGCTGATCGCCCGCGGGCGCCTCTCCGTGTGAGGCCTCCCCGGGTCGGGTACGGCGGCCACAAGCCGATGTCTCCGACGGAGGAGAACCTTGCGCGTCCTCTTGGTCCACCCCAGTGCCCTGCTCTACTCCGAGCTCTTCCTGCGCCTGGAACCCCTGGGGCTCGAACGCGTCGCCGCCGCGGTGCGCGACGCGGGGCACGACGTGCGCATCGTCGACCTGCAGACCCACACCCACGACGAGCTCGGCCGCGAGCTGGGCACGTTCCGTCCGGAGGCGGTCGGCTTCGGCCTGAACTACCTGGCCAACGTGCCTGAGGTCATCGACCTCGCCAAGGAGATCAAGCAGCGGGCGCCCGGCACCCATGTCTTCGTCGGCGGCCACTCGGTGTCCTTCATCGGTCCGCACGTCCTCGCCCAGGCCGACGGGGCGATCGACGCGGTCGTGCGCGGCGAGGGCGAGGTCGGGGCGACCGAGCTGCTCTCCCGGCTTCCGGACGGGGCCGCCTCCGAGTCGCCCGGCGCGGTCACCCTCGACGGCACCGGACCGACGCCGCAGCTGCTCGACTCGATCGACCGTCCGCTGCCGGCCCGCGACCTGCTGACCCGCCGCAACAAGTACTTCATCGGCGTGCTCGACCCGGCCGCCTCCGTCGAGTTCACCCGAGGCTGCCCCTGGGACTGCTCCTTCTGCTCGGCGTGGACGTTCTACGGCCGGAGCTACCGCAAGATGTCGCCCGAGGCCGCGGCCGAGGACATCGCCTCGATCGCGGAGCCGGGCGTCTTCATCGTCGACGACGTCGCCTTCATCAAGCCCGACCACGGCGACGCGATCGCGGCCGAGTTGGAGCGGCGCGGCGTCCGCAAGCAGTACTACCTCGAGACCCGTGCGGACGTGCTGCTCCGACACACCGACGTCTTCGAGCGCTGGCGGCGGCTGGGGCTCAACTACATGTTCCTCGGCATGGAGGCCCTCGATGCCGAGGGGCTGGACCTCTTCCGCAAGCGGGTCAGCCCCGACGACAACATCAAGGCCCTCGAGGTGGCGCGGAGGATCGGGCTCACCGTCGCGATCAACCTGATCGTCGACCCCCGCTGGGACCGCAAGCAGTTCCAGCTCGTCCGGGAGTGGGCCCTCTCGGTCCCCGAGATCGTGCACCTGACCGTGATGACGCCGTACCCCGGCACCGAGATCTGGCACACCGAGGCCCGCAAGCTGACCACGCTGGACTACCGGCTGTTCGACATCCAGCACGCAGTGCTGCCGACCACGCTGCCGCTGCCGGAGTTCTACCAGGAGCTGGTGCGCACCCAGGCGATCATCAACCGCAAGCACCTCGGCGCAGCGGCCCTCCTCAAGACCAGCAAGGTGGTCGCCCGCCACCTGGCGCACGGGCAGACGAACTTCGCGCGGATGCTCTGGAAGTTCAAGACCGTCTACAACGCCGACCGGCAGCTCGGCGACCACGCGCTGCCGGTGCACTACGAGCTGCCGCTGCCCGAGCACCACGACGTCTCCCGCCGCGACCGCCAGGATCTCTACATCCACCCGCGGCCGCCCCGCGCGCACACCGCCTGACCGCGGAGACGGCTCTGCATGCGACGATGACCGACGTGGACGTCGTGCCCATCCGAGACGAGTCGATCCGGCTCGGCCAGTTCCTCAAGCTGGCCAACCTGGTCGACTCAGGCGCCGACGCCAAGGCCCTGCTCGCCGACGGGCTGGTCACGGTGAACGGTGAGCCGGAGGCCCGGCGCGGCCGGCAGCTCGCCCGGGGTGACCTCGTCCGGCTCGGCAACGCGGAGGCGCAGGTCGGCTGATCAGTGGCCCAGCACGCTGGCGGCATGGATCACCACGCCCACCAGCCCCCCGACGACGGTGCCGTTGATCCGGATGAACTGCAGGTCGCGGCCGACGTGCAGCTCGATCTTCCGGGCCGCCTCGCGTCCGTCCCAGCGGCCGATCGTGTGGCTGATCACCGCGGTCAGCTCGTCGCCGTACCGGCCGACGGCGAAGACCGCGAAGTCGCTGGCCCACCCCTCCAGCCGGCCGCGAAGCGCGGGGTCCTGCGCGGCGCGCTCGCCGAACGTGGTCAGCTCGGCCACCGCACGCGCCCGCAGCGGGCCGTCCGGGTCGTCGAGCGCCTCGGCCAGCGCGCGCTTGAAGGCGGTCCACAGCGCGATGCCGGCCGCGACCACCTGCGCATGTGCGAGCACCCGCTCCTTGAGCGCCTCCGCCCGCGCCTGCGTGGCCGGGTCGTGGAGCAGGTCGTCGGCCAGCTGGCGCAGCATGCTGTCGAAGGCGGCACGCGCGTCGTGCCGCGGGTCGTCACGGATGTCGGCCACCCACCGCACGGCCTCCCGGTGCAACCGGCCGGTCACCGCGTCGTTGAGCCGCGGTGGTGTCCACCAGGGGGCCCGCTCCCCCAGCACCTCGACGAAGGTCTCCTCGTTGTGCTCCAGCCAGCGGTGCAGCTCCTCCAGCGCCAGATCGACGAGCCCGTGGTGGGCGTCGTCGGCGACGATCTCGGCGAGCAGACTGCCCGCGACCGGGCTGATCGGCTCCTCGAGGAAGCGTGGCACCACCACGTCCTGGACCATGGCTGCAACGTCCTCGTCGCGGATCCGGCGCAGTCCGATGGTCGCGAGCGAGCAGCCCTCGGCGACGACGCGGCGGGCGCTGTCGGGGTCGGCGAGCCAGCCCCCGAGCCGTCGTACGACGTCAGCCGCGGCAAGGCGCTCCCTGACCACCTGCTCCTGGAGGAAGTTCTCCGCGAAGAAGTCCTCCAGTGACTGCGCGAAGTAGTCCTTGCGCTTCGGCACCAGGGCCGTGTGCGGGATCGGCAGCCCGAGCGGGTGCCGGAAGAGCGCCGTGACCGCGAACCAGTCGGCCATCGCGCCCACCATCGAGGCCTCCGCGCCGGCGTTGACGAAGCCGAGGAAGCCGTCGTCGCCGAGCGTGACGGCGTAGACGACGGCCGCGAGCACGAGGAGTCCGAGCGCGACCGCCTTCATCCGGCGCAGCCGGCTGCGGCGCTCCTCGTCGGCCCCGGTGTCGGGCGTGATCAGGCTGATCGACATCGGGGCGAACCTACACGGACGGTCGGCACCGGCCCGCTCACGCGGTCGGGAGGAGCACCTCGACCCGGAGACCACCCAGCGGTGAGTCGGCCAGGACCAGGCGGCCGCCGCGCCTGCTGACCAGCTCATGCACGATCGCCAGCCCCAGCCCGCTGCCCCCGGCATCCCGGTCGCGGGCCTCGTCGAGCCGGGTGAACCGCTCGAGCACGCGCTCCCGGTCGGCCGGGGCCACGCCGGGACCGTCGTCGTCGACGACCAGGACGACCCGGCCGCCCCGGCGCTCGGCGGTCAGCTGCACCCGCGCATCCGCGTGCCGCAGGGCGTTGTCGAGCAGGTTGGCCAGCACCCGGACGAGCTCGTCGCGGTCGCCGAGGAGGTGGAGGTCGGTGGGCTCGACCGGGAGGACGGCCAGGCGGCCGTCGTCGTGCCTCCGGGCCGCTGCGGCGAGCAGCGGGGCGATCGCGACCGGCTCCGACGGCGACAGCGGAGCCGTGTCCGCGTCGAGCCGGGCGAGCACCAGCAGGTCCTCGACGAGCGTGCCCAGCCGGACGGTCTCGGCATGCATCCCGTCCGCGAGCTCGCCGCCCTCGCCGAGCTGCTGGGCGACCTCCAGCTGGGTGCGCATCGAGGCGAGCGGACTGCGCAGCTCGTGGGCGACGTCGGCGACGAACGCGCGCTGTCGCTCCCGGGAGGACGCCAGCCGGTCGAGCATGGAGTTCAGCGTCCGCGCCAAAGCGCCGATCTCGTCGTCGGTGTCGGGCACGGGGAGCCGCTCGTCCCGACCCGACCCGGAGATCCGCTCGGCGCCGGCGCGCAGCACCTCCACCGGCCGCAGGGTCGCGCCGACGACCCGCCAGGCGATCAGCCCGAGCACCAGGAGCAGCACCGGGTAGGTGACCAGCAGCGCCCGGCGCAGCACCCGGGCGCTGCGCTCGAGCTGGTCGAGCTGCTGGGCGACCAGCACGAACTCGTGGCGCGGTGCCCGGGTCGCGGTCACGCGCAGCCGCGAGGCGAGTCCGTTGCGCGACCCCGAGACGTCCACCGGAGAGCGCAGCGCCCTGCGGACCTCGGCCCGGCTCAGCAGCGCCGTGAGCCGGTCGGCGTTGAGCGAGGCGCTGAGCACCCGGTCACGGGCGTCGACCACCTGCACGATCTGGGCGCCGGTCACCGGGATGGGGTCGGGCAGCCGGTTGCTGCGCACCAGCGAGACGACATCGGTGGCGGTCGCCGCGGCGCTGCGGTCGAGGGTGTGCAGGCCGACGAAGCGGAGCACGCCGTAGAGCACCCCGCCGCCCACGGCCAGCGCGACCGCCACCCCGAGGACGCCGATCGTCAGCAGCCGGGCGCGCAGGCTCAGCCGCCGCGACAACCGCACGCCTCACCCGCCGATCCGGTAGCCAGCGCCGCGCACGGTGCGCACGGCGTCGCGGCCGAGCTTGCGCCGCAGGTAGCCGACGTAGACCTCGACCACGTTCGGGTCCTCCGCGTCGACGTCCCAGACGTGGTCGAGCAGCTCGAGCTTGGTGACGACGCGGTCGGGGTGGCGCAGCAGGTACTCCAGCACGGCGTGCTCCCGTGGCGTCAGCGCCACCGGCGCGCCCGCCAGCGTCACCTCGCGGGTGGCCGGGTCCAGCGCGACGTCCCCGGCAGTGAGTACGACGGGGCGCGCCTCGCCGCGTCGCCGCAGCAGGGCGCGCAGCCGGGCCACCAGCACGACGTAGGAGAACGGCTTGGTGAGGTAGTCGTCGGCACCGTAGTCGAGCCCGTCGGCCTGGTCGTGGGGACCGTCCTTGGCCGACAGCATCATCACCGGCACCCAGTTGTCCTCCTGGCGGAGCCGCCGGACCACGTCGTAGCCGGACATCCGCGGCAGCATCACGTCGAGCAGCACCGCGTCGTAGCGGCCGCCGCGCGCCGCATCGAGCCCGGCGGCCCCGTCCCCGGCGACGTCGACCTGGAAGCCCTCGGCGCCCAGCCCGCGACGCAGCGCGCTGGCCAGACGGGCCTCGTCCTCGACCAGGAGAAGTCGCATGCGCTCACGATGGCACGGCGCTGCTGTGGACGGGCTCAGGTTCTCAGTCGTTTCACAGGGCAGCCGGGGCACCATGGGCACATGACCACGCTGCGTCACCTCCCCGCGGCCCGCTGGCTGATCCCGGTGCTGGCCGCCGTCGTCTTCATCGGTGGCGGTTCCGCCGTCGCCGCGATCGCCACCGCCGGCCACCGCGCGCCGGCCCCCCCGTCGGTCCAGGGCCTGCTGGCCGACGTCGGCCAGGCCCACGTGCGCGGGCTCTCCGGCACGATCGTGCAGGACAGCAACCTGGGCCTCCCCGAGCTGCCCGGCCTCGGCGAGGGCAGCGGATCCAGCTCCAGCCTGGCGTCGCTGCTCTCCGGCTCGCACACGCTGCGGCTGTGGTATGCCGGCCCCCAGCACGTCCGGCTCTCCCTGCTCGGCCAGTTCGGCGAGTCCGACGTCGTACGCAACGGCCGGGACGTGTGGGTGTGGAACAGCAAGGCCCGCACCGCGACGCACCGGGCGATCCCCAACACCTTCCCCGGAGGGTCCCGCGCCGGCTCGATGATGCGCCAGGGCCCGGGCGTGCGCGACCTGACGCCGCAGGGTGCCGCCCGTGCGCTGCTGCGCGTGGTCGGCAAGTCCACCAAGGTGACCACCGGCAGCAACACGACCGTGGCCAGCCGACCGGCCTGGCAGCTCGTGCTCACCCCGCGCACCACCAGCACGCTCGTGGGCCATGTGAACATCGCGATCGACACT
>JAICXL010000103.1 GCA_025980475.1 Nocardioidaceae bacterium | reverse complement strand
CGCTCCCGCTTCATCTGCAGGAGCTCCTTCTTGGTGCGACCGGAGCCGGCCACCGTGTCGAAGTCGACCTCGTCGAGCTCCTTGAGACGGTTGATCCGCTGGTGCATCGTCTGGAAGTTGGTGAGCATGCCGCCCAGCCAGCGCTGGTTGACGTAGGGCATCCCGACGCGGGTCGCCTGCTCGGCGATCGCCTCCTGGGCCTGCTTCTTGGTGCCCACGAACATGATCGTGCCGCCCTTGGCGACGGTGTCCTTGATGAACGCGTAGCTGGTGTCGATGTAGGACAGGGACTGCTGCAGGTCGATGATGTAGATGCCGTTGCGCTCGGTCATGATGAAGCGCTTCATCTTGGGGTTCCAGCGACGGGTCTGGTGCCCGAAGTGGACGCCGCTCTCGAGGAGCTGGCGCATGGTGACGACGGCCATGGCCTTCGTGCCTTCCTGGTCGGGTCCGCGCAGGCTGGCCTGCCGCGAACCGGGTTTTCAGTTCGTTGTCGACAACGGGTGCCGACCCTGACGCCTGCGCGGGATCCGACTCCGCCGACCGGGT
The DNA here is from genome assembly GCA_025980475.1 of Nocardioidaceae bacterium. GTDB lineage: Bacteria > Actinomycetota > Actinomycetes > Propionibacteriales > Nocardioidaceae > Marmoricola. The sequence continues at coordinate 7,552 of JAICXL010000103.1, read as the reverse complement.
AGGTCGCCGGAGACCGAGGGCCCCGCCCGCGTGGGTCCACCTCCCCAGGAAGCGAGGAGACGGCGCGGCATGCGGCGTGCGAAGTCAACCCATTCGGGTTGCTGCCTGCAGGATACCCGGCCGGCGGGGGCGCTGTCGAAACGGCCCCGGGCGCCCCTCTGACGTCCCCAACCACCCCGGGGGGGCGACTTCGTCCACAGGGCCGGACCGGTGCCTTCGCTGCCGGCTCGCGGAGGTCCACAGTGGCCCCATGTCCCTCGCCGCCGTGTTCCTCACCGTCCTCATGGCCGTGTGGCCGCTGGTTCCCCGGCCGGAGGTCGTCGCTCCTTTCGTCCCCCCGGCGAGTGCCTGGGGCGCGGGCCACCGCGGGGTGGACCTGCTCGGCCGACCAGGTCAGGTCGTGCGGTCGGCAGCAGCCGGCACCGTCAGGTTCGCCGCCACGCTCGCCGGCCGAGGGGTGGTCGTGGTCGACCACGGTGGGGTCCGCACCACCTACGAGCCGGTCACGGCGACCGTCCGCCGGGGCCAGGAGGTCGCCGAGGGCCAGCCGATCGGCCGGCTGCAGGTGGCGATGAGCCACTGCTTCCCACAGGCCTGCCTGCATTGGGGGCTGCTGCGCGGCGACACCTATCTCGATCCGCTGAGCCTCGTCGGCGCGGGGCCGGTCCGGTTGCTGCCGTGGAGCGGACCACCCGCGACCACCCCGGTCGCCGGAGGCGGCACCTGGGCGTTCAAGCCCGTGGGTGGGCCAGCCGGTATGCCTGGCGCAGGTGTTCGGTGGTGACGTGCGTGTAGATCTGCGTCGTGGCCAGGGACGCGTGACCGAGCAGCTCCTGCACGGTGCGCAGGTCGGCCCCTCCGTCGAGGAGGTGGGTCGCCGCGGTGTGTCGCAGCCCGTGGGGGCCGAGGTCGGGCGCACCCGGGACGTCCTGCAGTCGCCGGTGCACCACGGTGCGGACCGCTCGCTGGCCGATGCGGGCGCCGCGTGCACCCAAAAAGAGCGCCGCACCAGCACCCGGCGCGACGATCTCCGGTCGTCCTGAGTCCAGCCAGCGGGCCAGCGCCTTCTCAGCAGGCACTCCGTAGGGCACCGTGCGTTCCTTGCGGCCCTTGCCCAGGACGCGGACGACCCGGCGCCCACGGTCCACGTCGTCGATGTCGAGCGCGCAGAGCTCACCAACGCGGATGCCGGTGGCATAGAGCATCTCGAGGATGGCGGCGTCGCGGGTGCCCATCGCGCCGCCGTCGTCGGCCAGCCGGCCGGCCGCCTCGAGGAGCTCCCGGGCCTCGGCCACGTCGAGAGCGCCGGGCAGGGCGTGGTGTGCCTTGGGACTGGCGAGCAGGCTGCCCGGGTCGGTCGGCCCGCGACCGGTCCGTCGTGCCCATGCGGTGAAGACGCGCACGGCCGTGGCCCGCCGGGCCATCGTGGTGCGCGCCTTCCCCAGCGTCTGCTGGCGCGCCAGCCAGCTGCGCAGCGCAGGGAGGTCCACGGTGGCCAGCTCCGTGTGGCCGAGCGCTGCCGCGTGCTCGAGCATGCCGGCCACGTCACCGACGTAGGCCCGCACCGTGTGCGGGGAGAGGTCACGCTCGGAGCGCAGGTGTCGCTCATAGTCCGCCAGGGCCCTGGCGAACACCTCCGGAAGGTGCTCCTCGGCCGCCGCGGCGTCCGGCTCGTCGCTCACCGCTCCACTGTAGGAAGGTGGCCCGCCCGGGGGCCGGAGGCGCGACGGGTGGGACGACCACGCCGGTTCATCCGCGAGAGTCGTCGCGAACGGCCCGCCAGGCCCCGTCGACGCACTCGACCAGACCTGCGGCCAGGAGCCGGTCGAGCGCCTGCCGGACCCACTGCGGACGCACTCCGGCGCTCCTGACGATCTTCTCGGTGACGACGGCCTGCGCGATCGGAACCGCATCGAGCACCTGGCGGTCGGTCACCGAGAGCCGGTCGCGAGGATGCTCCTCACCCCGCGGCTCGGGGAGGAGGAACGAACCGACCGGACCGACCGCCTCGAGCACCTCCGTGCCCTTGGTCACCAGCAGCGCGCCGCGGCTGCGGATCAGCTGGTGCACCCCCTCCGACGTCGCGCTGTTGACCGGGCCGGGCACGCCCATCAACGTGCGTCCGAGGCCATTGGTCCAGCTGGCGGTGTTGAGCGCGCCGCTGCGCACTGCTGCCTCGACGACCACGGTGCCGCGAGACATCCCCGCGATCAGCCGGTTGCGGGCGAGGAAGCGCACCCGCATCGCGGCACCTCCGAGCGGCGCCTCGGAGACCACCAGACCGGTCCGGGCAACGCGGTCGATCAGCGACGCGTGCTTCTCGGGATAGGCGCGGTCTGCTCCACAGGCGAGCACCGCCACGGTCGGGCCGCCGACGGCCAGCGCACCGCGGTGTGCGTGGTAATCGATGCCGATCGCTGCGCCCGACACGACCGTGTAGCCGATGCCGGCCACCTTGGCCGCGATGTCACCCGCCAGCTGCGAGCCGTAGGACGTCGCCGAGCGCGAGCCGACCACCGCAACGGCGTGCGCGAGCATCTCGTCCATCCTCCCGGGGCCGCGGGCCCAGAGGCCGACGGGCACACCGCCGCGCTCATGCAGCGCCGGCGCGAAGGCCAGGTCGTCGAGCACCGTCGGCCACTCGTCGTCGCCGGGGACCACGAAGCGGATGCCCAGGTCGGCGGCGCGTTGCAGCTCGGCGGCGGGGTCGACCTTCTGCATCCGCGCCGCCACATCGTCACTGAGCGGGGAGCACCCGGCGAGGAGCCGGGCATAGGCACCTTGACCCCCGAGCCGGCCGACCTCCTCGGTGAGCAGCAGGCTCCCGGGTTCTCCTACACGACTGAGCGCCACCCGGGCAAGGCGCTCGGCCTCCGGGGCACCGCTCATCGGTCGGTGCCCGTCGCCGGCAGGCCGCGCAGCTGCGGCTGAGGGAGAGCGGTGAGCTGGAGAGGCTGTCCGGTGCGCAGCCGCAGCGCCACGAGGACCTCCTCGACGCCTGGGAGGTCGGCGTCCCGCAGGTCGGCGACCGTCCAAGCCAGCCGGTGCACGCGCGTCGCCCCCCGGCGGGTGAGCCGGCCGGCGGCCAGCTCGCCGTTGAGCAGCTCGCTGGCGCGTCGAGGCAGCGGCCACTGCCGGGACAGGACGGGACCGGGCACGTGCGCGTTGAGCCGCCACGGTGTGCCGGCGAGTCGGGCCGCCTGCCGGGCCCGCGCGTCAGTGACCCGTGCGCGGACCGCGGCGGACGGCTCGGGCGCCTCGAGGGGGTCCTGCAGCTGCCACTCGGGAGTGCGGTCGACGTGGCGGGTGATGTCGACCCGGTCGGCCACCGGACCGGAGACGCGGTTCTGGTAGTGGCGCAGCTCCGCAGCGCCGCACGTGCAGTGGTTGTCGACGACGTCGGCGGCGAACTCACCACACTTGCAGGGATTGCAGGCGAAGACCACGATCGCCCGCGCCGGGTAGGTGGCCTCTTCCTCCCCGCGGGCAACACTCACCTGTCCGCTCTCGAGCGGCTCGCGCAGCGCCTCGATGATGTCGCTGGCGAAGAGCGGGAATTCGTCGAGGAAGAGGACCCCGAGGTGCGCCTTGCTGACCTCGCCGGGGCGGACCCGGCCGGTTCCTCCACCAAGCACGGCTGTGCGGGTGGCGGAGTGGTGCGGCGCGCGGAACGGCGGCCGCGACAGCCTCTGTGCGTCGCGCGGAAGGGTGCCGGCCAGCGACCGGATGGCAGTGACCTCCAGCGACTCGTCGGCGCCCAGGTCGGGCAGGAGCGTTGGCAGCCGCTCGGCCAGGGTGGTCTTCCCGGATCCCTTGGGGCCGCTGAGCATCAGGGAGTGTCCTCCGGCGGCCGCGACCTCGAGGGCGTAGCGCGCATCAGCCATCCCCCGCACGTCGGCCAGGTCGACCTCGGCGAGCGCATCCTCCCCGCGCCAGGAGAGCAGGGACTGGCCGGTCAGCGGCTCGACCGGCGGTGCCTCAGGGACCTCGCGGCCGGTCAGCACAGCCACCAGCTGCGCGAGCGACCGCAGGCCGCACACCTCCATCTCGGGCACCAGGGCGGCCTCCTGCACCTGTGGCTCCGGCACGTAGACCCGGCGGATGCCTCGAGCGGCTGCCGCCATGGTCATCGGCAGCACCCCGGGCACGCACCGGATCCGACCGTCGAGGCTCAGCTCGCCCACGAACACCGCTCCGTCGAGCACCCGGCCCGGGAAGCCCTCGTCGCCGGCTGCGAGCACGCCGACGGCGATCGCGAGGTCGAAGTGGGGGCCGTGCTTGGGGATGTCGGCGGGCGAGAGCGAGATCGTGATCCGTCGCGAAGACGGCCACGTGAAGCGGCTGTTGAGCACGGCCGAGCGGCACCGGTCACGGGCCTCGTTGATCGCGACGTCCGGTCGACCGACCAGGGACGTGGCAACCACGCCCTGACTGACGTCGACCTGGACCTCGATCACATGTCCGACGGCGCCGACGAGCGAGACCGTCCGCGCGGTCGCCCACATCAGCCGATCCCCCGCACGTGCTCGAGGACGGGGACGCCCCGGAGCGGCTGCACGATGCCGACCATGTCGATGCGGACGTCGACGGCGTGCACGTCGTGCGCGGACAGCCACGCTGCGGCGAGCCGACGCAACCGGTTGGCCTTCCTCGGGGTGACCGCCTCGAGCGGATGTCCCAGGGCGAGGCTGCGGCGGGTCTTGACCTCGCAGACGACGACGGTCTCGCCGTCGCGCAGGACGAGGTCGATCTCCCCGGCGGGGCAGCGCCAGTTGCGGTCGAGAAGGACCATCCCGCCCTCGGTGAGGCGACGGGCAGCGAGGGTCTCGCCGTACCTCCCCAGGGAGTTGCGTTGCGCGGCTGTCGTCATGGGGCCAGCAAACGGCCCGGGACCGACGGCTGTCGTCACCGCGGCGGCCGGCTGTGGACAACTGCCGGTCCCGCGCCCCTGTGGGCGCAGGACGGTCAGCCGCGCATCACGCCTTCGGCGGCTCGATCTCCGCGGGACTGAGCTCCTCGACGTTGACGTCCTTGAAGGTCAGCACCTTCACGTTCTTGGCGAACCGCGCCGGGCGATACATGTCCCACACCCACGCATCGGTCATCGTGACCTCGAAGAAGACGTCGCCGACCTCGGCACGCGCCTTCACGTCCACCTGGTTGCACAGGTAGAAGCGCCGGTCGGTCTCGACGACGTACTTGAAGATCCCGACGACGTCGCGGTACTCGCGGTAGAGGTTGAGCTCCATCTCCGTTTCGTACTTCTCGAGATCCTCGGCGCTCATGTCGTTTCCTCCAGTGCTTCGCGATGACGGGTGTCGAGATCGAGCTGCAGCTGTGCCTCGAGACTGATCGTCTCAGGCGTCTCGGGGAGCCCGGCGGCGCGGCGCACGTTGACGAACCTGCGCCGGTGCACCGGGCACGGACCGTGGACCGCCAGTGCCGCGGTGTGCTCGGGGGTCACGTAGCCCTTGTGGGTGGCGAAGTCGTACGCCGGCCACTCCTCGTGCAGCTCCACCATGAGCCGGTCTCGTGTCACCTTCGCGATCACCGATGCCGCCGAGATGCATGCCGCCACGCGGTCGCCCTTCCACATCGCCAGCCCGGGGACGCCCAGGCCGTCGACCGGGAACCCGTCGGTGAGGACGTAGGCCGGTCTCTCGTCCAGCAGGGCGATGGACCGTCGCAGCGCCTCCACGTTCGCGACGTGCATCCCCAACCGGTCGCACTCCTCGTGGCCGACCACGACGACCGACCACGCAGCAGCCCTGCGGACCACCTGCTCGTAGCAGCGCTCGCGGGCCCGCGCGGTCAGCAGCTTGGAGTCGGCCAGCCCGGGCACCTGACCGGCCCGGCCCTCCGCGAGGATCGCCGCAGCCGCGACCAGCGGCCCCGCGCACGCTCCGCGTCCGGCTTCGTCGACCCCGGCGACGGGGGCCAGCCCGGCGCGGCGCAACGCCCGCTCGTAGCCGTAGATCCCGGCGTCGCGCCGGACCGTCGTACCCCGCGGCAGCGTGCTCATCGCGCGGCTGGGACGCCCTCGAAGGTCGCCGGCCGGTGGATGATCTCCATCCGGTCCCAGGGCCAGATCAGCGCCACCACCTTGCCGACCACCAGGTCCGCCGGCACGAAGCCTCCACCGGGGTCCCCCATGTGGCCACGCGAGTCATAGGAGTCACCGCGGTTGTCGCCCATCACCCACAGATCGTGCGGTGGGACGATCACGTCGAACTTCGTCAACGACGGCTTGGTGCCCTTCGGCAGGTAGGACTTCTCGTTGAGGGCCTTGCCGTTCACGGTGACCCGCCCCTGGGCGTCGCAGCAGACGACGCGGTCACCACCGACGCCGATCACCCGCTTCACCAGGTGGCCGCCGCTGGGGTAGAGGCCGATCTTCTCCAGCACCTGCGTGATCGGGTTGGTCGGGCCCTGGCTCTCCTCCTGGTCCAGCCAGCCCCCCGGGTCCTTGAAGACCACGATGTCGCCGCGCTGCGGGGTGCCACCACCCCAGTAGGACACCTTCTCGACGAGGATGCGGTCGTTCTTGATGAATTGCGGCTCCATCGAGGGCGAGGGGATGTAGAACGCCTGGACGAAGAACATCTTGATGACGATCGCCAGCACCAGGGCGATGCCCAGCAGCAGAAGTGTCTCCTGCCAGAGCGGCAGGGGCTTCTTGACCGGTTTCCGGGACTTGCCGTGCCTGCGTCCGATCGGCTCGTCCACGGAGTTCACGGGGTGGAGCCTAACCACCCGACAAAGGAGTCCGGGGGGACGACGCGCGTCACGCCTCGCGGCGCTCCTTGATCTTCGCTGCCTTGCCGCGCAGGTTGCGCAGGTAGTAGAGCTTCGCGCGCCGGACGTCACCGCGGGTGACGACCTCGATCCGCTCGAAGATCGGGGAGTGCATCGGGAAGGTGCGCTCGACACCGACCCCGAAGGACACCTTGCGCACGGTGAAGGTGCGGCCCACGCCCGAACCGTGGATGCGGATGACGACGCCCTGGAAGACCTGGACGCGGGCCCGGGTACCTTCCACGACCTTCACGTGGACCTTGATGGTGTCACCGGCCCGGAAGGCGGGCACGTCGTCGCGCAGGGTCGAGGCGGTCAGGGAGTCGATGACGTTCGCCATGGTTTCTCCTCGCGAGTGCCACAGGTCACCCACGGAATCGGTGCGTCGATGCGTGGCAGGCCAGTGTTGCGACCGGGCGATCCGCCCCCTGTGGCAGGAGGACCGCGGACTCCCTCGGGCAGTCCTTCGGCCGGCTGGGCCGAAGAGCAAGTCTGCCACAGGCGCGGGCGTACGGCGAAATCAGCGCCGACGGGGCCCGGGACGACTCGGCGACGGCGCCAGCGCCTCGATGCGCGCGAGCAGGGCGCGCTCGAGCCCGCGCCCCCGCAGGTCGGGGGCCACGAGCGGCCGCGCCACCTGCCACCCGCCGGCATCGGCGCGTCCGCGAACGGCGCCCACGAGACGGCCGGCGGAGCGGGCGACCAGGACGGTGTCCTCGCGCAGCCAGTGGGAGACGTCGGCGAGGTCCTCGCCCGG
>JAICXL010000111.1 GCA_025980475.1 Nocardioidaceae bacterium | reverse complement strand
TGCCCGACGGCGCCGTACGACGAGCTGGGAAGCACGACCGCGCCCGCGGCCAGGAGCAGCAGGTAGACCAGGTTGGCGGCGGCGAGCGTGGCCTCGGCACGCAGGGCTCCGGCCAGGAACAGCCCCAGGGAGGCGAACGCCGCCGTGCCGAGCACGACGGCCAGCACCGCCCCGGCAGCGCCGGGCGCGGGGGACCAGCCGAGGAAGGCGGCCACGATGCAGATCACCCCGATCTGGAGCACCTCCACCAGCAGCAGGCCGCCGATCTTGCCCATCAGCAGGCCCGAGCGTGGCAGCGGAGAGGCGCCGAGCCGCTTGATCACGCCGTAGCGACGCTCGAAGCCGGTGGCGATCGCCAGCGACGTGAAGGCGGTCGACATCACCGCGAGCGCGAGGACGCCGGGAGTGAAGACGTCGACGGGTGAGGCGGCCAGGTGCAGCGAGACGTGCCGGGCAGCCTCCACGGCGCCGAAGAGCACGATGATCGGGATCACCACGGCCAGCAGCAGCTGCTCGCCGTTGCGGAGCATCAACCGAGACTCGATGCTTGCCTGGGCCGCCACCTGCCGGAGCAGGGGCGCGCCGCCGGGCCTCGGCGTGAAGGTGCTCGTCGGATCGGGGCTCACGGCACCAGCTGCCTTCCGGTGAGCTCGAGGAAGACGTCCTCGAGGTTGCGTTGGCCCAGGTTGAGGGACTCCGGCAGCACGTCGTTCTCCTGGCACCAGGCGGAGACCTTGCTGAGCGTCGTCGGGTCCGCGGTGCCGGTGATCAGCAGGCTGCGGTCACCCACCGGCCGCACCTCCACCAGATCGCCCAGGGCCCGTTGCAGCGACACGGCGGCGTCGGGCGGGAACGGCTCGGTGACCACCAGCCTGATCGTCGACGTCTGCCCCCGGGTCAGCTCGATCGGGGAGCCGGTCGCGATCAGCTGCCCGTGGTCGATGATGTGGATCCGGTCGGCCAGCCGCTCGGCCTCGTCCATGAAGTGCGTGGTGAGCACCACCGTCACCCCCGAGGACCGCAGCTCCCTCAACAGCTCCCACGTGGTGCGCCTCGCCTGCGGGTCCATCCCGGCAGTGGGCTCGTCGACGAAGACCAGCTCGGGTCGCCCGACGACGGCCATCGCGAGGCCGAGGCGCTGCTGCTGGCCGCCGGAGAGGCGACGGTAGGGCGTCCGTCCGCAGTCGCCCAGGCCCAGCCTGTCCGCGAGCATCGCCGCGTCGAGGGGGTGGGCGTGCAGCTTCGCGACGTGGCGCAGCATCTCCATCGCCCGCACCCCGGACCAGGCGCCACCCCCCTGCAGCATGACGCCGATGCGCGGCAGCAGGTCCCGCCGGCCGGCCTGCGGGTCCAGGCCCAGCACCCGGACCCGACCCCGCTGCGGCTTGCGGTAGCCCTCGCAGGTCTCGAGGGTCGTGGTCTTGCCCGCGCCGTTGGGGCCGAGCACCGCCGTGATCGTGTCGCGCTCGACCACGAGGTCGAGGTGGTCGACGGCCGTCTTGTCGCCGTACCTCATCACGAGGCCGTCGATCTCCACGGCCGGGGCAGGGGAAGGCACCCCGACAGTCTAGGTTTGCCTCGCCCCGGACCCCCGGTCAGATGGCTGCGTCCTCCGCCACACCGCCCTGGTCGCCGAGCTCGGCGAGCCGGTCGAAGACCGCAGGCGGCTCGCGCCACGGGTCGGGTGGATCGCCGGCCCGGGCCGCGCCGATGGCTGCCCAGACCCGCTGCGGGGTGCATGGCAGGTCGATGTGCCGGACGCCGAGGTGCCGCACCGCGTCGATCACGGCGTTCTGCACCGCCGGGGTCGAGCCGATGGTCGCGGACTCTCCGATGCCCTTGGCGCCCAGGGGGTTCAGCGGCGTCGGGGTCTCGGTGCTGGAGGCCTCGAGCATGATCGTGTCGGCCGCGGTCGGGATCGCGTAGTCGGCGAACGACGAGGTGATCGGCTGCCCGGACTCGTCGTAGACGAACTGCTCCCACAGCGCCTGCGACATCCCCTGCACCGCCCCGCCGTGCTGCTGGCCGGCGACGATCAGCGGGTTCAGCACCCTGCCGCAGTCGTCGACGGTGACCAGTCGCAGCGGGAAGGTTCGCCCGGTCTCGGTGTCCACCTCGACGATCGCGACGTGCGCGCCGAAGGGGAACGTGGCACCGTGCTGCGTGAAGTCCGTGTCGGAGCCGAGCCCGCCGTGGTGCTCGTAGGCGTAGGCAGCCAGCTCGCTCCAGCTGACGCGCGGCGCGGGGACACCGCGTACGGCGAAGCCCGTTCCCTGGTCGTCCGCCGTCAGCTCGACGTCGCCGGGCTCCGCCTCGAGCATCTGGGCGGCGATCTGGACGGCCTTGTCGTGCACCTCGTCGGCGGCCTGACCGACCGCGTTGCCGCCCATCTGCAGCGAGCGGGAGCCACCGGTGCCACCGCCGGAGCGCACCTTGTCGGTGTCGGACTGCTCGTAGCGGATCTTCTCCAGGGGGATCCCGAGCCGGTCGGCCACGATCATCGCGAACGAGGTGGCGTGGCCCTGGCCGTGGGCCGACGTCCCGGCCATCACGGTTGCCGAGCCGTCCTCGTGCACGTGCACCGAGCCGAACTCGGAGCCGCCGAAGCCGGTGATCTCCACGTAGACCGACACCCCGACGCCGAGCTGCCTCACCGCACCGGAGGTACGGCGGCGCTGCTGCTCGGCGCGCGCGGCGTCGACGTCGGCGATCCGGAGCGCCTCACGCAGCGGCAGGTCGTAGTCGCCGACGTCGTAGGTCATTCCCGTCAGCGTCTTGTAGGGAAACGCGTCGGGGGGGATCAGGTTGCGTCGTCGTACCTCCTCCGGCGGCAGCCCGAGCTCCGCCGCGACGAAGTCCAGCAGCCGCTCGAGCAGCGCGGCGGCCTCCGGCCGGCCAGCGCCACGGAAGGCGCCGACGGGCGCGGTGTTGGTCATCACGGCAGCGGCGGCGTAGTCGAGGCGGGGGATGGCGTAGGGACCCGGCGCCATGAGGTAGGTGGGGCCGACGGCGAGGGCGCCGCCGAAACCGGCATAGGCGCCGCACTCGCCGAGGACCCGCAGCCGCAGGCCGGTGATCCGGCCGTCGTCGGTCACCCCGACCTCGGCGTACTGGACCTGGCCACGGCCCTGCATCGACAGCATCGCCTCGCTGCGGGTCTCGACCCACTTGACCGGCCGGCCCAGGCGGCGGGCGGCCGCGACGACGGCGAGGTGCTCGGTGACCACGCCGGCCTTGCCGCCGAAGGCACCGCCGACGTGGGGGGCGACGACCCGCACGTGCGCGGGCTCGAGACCGGTGTACTTCGCGACCAGGTCGCGGGCCAGGTGCGGGTGCTGGGTGGAGACCCAGGCCGTCACTCCGTCGTCGCGTGGCTCGACCAGGATGGCGTGCCCCTCCATCGGGGCGGTAGCGAGCCGCTGGTTCTCCATCCGCAGCCGGAGCACCCGGTCGGCCCCCTGGAACGGGTCGCCGTCGGCCGGGGTGGTGCGGGACGCCGCGACGTTGGAGCCCAGCTCGGGGAACTGCAGCGGCGCGTCCTCGGCCACCGCGGACTCGACGTCGACGACGGTCGGGAGGTCCACGTAGTCGACATCGACGAGCTCGGCGGCATCGACGGCCTGGGCCCGCGTCTCCGCGACGACCAGGGCCACCGGCTCCCCGGCGTAGCGGACCCGGTCGGCTGCCAGCGCCGGCCGGCCGACCTTGTCGTTGACGTCGGCGAACGCGGGCACCGGGTCGGTGCCGAGGTCGGCGGCGGTCAGGACGACGACGACGCCGGGCGCCTCCCGGGCGGGCGAGGTGTCGACGCCGGTGACCCGGGCGTGGGGGAAGGGGCTGCGCACGAAGACCGCGTGCAGCGTGCCCGCGGGCGCGTGGTTGTCCACGAAGCTGCCCCGACCCCGGACGAGGTCGGGGTCCTCGACGCGACGGACTGAGGTTCCCAAGATCGATCCCGGCATGGCGGACACGCTAGACCAGCGGTGGCACGGTTGCCGAGGGCAAAGGTGATGAGGGTGACCTTACTTGAAGTGACCCGGGCAATAACGTCACACTGGTGTTGTGCAAATCAGCCGCACCCGCACGCCGGTCGCCGCCCAGGCAGTCAGCCCGGGCGACGCATCGACCCGTGTACGGGTGGCCCGCTCGATCCTCGAGCACGGTCCCTCGACCGCGGCGGACCTTGCCAGCCGGCTGGAGCTGACCGCGGCCGCCGTCCGCCGCCACCTCGACCACCTGCTCGCGGAGGGCACCGTCGAGCAGCGGGAACCGCGCAGCTACACCGCCCGCGGCCGGGGCCGCCCCGCGAAGGCCTACGCCCTCACCGAGCAGGGTCGCGACGGCTTCGAGCAGCACTACGACGACCTCGCGGTGGACGCGCTGCGCTTCCTGGCCGAGACCGGCGGTGAGGAGGCCGTGCGGGCCTTCGCCGAGCGACGGATCGCGTTCGTCGGGGACCGCTTCGAGGCGGTCCGGTCCGAGCACCCGGGCCTCAGCCCCGCGGAGGTGCTGGCGCACCTTTTCACCGAGGAGGGGTACGCCGCCTCCGTGCGTGGTCTCCCGGTCGGCGAGCAACTGTGCCAGCAGCACTGCCCGGTGGCCCACGTGGCGCACGAGTTCCCGCAGCTGTGCGAGGCCGAGACCGAGGCGATCAGCCGGGTCCTCGGCCGGCACGTGCAGCGGCTGGCCACGATCGCCCACGGCGACGGCGTCTGCACGACCTGCATTCCCACCGGCACGACGGGCCGCCGGCCCGGCCACGATCAGGGACCCCACGCGGGCCCCCACCCAGACCCCGAGAGAGACGGAGCGCCAGCATGACGAGCATCGAGGAACTCAACCCGGAGTTGAAGGGCATCGGCCGCTACGAGTTCGGCTGGGCCGACGCCGACACCGCCGGTGCGACCGCGCAGCGCGGTCTCAACGAGGACGTCGTGCGCGGGATCTCCGGCAAGAAGAACGAGCCCGAGTGGATGCTCGAGCGCCGGCTCAAGGGCCTCAAGCTCTTCGGCCGCAAGCCGATGCCCTCGTGGGGAGCCGACCTCGGCGAGATCGACTTCGACAACATCAAGTACTTCGTCCGCTCCACCGAGAAGCAGGCGACCAGCTGGGAAGAGCTGCCCGAGGACATCCGCAACACCTACGACAAGCTCGGCATCCCGGAGGCGGAGAAGCAGCGCCTGGTCGCCGGCGTGGCCGCGCAGTACGAGTCCGAGGTCGTCTACCACAAGATCCGCGAGGACCTCGAGGAGCAGGGCGTGCTCTTCCTCGACACCGACACCGGGCTGCGCGAGCACGAGGACATCTTCAAGGAGTACTTCGGCACCGTGATCCCGGCCGGCGACAACAAGTTCGCCGCGCTCAACACCTCGGTCTGGTC
>JAICXL010000053.1 GCA_025980475.1 Nocardioidaceae bacterium | reverse complement strand
GCTGGTCGTGACCTCACCCAACGGGATCCCGTCGAAGAGCTCGTCCATGTCGGCGGCCGAGTCGATCGCCACGCCGCAGTGGCCGACCTCGCCGAGGCTCTTCGGGTCGTCGGAGTCGCGCCCCATCAGGGTCGGCATGTCGCCGGCCACCGAGAGGCCCCCGCCGCCGCGGTTGAGGATCATCTTGTAGCGCTCGTTGGTCTGCTGGGCGTTGCCGAAGCCGGCGAACTGCCGGATCGTCCAGGTGCGGCCGCGGTTGCCGGCCGGGTAGAGGCCGCGCGTGTAGGGGAACTCCCCGGGCCACTCGCCGTCATCCGTGCCGTAGGCGGGCTCGACCTCCATGCCGCTGAGCGTGGTGAAGTCCGCGTCGCGGATCCGCCCGGCCCGCTCGAGGTCGTCGTACTTCTGCTGCCAGCGCTCGCGTCGGGTGCTCATGGAGAAATAGTAGGACGTCCAACTATCTCACCCAAATCCGTCGCCCGGGCCGGCTGCCGCAGGTCAGAAGTCGCCGGCAGCCCTGCGCACCGGGCGGAGCAGCTCCGAAAGGGCGCGCAGCCCGGCGTCGTCGAGGGCGCCGAGCCCGAAGTCGGCACCGACGAGGGTCTCGGTGGCGCGCTCGACCAGGGAGCGGCCCTCACCCGTGATCTCGGCGAGCACGGCGCGCCCGTCCTCCGGGTGCGGCTTCCGCATCACGAGCCCGGCGGCCTCGAGCCGGTCGACGATGCTGGTGACCGACGTGGGGTGCACCTGCAACCGCTCCCCCATCTTGCCCAGCGGCAACGACCCGCGGGAGGAGAAGGTGAGCAGCACCAGCGCCTCGTAGCGCGCGAACGTCAGGCCGTGCGGCCGCAGCAGCGCGTCAAGCCGACCGAGCACGACCTGCTGGACCCGCATCAGCGAGGTCACCGCATGCATCTGCGGCACGCCTTCCCAGCGCTGCCCCCACTGGCGGGCGGCTTCGTCGATCGGGTCGAAGGGAAGGGCCACAGCCTGTTTCTAGCAGTTGACCGCTAGGAGCCGGCCCCGGCATCCTCGCCGAGCATCACCCGACCTGACCGACCAGCAGTGCCCCGGCCCGCTCACGTTTCATCCCCCCGACCGGCGCGCACACGGCCACGACCAGGCCCCCGAGGAGGGCATGGGCGGCGTCCAGCTGCTGCTCGCCCAGTCGTCGGTCGCCCACTGCCCGGCCGAGCCAGCGCTCCTCACCGCGGGCGTCGGCGCCCGCCCTGGCCAGCGACGCGTCGGTGCGTCAGAGGTCACGCCAGCCGTCCCCGGGGCCGCGGCCCTCCGGACCACTCTGAGCAGGCGCTCCTTCCCACCCCAGTGGTGGACCAGCGGGGACGTCGACAGCCGGCTCGCCGCCGCGATCCTTCGCAAGCTGAGGCCCGAGCTGCGGGGAGCGGCAACCGCGCCGGGTAGGCGCTCAGTCCGTGTAGGCCTCGAGGAGCTCGTCAGCGGCAGCGTAGGGGTCGGTGTCGCCGGCGACCACCTGCTCGGCCAGCGCGTCGAGCTCGGTGCGCTCGTGCACGTCGCGCCAGCGCTCACGCAGGGACGTCACCGCGATCGCCTCGATCTCGTCGCGGGCCCGTCGGGTACGGCGTGCCTGCAGCTGGCCGGATTCCGACAACCAGATGAAGTGCCTGTCGAGCTCGTCGGCGACGTCCTCGGTACCCTCCCCCTTGACGGCGACCGTCGTGACGATCGGGGGCTTCCAGGCGCCGGCGGGGCGCTCGGCCAGGGCCAGCATCGAGCGCAGCTCGCGGCGGACCTGGTTCGCCCCGTCGCGGTCGGCCTTGTTGATCACGTAGATGTCGCCGACCTCGAGGATGCCGGCCTTGGCTGCCTGGACCGCATCGCCCATCCCGGGTGCGAGCAGCACCAGCGTGGTGTCGGCCATCGAGGCGATCTCCACCTCGCTCTGCCCCACCCCGACGGTCTCGACCAGGATCACGTCACAACCAGCGGCGTCGAGGACGCGCAGCGCCTGTGGCGTCGCCCATGACAACCCGCCGAGATGCCCACGCGACGCCATCGAGCGGATGTAGACCTCCCGGTCGAGCGCGTGGTCCTGCATCCGGATGCGGTCACCGAGCAGGGCGCCGCCGGAGAAGGGCGAGCTCGGGTCGACCGCGAGCACGCCGACCCGCTTTCCCTGGGCCCGCAGGGCGCCGACCAGCGCGTTGGTCGATGTGGACTTGCCGACGCCGGGAGCACCCGTGATGCCGACCACGTGGGCCGCCCCGGCGTGCGGCGCCAGCCCGGCCATCACCTCGCGCAGCAGCGGCGAGGCGTCCTCGACCAGCGAGATCAGCCGGGCGACCGACCGCGGGTCACCTTCCCGGGCCCTGTCCACCAGCGCCGGGACGTCGGCCGCGCGCCCGCGGCGGCCGAGCGCCGTGGAGGCCACCTACGCCGACGGAACGCGCACGATCAGGGCGTCGCCCTGGCCGCCGCCGCCACAGAGGGCGGCGGCACCGATGCCACCGCCGCGGCGCTTGAGCTCGAGGGCGAGGTGCAGCGTGATCCGGGCACCGGACATCCCGACCGGGTGGCCGAGCGCGATCGCGCCGCCGTTGACGTTGACCTTGTCCTCGGGGATGCCCAGCTCACGCGCCGATGAGATGCCGACAGCGGCGAAGGCCTCGTTGAACTCCACCAGGTCGAGGTCGGTGGGCGAGATGCCTTCCTTCTGGCACGCCTTCGCGGTCGCGGCCGCCGGCTGCAGCTGCAGCGTCGAGTCGGGACCCGCGACCATGCCGTGCGCCCCGATCTCCGCCAGCCACGTGAGCCCCAGCTCCTCGGCCTTCGCCCTGCTCATCACCACGACGGCGCAGGCGCCGTCGGAGATCTGCGAGGACGAGCCCGCGGTGATGGTGCCCGCTTTGCTGAAGGCCGGGCGCAGCTT
Source organism: Nocardioidaceae bacterium (assembly GCA_025980475.1). Lineage (GTDB taxonomy): Bacteria > Actinomycetota > Actinomycetes > Propionibacteriales > Nocardioidaceae > Marmoricola. The sequence continues at coordinate 17,609 of JAICXL010000053.1, read as the reverse complement.
GCCCAGCGACTCCGCGGTGGTGTCGCCGCGGATGCCCTCGTCCTGGCTGACCACGACCGGGTCGCCCTTGCGTTGCGGGATCTCGACGGGGACCACCTCGTCGTCGAAGACGCCGTTCTTCCAGGCAGTCGCGGCCCTCTGGTGCGACTGGGCGGAGAACTCGTCCTGCTCCTGGCGGGTCAGGTTGGCCGAGGCGGCGTTGCACTCCTCGGTCAGCAGGCCCATCGCCTGGGAGGTGGCCTGGTCGAACAGCGCGTCGTAGGCCATCGAGTCGACCAGGGTGGTGTCGCCGTACTTGAAGCCCTCGCGTGACTTCGGGAGCAGGTGTGGGGCGTTTGTCATCGACTCCATGCCCCCGGCCACGACGATCTCGCACTCGCCGGCGCGGATGAGCTGGTCCGCGGTCGCGATCGCGTTGAGCCCGGAGAGGCAGACCTTGTTGATCGTGATCGACGGGACCGTCATCGGGACGCCGCCGGCCACCGCAGCGGTGCGGGCCGGGTTCTGGCCGGCGCCGGCCTGGATGACGTGGCCCATGACCACGTAGTCGACCTGGTCGCCGGAGACTCCGGCCTTCTCCAGGGCGCCCTTGATCGCGACGCCACCGAGCTCGGCTGCGGAGAGCGACTTGAGCCCCCCGAGGAGACGGCCGATCGGGGTGCGTGCACCGGCGACGATCACGGATCCGGACATTGGGTGCCTCCTGGGATGCTGCTGCGGTGCTGAGATGGGGGGATGTCTCCGACACTACCCAGCATCGGCGCGGAGCAGCAGGGGGGCGCGGCTGTCGCACGGATCACACCCCGTTGAGGCGCGCGCCCCGCTGCACGAGGATGGCTGCATGACTGCTGCTGCTCCCCTCGACATCCCCGAGCCCCTCTTCGTGTGCATCGACCACGTGGGGGTCGCCGTACCGGACCTCGACGCCGCCAAGGAGCTCTACACCCGGACCTTCGGGATGACGGTGACGCACGAGGAGACCAACGAGGAGCAGGGCGTCCGCGAGGCGATGGTGCAGATCAACCCGCAGGGGGGCGAGGCCGCTTCTCAACGCATCCAGCTCCTGGCGCCGATCAACGAGGACTCCACGATCGCGAAGTTCCTCGACCGCTCCGGCCCGGGGCTGCAGCAGCTCGCCTACCGGGTCACCGACGTCGAGCAGGTCTGCGCGGTGCTGCAGTCACGTGGTGTGCGGCTGTTGTACGACGCTCCCCGGCGGGGCACGGCGGGCAGCCGGATCAACTTCGTGCACCCCAAGGACGCCGGCGGCGTGCTGGTCGAGCTGGTGGAGCCCGCGCCCGCACCCTGAGCGTGCGGGGTAGGTCACAGCATGCTGCGCCCGTGGATTACCCGGCGGTAGATTCACCGGATGCAGCAGATCCTCGATGCCATCCTCGCCGGCGACACGAGCGCCGAAGACTTCGCCGCCCTCGACGTCCCGGAGTCCTACCGCGCGGCCTTCGTGAAGAAGGACGAGGTGGACATGTTCGAGGGGCAGACCAGCAAGGAGAAGGACCCGCGCAAGTCCCTGCACGTGGACCAGGTGCCGCTGCCCGACCTCGGGCCGGGCGAGGCACTGGTGGCGGTGATGGCGAGCGCCATCAACTACAACACCGTGTGGACCTCGATCTTCGAGCCGCTGCCGACCTTCGGGTTCCTGGAGCGCTACGGGAAGATCTCCCCGCTGGGCAAGCGGCACGACCTGCCCTACCACATCGTCGGCTCGGACCTGTCCGGCGTGGTGCTCAAGACCGGCATCGGGGTGCACAGCTGGAAGCCCGGTGACCAGGTGGTGGCGCACTGCCTCTCGGTCGAGCTGGAGAGCCCGGACGGGCACGACGACACGATGCTCGACCCCGAGCAGCGCATCTGGGGCTTCGAGACCAACTTCGGCGGCCTGGCCGACATCGCGTTGGTCAAGTCCAACCAGCTGATGCCCAAGGCCGCGCACCTGACCTGGGAGGAGGCCGCCTCCCCCGGCCTGGTCAACTGCACCGCCTACCGCCAGCTGGTCAGCAAGAACGGCGCCGGCATGAAGCAGGGCGACAACGTGCTGATCTGGGGTGCCTCCGGCGGCCTCGGCGGATTCGCCACCCAGTACGCCCTCAACGGCGGCGCGGTCCCGGTGTGCGTGGTCTCCAGCGACGAGAAGGCCGAGATCTGCCGGCGGATGGGCGCCGAGCTGATCATCAACCGGTCCGAGCAGGACTACCGCTTCTGGAAGGACCCGCAGACCCAGGACCCGAAGGAGTGGAAGCGGTTCGGCAAGGACATCCGGGCGCTGACCGGCGGGGAGGACATCGACATCGTCTTCGAGCACCCGGGCCGGGAGACCTTCGGCGCCTCGGTGTTCGTCACCCGCAAGGGCGGCACGATCACCACGTGCGCCTCCACGTCGGGCTACATGCACGAGTACGACAACCGCTACCTGTGGATGAACCTCAAGCGGATCATCAGCTCCCACTTCGCCAACTACCGCGAGTCCTGGGAGGCCAACCGGCTGATCTCCAAGGGGATGATCCACCCGACGCTGTCGCGGACCTACCCGCTCGCCGAGGTGGGCCAGGCGACCCTGGACGTCCACCACAACACCCACCAGGGCAAGGTCGGGGTGCTCTGCCTGGCCCCGGAGGAGGGCCTCGGCGTGAGCGACCAGGAGATGCGCGAGCGGCACCTTGACCAGATCAACCGGTTCCGGGACCTCTGAGACCTTTCCGGCAGTCGGCGCGCGCAACCTTCCCTGCGCTCTCGTGTCCTGACTTGGATTCCGGTCGTGATCGGCAACACTGGTCACTGACTGGGAGCGGCGAGCACAGATGAAAGAAGGACCCATGAGCGAGCAGCGAGGCCTGTCCATCTTCGAGCACGAGACCGACGACTCCGACGAGCCCACCCAGGTGATCCCGCGGATCGGGCGTGATCAGGCGGGGGACGCCGCCGACGAGACCGCGGGAGAGGCCGCCGGGAAGACCGAGGGCACGTCCACCGCGAAGACCGACGCGCGGCCGGCCCCCGAGGACGACACCGACAAGACCCAGGTGGTCCCCACCGTCCCGTCGCCACGCGCCGAGGCACTCCGCACCCCGGTCTCCACCCCGGTCTCCACCCCGGCCTCCACCCCGGTCTCCACAGCAGTCCCCCAGCTCCCTGTGGTCCGCCGCGGCTACGACAAGGACGCCGTCGACCGGCACCTGCGCACCGCTGCCGCCGAGAAGGCCGGCCTCGCCGCGAGCCTCTCGCAGGCCCAGGAGCGGCTCCGGGCCCTCGAGGCCGAGACCGAGCGGCTCCGCACGGAGCTCTCGGAGATCGACAAGCCCTCCTACGCCGGCCTCGGCGGCAAGGCCAGCGAGATGCTCCGCCTGGCCGAGGAGCAGGCCGACGAGGTGCTCACCCAGGCCAACCTGCAGGCCAGCCAGATCCGCGAGCAGGCCACCCGGGACGCCGCCGCGATCAAGGCCGAGGCCGAGCGCGACGCCGAGGACATGCGCGTGGTCCAGCTCCGTGAGCTCGACGAGCACCGCACCCGGACCATGTCCGACGTCGAGGGGGAGCGCAACCGCGCCCGATCCGAGGCTGAAGACCTGCTGGCGTCGGCCCGGCGCGAGGCCGAGCAGCACCGGCTGGCGGCGGAGCAGGAGACCAACGCCCTGCGCACGAGCGCCCAGCGGGAGGCCGAGCAGGCCCGGGCTGCTGCCGACCGGGAGGTGCAGGAGGCACGTCGTACGCTCGCGGTCGAGAAGGAGCGGCTGACCCGCGAGGCCGCGGAGCACCACGACTCGGCGACCAAGGAGACCCAGCGGCTCGTCGCGGAGGCCGAAGCCCGCTCGACCGCGGCCGAGGAGCGCGCCAAGGAGGCGATCGCCGCGGCGACCGCCCACCGCGAGCAGTCCGCCGCGGAAGCCGACCAGCTGCTCGCGCGCGCCCGACGCGAGGCGGAGCAGATCGTCAGCTCGGCGAAGAAGCAGGCCGAGGCGCTGCACAGCAGCGGGCACGCGGACTCCGAGCGCGAGCTCGCCGCGCTCAAGGCGGAGGTCGACCGGGTGGGCAAGCGGCGCGACGCGATCGTCGCCCAGCTCGGCGCCCTGCGCGACGTGGTCGCCGGCTTCGCTGACGACGAGTCCTGAGGACTCGCGGCATCAGATGGCCGACCGGGGTGCGGACCAGGACGAGCGCGAGGGGCAGCAGCTCGGGGAGCGCGACCCCGAGGAGGAGGTCCGCCAGGAGGAGCTGGCGGAGAGAGCAGCCGAGACCGCCGAGGAAGTGGGCCGGGAGGCCGAGCTCGAGACGAGTGACCTCGTCGAGGCCGGGCTGGAGACGGCCCTGGAGAACCCGGAGGCGACCACCCCCGGGCCGCCCCTCGACCGGCGCAACCCCTTCCTGATCGGCCTGGTCGGTGGGCTGGGCCTGCTTGCCGCCTACGGTCTGGCCCTCGTGGTGCTGCGGCTCTCGGACGTGATCACCTGGGTCGTGGTGGCGATCTTCATCGCGCTCGGGCTGGAGCCGATCGTGGCCCGCCTGCTCGCCGCCGGGATGTCCCGGGGCTGGGCGGTGCTCACGACACTCTTCGGGTTCCTGGTGGTCTGCGGCCTGCTCGGCTGGATGATCGTGCCGCCGATCATCGACCAGGTCACGTTGCTGGTCAACAACGCACCCACCTACGTCGACAACATCCAGCACAGCCAGTGGTTCATCGAGCTCAACCACCGCTGGCACATCAACGACAAGGTCCTCAAGGACCTGAGCGGGAACCTCAACCAGCAGACGGTCACCTCGGTGATGGGTGGCATCCTGGGCGCCGGCATGGTCTTCGCGCACGTCGTCGAGGCCACCTTCACCATCGTCGTCCTCACCATCTACTTCGTGGTCGTGCTGCCCCGGGCAAAGACCGCTTTCTTCAGCCTGGTCCCGCGAGCACGCCGTCCGCGGGTGGTGTTCCTCGGCGAGGAGATCTCCCGCCGGGTGGGTGGCTACATCCTCGGCCAGCTGTGCGTGGCCGTGATCAACGCGATCTTCGCGTGGATCATCCTCACCGTGCTCGGCCTGCCCTACCCCGCGATGCTCGCCACGCTCGTCGGGCTGCTGGCGCTCGTTCCCATCGTCGGGACCCTCGTCGGTGGGGTGCTGATGACCCTCGTGGCGCTGAGCTCGAGCTGGGTCGATGCCGTGATCGTGCTCGGCTACTACGTCGGCTACCACCTCTTCGAGACCTATGTGCTCTCACCGCGGATCATGCGGCGCGCCGTGGAGGTGCCACCGGTCATCACGATCATCGCGGTGATCGCCGGCGGTGCGCTGTTCGGCATCGTCGGGGCACTGCTGGCGATCCCCGTCGCGGCCGGCCTGCTGCTGATCTACGACCAGGTCCTGGTGCCGCGCCAGCAGCGATCCTGAGCCCGGCGCGCCACGGCGGCGCGACTCAGGGCAGCTCGACAGCCTCGCCGGCCACCCGCGGCTCGCCGAGCTTGACCAACACCACTCCGGCGAGCACCACGACCCCCCCGACCAGCTGCACCAGGTCGGGCAGCTGGCCGAGCAGCAGCCAGGCGAAGACGAGCGCGGCGAGCACCTCGAGCAGGGCCACGAACGAGGCCAGCCGGGAGCCCAGCCGCCGGCCCGCGGCGATCCCGGTGGTGTAGGAGAGCGCCGCGGTGATCAGGCCGAGCGCCAGCAGCGGCAGCCACCAGGCCACCGTGTGCCCTGCGTAGGTCACCGGCTGCGTCGCTGCCCGCATCGGCACCAGCCCGATTGCCCCCAGCGCGAGGAGCAGGGCTCCGCCAGTGACCAGGCCGCCCGCGGCGAGCACCAGCGGCGGCAGCCCGTTTCCCTCGTCGGCGGAGATGACGAAGTACGTCGCCGCACCCGTCATCGCTGCGAGGGCCCAGAGGACGCCGGCCGTGCTGACCGAGGCGCCGGACAGGACGTCGAGCACGAGCACGAGCCCGACTCCGGCGACCGCAGCCCCGGCCAGCGTGCGCCGGCCCGGCCGCTGGGCGTGACGCAGCCACAGCCAGCCGATCACCGCCACCGGGGCGGTGTACTCGATCAGCAGCGCCACGGCGACGGCCATCGTGGACACGGCCTGGAAGTAGGCAAACTGGGCGCCCGCGACTGCGAGCACACCGTAGAGCAGGATGGTCCCCGCGTTGCGGCGGAGCAGCCACCACCGGCCCCGAAGCGAGAGCAGCGCCGGTGGCACGAGCACCGCGGCTGCGAGCGCGATCCGCACCGTCACGGCGGCTCCGGCCGTCCAGCCGGTGTCCATCAGCCCGCGCGCAAGGGGGCCGGAGAGGCCGAAGGACGCGGCCGACAACACCGCGAAACCGAGCCCGGCGCCGACCCGGGAGCGGACCCGGGCCGTGCGGACGTCATCAGCCACTGCGCTCATGACTGATGACGTTACGGGCCACTGCAGTAAGGTGTCAACATGGTTTTTGCCCATGACACCGAGTCGGCACTGGTGGCGGCCGTCGAGCTGGTGAACTCCGCCGTACCTCCCGACACGTTGGAGACCGTCGCCCAGCTCGACGCCTTCTTCGCCACTCATGGCTACACCGGCAGCCGCCGGCACGATCGCGCCGAGGTCGACGAGGTGCGAGCGCTCCGACCCCGGCTCCGGGAGCTGCTCACCAGCGACCGGGATCGGGCGGCCGGCCTCGTCAACCAGCTGCTGCTCAGCACCGCGGCGCTCCCGCAGCTGGTGCGTCACGACGGCAACGACTGGCACATCCATGCCGTGGACGCCGACCGCACCCTCGCCGACCGGATCCTCGTCGAGACCGCGATGGCGATGGTCGACCTCATCCGGGCCGACGAGATGTCCCGGCTCGCCGTGTGCGCCGACGAGGCCTGTGACGGCCTGGTGCTCGACCTCTCTCGCAACCGGTCGCGGAAGTTCTGCTCGACGACCTGCGGCAACCGCGCGGCGGTGGCGGCCTACCGGGCGCGCAAGGCCCCCTAGACCGCGCAGCGCCCCGGCTCTGCGCCGGAACGTCGCTCCGACGAGGACGGCTGCCCAGGCCGGCATCGCCGCTCCGCGGTCTTCGGGCGGGCGAGGGCGCCGATGTCACGTTCCGTCAGAAGTCGAAGCCGTCGAACATGTCGCCGATGCCGCCGAACACGTCGCCGAGGCCGTCGCCGAGCATGCCGAGGCCGTCGCCGAGGCCGTCGAACATGAAGCCCATGAAGATCCAGTCCATCGGCCCGAACGTGCCGAAGTAGCCGCGGGCGTAGGGCTGGTAGGCCGGGCCGCCCTGCCAGTACGGGACCCGACGCGAGCCGGCCATCACCATCCGGGTGTCGGGTTCGGCGCCGGCGCGCACCCGCTCTGCGTCGAGCCCGCACGCCGGGACTTCGCGCTGCGTGCCACCGGGCGGCGTCCAGGGCACGTCGGCCACCGACATGCCGTGGCGCGGGTCGAAGAAGCAGGGTGGCCGCCGGGTGGGCAACGGCTCACCGGCGACCCTGGAGCGCACGCACGCCATCGCGTAGCGGCCGTCCTCGAGGATCTCGGTGACGTTCCTGATGTCGTCGGGCTGCCGGATGGCCTCCGACGCGGACTTCGCCGACTCGTAGGCGTCCAGGGCGCGCTGGTAGTCGGCCCGCTCCCCCGCGTCGAGCTCCCGGCCCGCCATGTCCGCGTCGAGGCCCCGGAGCTCCTCGCCGAGAGCGGTCACGTCCTCGAAGGCCAGTCTCTTCACCGGCTCCAGGGCAGCCTGGTGCCGCTCGGCCGTGCGGCGCTGGCTCGACTTCACCAGGGCGACCACCACGAGACCGCCGACCACGAGCACCAGCAGGAAGACCAGTCCGTCCACGGGGCCAGCCTACGGGGGCTCGGGTGGGCCTCCGCGAGGACCGGCCAGGGGTATTCTCGGGAGCATGAGCATCCCGGTCGACCCGAAGGACCTCGCAGGTGCGCTGGTCGACTTCGGCGCCGGCTACCTGCTGACCGTCTCGACCGAGGGTCGTGTCAAGGCGGTCACCGTAGAGCCCACCGCCACCGACACCGAGCTGGTCATCGACGGGGTCAGCAAGGGCTCGGCGCGCAACATCGCCGAGAACGCGCACGTGACCGTCGTCTTCCCGCCGCGCGAGCACCACGGGTTCAGCCTGATCGTCGACGGCACGGCGACCGTCGGCGACGAGGCGATCCGGGTCGTGCCGGAGGCCGCCGTACTCCACCGTCCTGCGTCCCACGCCGACGGGCCACTGCCAGCCCAGGCGGCCGACAGCTGTGGCAACGACTGCCGCCCGGTGGGCAGCGGCACCGACGCCTCCGGAGTGACCGCGGGGTCGGGCGGCGACTACGAGTACGACCTGGCGCACGAGTTCACCGGCCGACCGGCTCCCGCGCCCTGCCGCGGCCCGGTGTTCCGGCCGACGCCCGAGGCCGAGCAGGGTGGCGACTGGTCCTACGACGTCGCCCATGACATCGGCAGCAGGTTGATCCCGTAAACACCGCGGTGGGCACCAGCGAGACCGAGGACTTGTCGAGCCACGCGGTCGTGAACGGGTAGAGCGAGAGCCGGAACAGCAGGTGCGGGTCGGCCCGCAGCTCCTACCGGACTAGCGTCGCTTCCAGCAGTGCGTGTGCCAGTGCCGGCGCTCGTCGACACCGGAGCCGGTGAAGCTGGTCAGCAGCGACGGTACGACGGGCCACGCCACCACATGCGGCGCCGCCGGGCGGATCAGCTGCTGGCACCCTGGGCAGCGGTAGGACTTGGTCGACGCCGAGCCGGTGACGTCGCGGACCTCGTACTCCTCGCCGCGCCACAGCTCGATTCGGGTCGCGGCCACGGGATCAGTGGGAGTAGTCGCGGAAGCCGCGCTTGGTCTTGCGGCCGAGGTAGCCGGCGGTGACCAGGTGCTCGAGCAGCGGGGCCGGGGCGAAGCCAGGCTCGCGGAACTCCAGGTAGAGCTCCCGCTCGATCGCCAGCGACACGTCGTTGCCGACCACGTCGAGCAGCTCGAAGGGCCCCATCGGCAGCGCACAGCCCTGCTTCATCGCGGTGTCGATGTCGTCGGCGGTGGCGTAGTGCGCCTCGAGCATCTTGATCGCGTCGTTGAGGTAGGGGAACAGCAACGCGTTGACGATGAAGCCGGCCCGGTCCGCGCAGGAGACCGCGACCTTGCCGACAGCGGCGCACAGCGCCCGGGCGGTCTCGGCGACGTCATCGGCGGTCGAGACGGTCGAGACCACCTCGACCAGCTTCATCACCGGGGCGGGGTTGAAGAAGTGGATGCCGACGACGTCCTGCGGCCGCGCGGTGGCCTGGGCCAGCTCGATCACCGGCAAGGAGGAGGTCGTGGTGGCCAGGATGGCGCCCGGCCGACAGATCTCGTCGAGGTTCTCGAAGAGCGTGGTCTTGACGCGCAGGTCCTCCGCGATCGCCTCGACCACGATGTCGACGCCGGCGAGGTCGTCAAGGGAGGTGGTCCCGGTGAGGTGGCCCAGCACTCCGGCCCTCGCGGCCTCCTCGAGCTTGCCCCGCTGGATGGCCTTGTCCAGCGACCGCTCGATGGTCGAACGGACCGCGTCGACCTTGGCCTGCGACCGACCGACGTAGGTGACGTCGTACCCCGCCTTGGCGAAGACCTCGACGATCCCGGTGGCCATCGTGCCGGTGCCGACCACGCCGACGCTGTTGATGCCGCGCCGGAGCTGCGGCTCGTCGTCCTCCGAGGGTGTCTGCGGGTCCGCGACGACCACCGGACTGTCCGGCGCCTCGTAGGTGTAGAACCCCCGGCCGGTCTTCCGGCCGAGCATGCCGGCGGTGACCATCTGCTTGAGGATCGGCGCGGGAGCGTGCAACCGGTCGCGGCCCTGCCGGTACATCGTCTCGAGGATCTCGTACGCCGTGTCCAGGCCGATCAGGTCCAGCAGGGCGAGGGGGCCCATCGGGTAGCCGCAGCCGAAGCGCATGGCGGCGTCGAGGTCCTCCCGGGTGGCGAACTTGCCCTCGTACATCGAGACTGCGTGGTTGAGGTAGCCGAACAGCAGCGTGTTGGCGATGAACCCTGCCTTGTCGCCACAGACCACCGGGTTCTTGCCGAGCTTCTCCACCAGGGCCTGCACGTCCTCGAGGACGTCGGGCTCGGTGACCACGGTGCGCACCACCTCGACGAGTCCCTGCACCGGCGCCGGGTTGAAGAAGTGGACCCCGACCACGCGGCCGGGGTGGGCGTTCGCGGTGGAGATCTCGGTCACCGACAGGGATGAGGTGTTGGTGGCCAGGACCGCCTCGGGGTCGATGACCTCGTCGAGCCGGCGGAAGATGTCCTTCTTGACCTCCAGTGACTCCACGACCGCCTCGATCACGAAGTCCGCGTCGGCCAGCGACTTCAGCTCGGTGCTGTAGCTGATCCGGTCGAGCAGGGACCGCTGGTCGTCCTCGCTCAGCTTCCCGCGCTTGACCGCCCGACCGGTCGAGTGCTCGAGGTGCTCGCGCCCGCGGGCGATGGCATCGTCACTGAGCTCGACCCCACGTACGGCATAGCCGTGCCGCGCGAAGACCTCCGCGATGCCCGCCCCCATCGTGCCGAGCCCGACAACGCCGATCGTCTGCAAGTCACGTGCCATGGCGGGCATCATCGCATCTCGCCGCCGGCGGCGCCGTGACGGGGTTCACGCCCTCGGCAGGTAGATTGCCGCCCCGTGAGGACCGTGTCGTGAGGATCGTGGTGGCCCGCTGCCAGGTCGACTACGCCGGTCGGCTCACCGCGCACCTGCCGATGGCGACCCGGGTGCTGATGCTCAAGGCCGACGGGTCGGTGCTGGTGCACTCGGACGGAGGTTCCTACAAGCCGCTGAACTGGATGACGCCTCCCTGCAGGGTCACCGAGGGTGCCACCGAGGACGGCCTCATCGAGTGGACCGTGTGCAACGCCAAGAGCGAGGACACCCTGCGCATCCTGATCGAGGAGGTGCTGCACGACTCCAGCCACGAGCTCGGCCCCGACCCGGGCCTGCGCAAGGACGGCGTCGAGAAGCACCTCCAGGAGCTGCTCGCCGAGCACCCGGAGACGCTGGCAGAGGACCTCACCCTCGTCCGGCGCGAGTACCCGACGGCCATCGGCCCGGTGGACCTGATGTGCCGCGACGCCGGCGGTGGCTCGGTCGCCGTGGAGATCAAGCGGCGAGGCGAGATCGACGGCGTGGAGCAGCTCACCCGCTATCTCGAGCTGCTCAACCGCGATCCCCTGCTGCGGCCGGTGCGTGGGATCTTCGCCGCCCAGGAGATCAAGCCGCAGGCGCGGGTGCTGGCCGAGGACCGGGGCATCAGCTGCGCCCTGGTCGACTATGACGCCCTGCGCGGACTCGACAACGGCGAGGACCGCCTCTTCTGACTCAGCAGGGCAGCACCATCCGGAAGGTGGTCCCGTCCGGGCCGGTGCTCGGGATCGTGATCGTGCCGGCGTGCGCCTCGACGATCGCCAGCGCGATCGGCAGCCCGAGGCCGGCGCCGGGCACCTGCTGGCGCACCGCCTCGGCCGAACGGAACATCCGCTCGAAGAGCCGCTCCGCGTCGGAGTCCCCGATGCCCGGTCCGCTGTCCGCGACGTCGATCTCCGCGTGGCGGCCGACCAGCCGCAGGACGACCTGGACCGTGCTGCCGGGCGGGCTGAACTTCACCGCGTTGGAGAGCAGGTTGTCCAGCGCCTGCCCCAGCCGGTCTCGATCACCGCGCACCGGCACGGCGAAGCCCGGCGTCTGCACGACCAGCTCGATTGACGCCTCCTCCGCGGGTGGCCGGACCGCCTCCACGGATTCGAGCACCACGACCTCGAGATCGAGATCGTCGACCTGGACGCGCAGCCCGCTGTCCTCGATCGCGGCGATGGTGAGCAGGTCGTTGACCAGCCTCAGCTCCCGCCGAGCGCTGCGCTGGATCACCGAGAGGAACCGGCGACCATAGGGACTGAGGTCCTCCAGCTCCTCCATCATCTCCGCGTAGCCGATCATCGACGTCAGTGGCGTGCGCAGCTCGTGGGAGACGGTGGCGAAGAACTCGTCCTTGACCCGGTTGGCCTCCTGCTCGATCTGCTTGCGCTCGGTGATGTCGCGTACCGCCGCGGAGATCAGCAGTCCGTCATCGGTCTCCAGGGGCGCCAACGAGATCTCGACGGCGAACTCGGTGTCGTCCCTGCGGCGGGCGACGAGGTCTTCGGCCAGCCCCATCGGCGCGGTCCGTTGGACTTCGCCACGGCCGTCGCGAAAGGCGTTGTGCAGCGCTGCGAAACCGTCGGGGACGAGAAGCTCGACCGCGCGGCCGACCAGCTCCTCGCGGTGGTACCCGAAGAGCCGCTCCAGCTGTGCGTTGACCAGCACGATGCGTGCTTCGCGATCGACGATGACCATCGCGTCCGGGGCGGCCTCGAGCAGCCCCCGGAAGAGCCGCTCCTCGCGCCGCTTCCGGCTGATGTCGCGGATCGCGGCGCAGACCAGCAACCCGCGCCGGCTCTCCACCGGCGAGATGGTCACGTCGGCCGGAAAGCTGGTGCCGTCCTTGCGGAGTGCGCGCAGGTCCAGGTCCTCGCCCATCCTGCGGGCGACCGGGTCGCGCAGGTAGGCCTCGCGGTGCTGGGGCTGCGCGCTCCGCTTCGCCGCCGGCACCAGGAGGTCGGCCGGCTGGCCCACCAGCTCGTCGCGGCAGTAGCCGAACAGTCGCTCGGTCTGGGCGTTGACGAGCACGATCGTGCCCCCGGCGTCCACGACGACCATCGCGTCCGGAGCCGCGTCGAGCAGCCCAGCGAGCGCAACGTCGTCCCAGCCAGCGTCGACCGCCTCGTGCGACATGCCTGCCTCTGTCCGGTATCGATCCCCAGCCATCCAATACTGCCCGGGAGACCCCTCAGATGTGTCGCAATGGGTCGAACCCGTCTAGTCCACCTGCTCGTCGAGGCCGTGGGCCCGGCGGATCGCCGCCACGATGCCGGCCATCGCCTGGGTGAGGCTGAAGTCCTTCGGTGTGAACACGTCGGCGACCCCGAGCTGCTTGAGCCGGACGGCATCGCCGCCGGGGATGATCCCACCGACGATGACCGGCACGTCCGCGAGCCCCTGCTCACGCATCCGCTCGAGGACATCGGGAACCAGCTCCATGTGCGAGCCGGAGAGGATCGAGAGACCCACGCAGTGAACGTCCTCGGCCACCGCGGTCGCGACGATCTGCTCGGGGGTTAGCCGGATGCCCTGGTAGACGACCTCGAAGCCCGCGTCCCGCGCCCGGACCGCAACCTGCTCGGCGCCGTTGGAGTGGCCGTCGAGCCCCGGTTTGCCGACAAGCAGCCGCAGTCGGCCGCCGAGCTCCTCCCCGGTCTGCCGGACCCGCTCGCGCACTCTGGTCAGCTCCGCGCCGCTCTCGGCAACGCCCACGGCACCCGACACGCCGGTCGGCGCGCGGAACTCACCGAAGACCTCGCGCAGGGTGCCCGCCCACTCCCCCGTCGTGGCACCGGCCCTGGCCGCGACCAGGGTGGCGGTCATCAGGTTCGCCCCCGACTTGGCGTCGGCGGCGAGCTGTGCCAGCGCCGCGTCGACCTCATCCTGGTCACGCTGCTCGCGCCACGTCTCGACGCTGTCGATCGCCTGTCGCTCGGCCTCCGGGTCGGCGGTCTGGATGGCGGCGTCCAGGTCCGCGGTGAGCGGGGACGGCTCGGTCGTCTCGAAGCGGTTCACCCCGACCACGACGTCCTCGCCGTGCTCGATGCGCGCACGGCGGGCGGCGTGCGCGGAGACCAGCTCCTGCTTCATGTAGCCGGACTCCACGGCCGCGACGGCCCCGCCCATCGCCTGGACCCGGTCCATCTCGGCCCGCGCCTCGGCGACGAGCTCACCGACCTTGGCCTGGATGACGTGCGAGCCGACGAAGATGTCGTCGTACTCCAGCAGGTCGGACTCGAAGGCGAGCACCTGCTGAAGCCGGAGCGACCACTGCTGGTCCCAGGGGCGCGGCAGTCCGAGCGCCTCGTTCCAGGCCGGCAGCTGCACGGCGCGGGCGCGGGCGTCCTTGCTCAGGGTGACGCCGAGCATCTCGAGGACGATCCGCTGCACGTTGTTCTCCGGCTGGGCCTCGGTCAGCCCGAGCGAGTTGACCTGGACGCCGTAGCGGAAGCGGCGCATCTTCGGGTCCTCGACGCCGTAGCGCTCGCGGGTGATCTCGTCCCACAGCTGCACGAACGCGCGCATCTTGCACATCTCCTCCACGAAGCGCACGCCGGCGTTGACGAAGAAGGACATCCGGCCCACCACCTTGCCGAAGTCCTCCTCGGCCACCTGGCCGGAGTCCCTGACGGCGTCGAGCACGGCGATCGCGGTGCACAGGGCGTAGGCCAGCTCCTGCACCGGCGTGGCCCCGGCCTCCTGGAGGTGGTAGCTGCAGATGTTGATCGGGTTCCACTTGGCGATGTTGTTGACCGTGTAGGCGATCGTGTCGGCGGTCAGCCGCAGCGAGTGCTCCGGGGGGAAGACGTAGGTGCCACGGGAGAGGTACTCCTTGATGATGTCGTTCTGGGTGGTGCCAGCGAGCTGCGCGTGCACCTCCTCCGGCGCCAGGTCGGGGTTCTGCTCCTCGGCGACCACCTGGTAGAGCGCCAACAACCACATCGCCGTGGCGTTGATCGTCATCGAGGTGTTCATCTCGACCAGCGGGATCTCTGCGAAGAGACGGCGCATCTCGCCGAGGTGGGGCACTGGGACACCGACCTTGCCGACCTCACCGCGGCTGAGCGGGTGGTCGGGGTCGTAGCCGGTCTGCGTGGGCAGGTCGAAGGCCACCGACAGGCCGGTCTGGCCCTTGGCCAGGTTGCCCCGGTAGAGCTTGTTGGACTCCGCCGCCGACGAGTGGCCGGCGTAGGTGCGCATGACCCAGGGACGGTCCTTGGCCCGCTTCTCCGGGCCGGTCGACGAAGGGCTCATAGGGGGAGGTTAGGGCGCCCCGCGCCTGGCTGGGTATGTCAAGTGGGCAGTCTCACGCCGGTCGCGCTCAGCGGGCAGGGACGTCCGGGCCGTCCACCGCCACCAGGCCGCGCAGGTGCGACAGGTGCAGCAGGCGGCGCACCATCGGCGGACAGCCGTGCACGACGAGACGGCGCCCCTGGCGTACGGCGAGCCGGCTCGCGACTGCGATCATCCGCAGGGCGGCGAGGTCGACCGACTCGACGCCGGACAGGTCGAGCACGAGGTCGCCCGGGTGACTCGCGAGGTGGGCGTACACAGCCTCACGCAGCTCGGCGATGGTGCGCACGTCGACCTGGCCGGACACCTTGAGGGCGATGCCCTCGGTGAAGAACTCCATCGTGCCCCCTCTCGGCCCGAGCGACCGCTACCACTATGACGTCGGACGCCTCCGAAAGGTTGCCGTCACACGCCCACCAAAGCCTGCAGAGTCATGCACCGCGCAATCGTGCAGGTCCCGGCGGCCCTACGCTGGGCCCATGGTCAACCTCACCCGCATCTACACACGTACCGGCGACGGCGGCACCACCCGGCTCGGGGACCTCAGCAAGACCTCCAAGACCGACCCGAGGCTGGGGGCCTACGCGACCGTGGACGAGGCGAACGCCCACATCGGGGTCGCCCTGACGAGCTCGGGACTCGACGACGACGTGCGGATGGTGCTGACCCACGTCCAGAACGATCTCTTCGACGTGGGCGCGGACCTGGCTACGCCGGTGGTCGACGACCCCAAGCACCCACCGCTGCGCGTGGAGCAGGACTACGTCGACCGGCTCGAGGGCTGGTGCGACCGCTTCAACGAGGACCTGCCGGCCCTGCGGTCCTTCATCCTCAACGGCGGCACCCCCGCAGCGGCACACCTGCACGTGGCTCGCACCGTCGTCCGCCGGGCCGAGCGGGCCGCGTGGCAGGCCCACGAGGAGTTCGCCGATTCGATGAACCTGCTGGCGATCACCTACCTCAACCGGCTGTCCGACCTGTTGTTCATCCTCGCCCGCCACGCCAACCGGGAGCAGGGCGACGTGCTGTGGGTCCCGGGCGGGGAGCGATCGAGCGGGTCCTGACGCACGGAGGCGACCGCGGGCGGGCGTGCTCAGCGCACGGGCGCCTGCGACCAGTTGGTGCCCGGCGGCCTGGCCTCCAGCCAGGACTGGAAGCCGGTCAGCGCCGACGGGCTCATCGCCAGCTCGACCTCGCCCCTGTCGGAGCGGCACGCGACGACCACGTGACCGGCGTAGAGCGCGAGCGACTCGCTGCCCGAGGGGACGCGCTGTCCGACCAGGCGCAGCTGGGTGCGGTCCCAGCGCCGCTTGGGTCGCGGCGAGGGCGAGAAGATCCGGAACCACTCCAGGGTGTCGTCGCTGTAGCGACCGAGGCCGAGAACCCAACCGCGTCCGGTCGAGGACGACCGGACGCGGTAGCTGAGCTCGAAGGTTCCCCCGCGGCGGGAGAGCCACCGGCGGCGTCCGACGAGGACCAGGCCGTAGACAAGCACGAGCAGCAGCACGGCACCGGCTGAGTCGACCAGCCACTGCCAGACCGCCATCGACCGCCCTCTCGCCACCCTGAAGCACGACGCCGGGCGGAGAACCCGGCGCGGCTTCGGGACAGGCTATCTCCCGTCCTTCGCCGCACCTTCGTCGAGGAGGCGCTTGGCCTCCTCGTAGTCGCTCTCGTGCGAGATCTCCGCCCGCTCGCACAGCAACCGCACCTCGTTGTTGGCCACCGAGATGAAGCCGCCGTCGACCGCTGCCACCCAGTGGCCGTCGTTGACGGTGCGGACGTCGACCCGGCCGGCTGCCAGCACCGACATGATCGGCGTGTGGTTGGCCATGATGCCGATCTCGCCGGCCAGGGTCCGGGCGTTCACGACGGTCGCCTCCCCGGACCACAGCTCGCGGTCCGCGGAGACGAGCGCCACCTGCATCGTCGCTGCCATCTGCAAATCTCCCGGCTCAGAGGCTCTTCTGGATCTCGTCCCACTTGCGCTCGACGTCGTCGAGCCCACCACACATGAAGAACGCCTGCTCGGCCACGTGGTCGTAGTCGCCGTCGGCGATCTTGTTGAACGCCTCGATCGTGTCCTTCACCGGGACGGTGGATCCCTCGATGCCGGTGAACTGCTTGGCCACGTAGGTGTTCTGCGAGAGGAACCGCTGGATCCGGCGGGCGCGGGAGACGATGATCTTGTCCTCCTCGGAAAGCTCGTCGACACCGAGGATCGCGATGATGTCCTGCAGCTCCTTGTTGCGCTGCAGGATCTGCTTGATCCGCACGGCGCAGTCATAGTGCTCCTGGCCGATGTACTGCGGGTCGAGGATCCGCGAGGTCGAGGTCAGCGGGTCCACCGCCGGGTAGATGCCCAGCGACGCGATCTCGCGGGAGAGCTCGGTGGTCGCGTCGAGGTGGGCGAAGGTGGTCGCCGGCGCCGGGTCGGTGTAGTCGTCGGCGGGCACGTAGATCGCCTGCATCGAGGTGATCGAGTGGCCGCGCGTCGAGGTGATCCGCTCCTGCAGGGTGCCCATCTCGTCGGCGAGGTTCGGCTGGTAACCGACCGCGGACGGCATCCGGCCGAGCAGCGTGGAGACCTCCGACCCAGCCTGGGTGAACCGGAAGATGTTGTCGATGAAGAGCAGCACGTCCTGGTTCTGCACGT
>JAICXL010000066.1 GCA_025980475.1 Nocardioidaceae bacterium | reverse complement strand
GGCTGCGGCTCCAGCCCCGGGCGCTGACGGCGGTGGTCTCCGAGCCCCCCGAGGACGCCGCCGCCCTGGTCGAACGGCTCGGCCGCTTCACCGACGCCGACGTCCGCTGGGGCGACGTGCCCCTCGCCGACCTGCCCAGGTCGGTGGTGCGGCGGCGGATCGTCGTCTCCGACACGGGCGCGATGCTCTTCTCCGGCGCGCTGGCCGGCCAGGTCGACATCCGCGTCCGCGGGCTCGACGCCCTCGCCGAGGCGATCCACACCGCGTCGGCCCACGACGTGCTCGAGGCGCTGCCCGAGGGCTTCGACACCGTGGTCGCCGAGAAGGGCCGCACCTTCTCCGGCGGCCAGCGGCAGCGGCTCGTGCTCGCCCGCGCGATCGCCGCCGACCCCGAGGTGCTGCTGCTGGTCGAGCCGACCTCGGCCGTCGACGCGCACACCGAGGCGCGGATCGCCGAGCGGCTGCGGGACGCGCGGGCCGGGCGCACCACGCTGGTGACCACCTCGAGCCCCCTGCTGCTCGACCACGCCGACCGGGTGGCGTTCCTGCACCAGGGCGCCGTGGTCGCCGAGGGCCGCCATGCCGAGCTGCTGGAGCGCTGCCCGGCCTACCGCGCCGCGGTGACCCGCGAGGTCGACGACGACGTCGAGGAGCCCGCCCGATGAACCCCCCGATGAGCGCCCCGGCGAGCCCACCGGTGAGCGTCTCCGAGACGGTGCTGCGGAGGACCCTGCAGACCTCGCTGCCCGTCGCCGACGGCCCCACCGTGCGCCGCTACGTCGGGTCGCTCTTCCGCCGGCACCCGCGCACCGTCGGTCTGGCGCTGGGACTGCACGTCCTCGCCGCGGCTGCCGGGCTGGCTGCGCCACGGCTGCTCGGCGACCTGGTCCAGTCGGTGGCGACCGGCACGACGCTGAGCCACGTCAACGAGGTCGTGCTCGCCCTCGCCGGCTTCCTGCTCGTGCAGACCGTGCTCACCCGGCAGGCCCGCTTCATCTCCGGCGCGCTCGGCGAGAAGGTCCTCGCCGAGCTGCGCGAGGACTTCGTGGCCAGCTCCCTCGCCCTGCCCGTGGGGGTGGTCGAGAGCGCCGGCTCCGGTGACCTGCTCACCCGCACGTCGCGCGACATCGACCAGCTCGGCTGGTCGGTGCGCTGGGCGATGCCCGAGTGGACGATCGCGGTGGTCACGGTGGTGATGACCCTCGGCGCTGCGCTCTTCGTCGGGTGGTGGGTGGCGATCCCCTGCCTGCTCGGCCTGCCGATCCTCGTGGTCGGCCTGAGGTGGTACCTCGCCCGGGCGAAGGCCGGCTACCTGCGAGAGGGAGCGTCGT
This sequence comes from Nocardioidaceae bacterium, assembly GCA_025980475.1. Lineage (GTDB taxonomy): Bacteria > Actinomycetota > Actinomycetes > Propionibacteriales > Nocardioidaceae > Marmoricola. The sequence continues at coordinate 15,127 of JAICXL010000066.1, read as the reverse complement.
ACTCGGTCATGAACGCGTCCCTGACCGAGACCATCGAGGGCGCCCGCACCATCGAGGCGCTCGGCCTCGGACGCGCGCGGCTGCGCCGGATCGACGAGGACATCGCCGGGTCGTTCGCCGCGGAGCGCTACACGCTCGGGCTCCGCACCCGGTTCTTCCCCGCGGTCGAGATCGCCTACCTGATCCCGACCGTCGCGACCCTGCTCTTCGGCGGTTGGCTCTACATCCGCGGCGACGTGACCCTGGGCGCGGTGACCGCGGCCACGCTCTACGTCCAGGCCCTGATCGACCCCGTCGACCGGGTGGTCGGCATCCTCGACGAGCTGCAGGTCGGCGCGGCGTCGCTGGCCCGGCTGCTCGGCGTGGCGCAGGTCCCCGACGACCGGGCGCCGAGCGGCGCGGTGCCGCACGACGAGAAGCTCGACGCGCGCGGCGTGCGGTTCTCCTACGTCGACGGCCGCGACGTGCTGCACGGCGTCGACCTCTCTGTGGGCATCGGCGAGCGGATCGCGATGGTCGGCCCGTCCGGGGCCGGCAAGTCGACGCTGGGCCGGCTGCTCGCGGGCATCCACCCGCCGCGCACCGGCTCGGTGACCGTCGGCGGCGTCGGCCTGACCGAGCTCCCGCTGGCCCAGCTGCGCGGCCACGTCGCGCTGGTCACCCAGGAGCACCACGTCTTCGTCGGCACGCTGCGGGACAACCTCGCGCTGGCCGTCGACGAGCCGGCGACCGACGAGCAGCTCCTGGACGCGCTGGCCTCCGTGGACGCGCTCGAGTGGGTCCGGGCACTGCCCGAGGGTCTGGCCACCGTCGTCGGCTCCGGCGGCCGGGACCTCACCCCGCCGCAGGCCCAGCAGGTCGCGCTGGCCCGGCTGGTGCTTGCCGACCCGCACACCCTGGTGCTCGACGAGGCCACCTCGCTGATCGACCCGCGTGCGGCCCGGCACCTCGAGCGCTCGCTCGCCGCCGTGCTGCACGGGCGCACCGTGATCGCGATCGCCCACCGGCTCTTCTCCGCCCACGACGCCGACCGGGTCGCCGTGGTCGAGGACGGCCGGATCACCGAGCTGGGCACCCACGACGAGCTGGTCGCCGCCGGCGGGTCCTACGCTGCCCTGTGGGAGTCCTGGCACCGGTGATGATGGGATTGGGTGCATGCACCGACAGCTCGCCGGCAGGCTGACCGGTCCGCTCACCAAGTGGCTCGTGCTCGGCTCCTGGATCCTGGTCATCGCCGGCGCGACCGCCTTCGCCGGGCCGTTCGGCAGCAAGCTCTCCGACGTGCAGAGCAACGAGGCGTCCTCCTGGCTGCCGCAGAACGCCGAGTCGACCCGGGCGCTCGCGAAGCTCGCCGCCTTCCAGGACCCCAACGCGCTGCCGACGGTCGTGGTCTACGAGAAGTCGTCCGGCCTCACCCCCCGGGACTTCGCGGCGATGAAGGCGCAGCTCGGCGACCTCCAGCAGCTGCGGGGGGTCACCGGCAAGGTCGTCGGACCGGTCCCGTCGAAGGACGGCAAGGTCGCCGAGACGCTGGTCACCTACGACTTCGGCAAGGACGGGTGGAACCACATGCCGGGGGCGGTCACCACCCTCCGGCACGCCGCTGCGATCCCCGGCGTCCGGCTCCACGTCACGGGCGTCGGCGGGCAGGCGGCCGACCAGGCCGAGGCGTTCTCGGGCATCGACGGGACCCTGCTGTACGCGACGGTGATCGTGGTGGTCGTCGTACTCCTCCTGACCTATCGCTCCCCCGTGCTCTGGGTGCTGCCGGTCGTCTCCGCCGCCACGGCGCTCACCGTCGCGCAGGCGGCCGTCTACGCCCTGGTGAAGTACGGCGGCCTCACCGTGAACGGGCAGAGCCAGGGGATCCTGACCGTGCTCGTCTTCGGGGCGGGGACCGACTACGCCCTGCTGCTGGTCGCGCGCTACCGCGAGGAGCTGCGCCGCCACGCGGACCGCCACGAGGCGATGGCGTTCGCGTTGCACCGGGCCACCCCGGCCGTGGTCGCCAGCGCGATGACGGTCGTGCTCGGGATGCTGTGCCTGCTGGTCGCCGAGATGAACTCCACCGCCGGGCTGGGGCCGGTCGCCGCGGTCGGCATCGTCGTCGCGCTCGCGGTGATGGTCACGCTGCTCCCGGCATTGCTGGTGATCACCGGCCGGTGGATCTTCTGGCCCGCCCGGCCGGGGTTCGGCTCGCGGGAGCCGAGCGCGACCGGGCTCTGGTCGCGGGTCGGCGGCTGGATCGCGCCGCGGCCCCGCAAGGTCTGGCTGGTCACCAGCGGCCTGCTCGCGATCGCCTGCCTGGGGCTGTTCACCCTGAGCGCGAACGGGTTGTCCACCGCGGACTCCTACACCAAGGATTTCGACTCCGTCGTCGGGCAGCGCGTGCTGGCGGCCCACGGCTTGGCCAACCGGTCCAACCCGGTGCAGGTGGTGACCGACCCGGCGCACGCCGCCGCGGTGCGGTCCGCCCTCGCCGGGCTGCAGGGCATCGGGCCGGCGGAGCCGCCGGTCGTCCGTGACGGCATCGCCCTGGTCAGCGCCCCGATCGACGGGGACGCGGCCTCGCCGACGGCCTTCGCAGCTGTGGACCGGGTGCGGACGGCGGTCTCCGGGGTGCCCGGCGCACACGCCCTCGTCGGCGGCGCATCGGCGATCAACCGCGACATCCAGGTCGCCTCCACCCGAGACGACAAGGTGGTCATCCCCCTGGTGCTGGCGGTTGTCCTCGTCGTACTCATGGTGCTGCTGCGCGCCGTGCTCGCACCCGTCCTGCTGATAGCGACGGTGCTGCTGTCCTTCGGCGCGGCACTCGGGCTCTCGTCGGTGCTGTTCGGCCATGTCCTCGGGTTCGCCGGCGCCGACGCGTCCTTCCCGCTCTACGTCTTCGTGTTCCTGGTGGCGCTGGGCATCGACTACAACATCTTCCTGATGACCCGCGTGCGCGAGGAGACCCACGCCCGCGGCACCCGCGAGGGCTCCCTGGTGGCGCTCGGCGCGACCGGTGGCGTGATCACCTCTGCCGGGCTGGTCCTGGCCGCGACGTTCAGCGTGCTGTCCACGCTCCCGCTGGTGGCCTTCGTCGAGGTGGGCGTCGCGGTGGCCCTCGGGGTCATCCTGGACACCTTCATCGTGCGCTCGGTGCTGGTCACCGCGCTCAACCTCGACGTCGGCGGCAGGATCTGGTGGCCGAGTCGGCTGGACCGCACCGCCGGCTGACCGGCCCCCTTGCAAGGCGGGATGCCAAACTGGGCATCCCACCGAGCTCGGAGGCCTGGCCATGGACGATCTCAGCCGACGCTCTGCACGCGAGGTGCTCGACGACCACCTCGACATCGCCAACACGTGGGCCGACGTCCCGGCGGAGGACGCACTCGAGGAGGATCTCCGCCGCAACGTCGCGGAGGACATCGTGGTGCTGATCAACCGCGGCACCTTCCACGGCCACCAGGGCGTGCGCGAGCTCGCCCGGATGCTCGCCGAGGAGCTGCCCGAGCACAAGGCGTTCGACTACACCTACGTCAGCGCCGAGGGCCGGGTCGGCCTGCTCGAGTGGAGCTATCAGGACGCGACCGTGCAGGTGCACGACGGCGTGGACTCCTACCTGATCGAGGACGGCAAGATCGTGGGCCAGACCATCCACTACACCCTGGAGCCGCGATAGCCCGGGCTGCTGGGATACTGCCGCGGTGAAGCTCTCCACGATGCTGATGTACGACGGCAACCCCCGCAACGCCGCCGATCAGGTGGCCGCGCTCGAGAAGGCGGGCCTGGACACGGTCTGGGTCGCGGAGGCCTACGGGTTCGACTCCCCCACCCTGATGGGCTACCTCGCCGCCCGCACCGAGACCGTGGAGATCGGCGCCGCGATCCTCAACGTGTACTCCCGCACGCCGGCGCTGCTCGCCCAGACCGCCGCGGGGCTGGACAACGTGAGCCAGGGTCGCGCGATCCTCGGGCTCGGCGCGTCCGGGCCCCAGGTGATCGAGGGCTGGCACGGTCTCGCCTACGACAAGCCGCTGACCCGCACCCGTGAGGCGATCGACATCATCCGGGCCGCGGTGCGCCGCGACACCGTGTCGTACGACGGCAAGGTCTTCCACCTGCCGCTGCCGCAGGGCGAGGGCACCGGGCTGGGCAAGCCGCTGAAGATGCTGACGAAGCCGGAGCGCAGGGCGGTCCCGATCTACGTGGCCGCTCTCGGCGCGAAGTCGGTGCAGGGGGCCGCGGAGTACGCCGACGGCTGGCTGCCCTTCCTGTTCAGCCCCGAGGGCTCGGCGAAGGTGTGGGGCGACGCGCTCGCCAGGGGCCGGGCGAAGCGTTCCGACGACCTGGCACCGCTGGAGATCGCCGCCGGCGGCATGGTCGCGGTCGGTGACGACGTCAAGGGCCTGCTCGACTTCGCCCGGCCGATGTTCGCCCTCTACATCGGCGGCATGGGGGCACGCGGCAAGAACTTCTACAACGACCTCGCCTGCTCCTACGGGTTCGAGGCCGAGGCGAAGAAGATCCAGGACCTCTACCTGGACGGCCACAAGCGCGACGCCGAGGCCGAGGTGCCGCTCGAGCTGCTCGAGCAGGTGAACCTGGTCGGCCCGGAGTCGTACGTCAAGGAGCGGATCGCGGCGTTCCAGGAGGTCGGCGTCACGAACCTGCAGGTCGCGCCCGCCAGCGACGACCCCGTCGGCCTGGTCCGCCAGCTCAAGGAATGGACCAGCTGACCGGTCAATTCCGGCGCGCCCAGCACGGCCGACCCGTCACTTTTGGTCCGCGCGGAGCGACTGACCGGTCAATTTTTGCGCGCCAGAACTGACCGGTCGGCACCTCTCGGCGCGCCAGAACTGACCGGTCAGCGGAGGGTGGCGGGCACGGCCTCGACGCCGTAGACGATCGACATGCCGTGGAAGTGCAGTTCCTCCATCGGCACCGCGAGCTGCATCTCGGGAAAGCGGCGAGCCAGCGCCGGGAAGGCGGCTCGCAGCTCCATCCGGGCCAACTCGGCCCCCACACAGCGGTGCATGCCGTGGCCGAACGCCAGGTGCGAGCCGGTGGCGCGTGACGGGTCCAGGTCGTCGCCCGCGTAGGTGCGCGGGTCGCGGTTGGCGGCGGGGGGCGAGACGAGTACGACGGCACCCTTGCGGATCGGCCGACCGGCGATGACGACGTCGGTCTTGGCGAAGCGGGGGAAGGCCACCTGCACCACGGACAGGTAGCGCAGCAGCTCCTCGACGACCGCGGGGACCGACTCGGGCTCGTTGGCGATCTGCTTCCACAGGTCGCGCTCCTGCAGCAGCACGGCGCTGCCCAGCGCCAGCATCGAGGCGCTGGTCTCCAGGCCGCCGGTGAACACCCCGTCGGCCAGGCCGCCGAGGTCGAAGTCGTTGATCTCGTCGCCGTGCTCGCGGATGATCTGCCCGATCAGGCCCGGACCGGGGTCGGTCCGCTGGCGGGCCGCCTCGGCGAGCAGGAACGTGCGACTGCCGCTGATCGCGCCGATGGTGCCCATCCCGCCGGAGGAGACGTCGAACCGGGCCGAGGCGAGGGTGCGGAAGTGCTCGCGTCGGTCGTCGGGCAGGCCGAGGAGCTCGCAGATGACCAGGAACGGGATCGGGAAGGCGAAGACCTGGGCGAGGTCCACGGAGCCGTCGATCTCCAGGGCAGCCTCCAGCTCGTCGAGCTGTCGCTCGACCACGGCGTCGATCGCCGGCTGGAGCCGGGCCAGCCGGCGCATCGTGAACTCGGGGGTCAGCAGCCGGCGCAACCGGGTGTGCTGCGGCGGGTCGGTGAACCCGAGGCCGCCGATGTCACCGTCGGTGGCCGACCCGCTCGTGCCCATGTAGGGGCGGATGTCGGTGGAGTAGGAGGTGGCATCGGCGAGCACCTCGCGGGCCTCGGCGTCGCCGGTGACCAGCCAGACCTCCAGGCCCAGGAAGCTGGTCAGCTTCGTGACCGGGTCGCGGTCGCGCATCTCACCCAGCCGGGGCACCGGGTCGACCCCGTTGCGCTGCAGCGGCCAGGCGAGGTGGTCGGGGACGCGGTCGAGGCGGGTGAGGTCGATCCCCCCGGCACGCGCGATCAACCGAGCGCGCAGTCCCGAGGCGATCGTGGTGACCAGGCCCATTGACCGTCCCTTCGACTCCCCCGAAATAGGTCGCGTGGAGTCTACCGGCCGGTCAGGTGACGCGGGTGCAGACCTGCCCGGCGCGCCCGCGCCCGTGCGGCGGGCCGTCATCGGGGTGTCGATCCCGGCCACCCGGTCCACGGGCAGCTCGGCGGCGCCGCTGGCCGGCTCCGGGAGCACCAGGCCCTCGTGCTGCCCGGGTGCCACGGTCTGTCCGGCGGCTTCGTCGAGGTCGAGAACCAGCCGGTCGACCTGCTGGCGGACGAGTGCGTCGAGCACTGCGTCGGTGCCGAGCGCAGCCACCGGCAGCTTCTGCGCCCAGTCGCCCTCCGGCACCTTGCGGATGTAGTACGAGGCCCCCTGCACCGACTCGTGCTCCCTGCGGGGCCGGGCCAGCGCCCGGTAGAAGTCGATGTCGCCGCCGACGCGGTCCACTTGGACGAGCAGGAAGGGGATCTCGTGGTCGGCGATCCGCAGCCAGCCGCCCAGGTCGGGCAGGTCGCCGACGTCGACGGTCTCCGGCATCGAGTGCCCGGACTGCACATCGTCGAAGACCACCTCGTCCACGAGGGACTCCTCGCTGAGTGAGGTCGGGTCCCGGGCTCGGGGACGGATGCACCCACGGCCGTGCCCGGCGCCCCCCACGAACGCGACCACCGACGTGCCACCAGCGGGCGGACCCTCGGCCCGGCAACCTTGCGACTTGCTGAGAATCCAGGCCTCTGGCTGGCGGGTCGACGAGGGGCTTCGCTAGGTTCGGTTTGGTCAGGGAAAAGGCGGGGAATGAACCCGTCATGCTGGCCCGAGAGGGCCGGATCTCACGACCGACACTTGCTGAAACCTTCCGGCAAGCATCGCGAGAGCAACCTCGGAGCCGACGCAATGCAGACCGACTCAAAAGGCACCACCACCACCACCAGCGCACTCCCCCTCAGCGTGGGCTTCAGCCCGCTCACCGGACAACCCTCGTCGCGGGCGGAGCGGCAGCAGATGACCGGCGACCTGCTCGAGCGGGCGTGCGCCACGACCGACGAGACCGAGCGTGACCGCCTCATCGAGGAGGTCGTGCTGCTCAACATGTGCGTCGCGCGCAGCATCGCCCGGCGCCACAGCGGCAAGGGCATCCCGCAGGACGACCTTGAGCAGGTCGCCTACCTCGCCCTGGTCCGGGCGGCGCAGAAGTTCGAGGCGTCCCGGCACCGGGACTTCCTGTCCTATGCCGTGCCCACCATCCGCGGCGAGCTGAAGAAGCACTTCCGCGACCACGGCTGGACGGTGCGCCCGCCGCGCCACGTCCAGGAGGTGCAGGCCAAGGTGATCGCCGAACGCTCGGAGCTCACCCAGCGCCTGGGCCGCAGCCCCTCGGCGGCCGAGCTCGCCGACGCAGTCGACGAGGACATCGAGGTCGTCAGCGAGGCACTGAGCGCCGACGGCTGCTTCCAGCCCACCTCCCTCGACCGCCCAGTGGGTGACGACTCCGCCACCACGCTCGGGGACCTGCTCGACGACGAGGGGGACCAGCGGGAGCAGGAGATCGTCGAGGCCCGGGTGATGCTCGCACCGGTCGTCCGCCGGCTCAGCGAGCGCGATCGGCGGATCCTGCGGCTGCGCTACTTCGACGGCTGCACCCAGCAGGAGATCGCCGATGACATCGGCGTCACCCAGATGCAGGTCTCACGACTGATCACCCGCATCGTGCGTGACATCCGTCGCGAGGTCCCCCACCCGGAGGCAGCCGAAGAGTAGCTGCCGCCCCCGGCAGCGATAGGTTGGGCGGCATGGGGAGACAACCAGGGCCGATCGACGTGACGGGAGCACCGCTCGAGGCGGCCGCGCGCTTCGCTGAGCTCAGCGAGGAGCTGCTCGCCGAGCACGACGAGGCGAAGGTGCTCTCGCAGATCTGCGACCGGGCGCGCGACTACGTCCCCGGCGTCGACTTCTGCGGGATCACCCTGCGCGGCCCGCGGCGGCGGCTCGAGACCTTCTGCTCCACCGATGCCAAGGCCGAGGAGTGCGACGCGCTGCAGCGCGATCTCGGCGAAGGCCCGTGCATGGAGGCGGCCCACGACGTGCAGCGGCTCTTCGTCGTCGGGGACGTCAGCACCGACGCGCGCTGGCCCCGATGGGGGCCGAAGGCCGCCGAGATCGGCGTCCGGTCGCTGGTCAGCGTGAAGCTCTCCTCGGACACGATCAGCGAGGACCACGCCCCCTTGGGGGCGCTGAACATGTACAGCACCGAGCGAGACCGCTTCGACGCCGACCTCGTCGAGATCGCTCGGATCTACGTCGTGCACTGCGCCAACGCCGTCGCCCAGGCCCGGCAGGTGACCGGGCTGGAGACGGCGATTGACCGACGGCACCTCATCGGAGTTGCCCAGGGCGTGCTGATGCAGCGCTACGGACTCAGCCAGCAGTCGGCGTTCGACGTGCTCCAGCGCTACTCCACGACCACCAACACCAAGCTCCGCGACGTCGCCGCCGAGGTGGTGGAACGCCGCAGCCTCCCTGGACGGGAGCAGCCGACCGCTGACTGACCGGAGGACCGGTGCAGCCGCGGCCACCCTTCAGACGGCGCCGAGGCGCGCCCCTCGCCCTCCAGTCAGCGGGGCCGACCGTCGAACGTCCATCAGGTGCAGCCCGCCTCGCGACGAGGAGCGAGACCGTGGCATTGCTCGGGGATGGCGCGGTACCTGGAGACCAGCAGAACCAGCGCCAGCTCGGAGGACGTGCCCCGCACGTCGGCGATCATTCGTCGGCGAACTTGACCTGGGGGATCTGCCGCTGGTCACCCTCGAAGTTGATCTGCTCGGTGCTCTGGATGATCGACCGGACGTGTGCGCGGTGCTGCTCGACACCCTCGCCGCACGGGACGAGCACGTCGTGCGAGGCACCGGCTCCCTGGACGTCAGGGATCGCCTCGAAGCCTTCCTTCTGCAGGGCGGCAACGACGATCGCCGGGTCCTGGCCCTCGGGGACCCGGTAGCGCAGCATGTCGACCGGGGCCGACTTCACCTCGTCCTGGTGGGCGGCCTGACGGTGGAGGAAGCGCACCGCGGCCAGCCCGATGATCGCCAGCACGATGGCGATCGCGATGAACACGAAGGCGGTGTACATGGGGCAGCTCTCCTTCACCCGGGGGTCGCTCCGAGCGTACCCGGCGTCTGCCGCTGCAAACGCCTCGCGGAGCGGCTCAGGCGTAGGCGAGCCCCACGATGTCGAGGACGTGCTGAGCGGGAGAGCCCATCGCGGCCAGCAGCCGTAGCTCGGCCTCCTCCTGCATCTGGGCCCGGGCCTCGTAGAGGGCGCGGACGGCAACGCTGGGCAGCTGGGTGACCTCGGAGAGGTCGGCGGTGACGGTGACCGCGCCGCCACGGGACATCGTCCGGAGCAGGGCGAGCAGCCGGTCGCTGGCGGCCTCGTCCAGGGAGCCGGTCACCTCGATGCGGTGCTCCCGCTCGTCGATCGACACGGCGAACGGCGCCTCCGCCGGCAGCGCCGACCGCGTCCGGTCGGTCATCGGGGACAGCAGCGAGGCGACCCGGCGGACTCGGTGCCGGATCGCGGCCACGGTGCCGTGGCCGGCACCCGGACCGCCGTGCGAGACGTCGAGCTCGTCGACCAGCCCGGCGGTCAGGGCCAGTCCACGACCGCGGTAACGCTCTCGCAGGTCGGGGTCGCGCCACCGACCCCGGTCACAGACGGTCACCTCGACCACGCCGGTGCGCAGCAGCTCCGCGCGCATCTCGACCACCGCGCCGGGCGGCAGCTCGCCGGTGGCGTCCCGGGGGTAGGCGTGGTCGATCGCGTTGGTGGCGAGCTCGTTCGCGGCGTGCACGATCACGGTGCGGTCGAGGTCGCTGAGCGACAGGCTGTCCAGCCAGCGGCCGAGCTCGTGGCGCAACCGGTCCGCCGACGCCGGGACGGCCGGCAACCGCACGTCGAGCGGGACGACCTGGGGCACCCGCTGCGCGGCGAGGAGGGTGATGTCGTCGTCGTACCCGCTGAGCCAGGCGAGCACGTCGAGGGTGTGCTCGCAGACCCGGTCGACCTCGAGCTGCCCGATCGAGTCGCCGTCGAGGCTCGTCTCCCGGATCGTGGAGACGACGCGGGCCAGCTCGACGGTGTTCTCCGCGGAGCTGCGGCCGGGGCGTTCCACCGCACCGTCGCTGTAGAGCAGCACCATCGCGTCCTGGACCAGCTCCTCCCGATGCAGCGGGAAGTCGGTGACGGCCGCCGCCCGGTGGCTGACCCCCAGCGGTCGCCCGCCGGTGGGGGGCAGGTAACGCGTCTGGCCGTGGCTGTCGAGCACCAGCGGCGGTGGATGCCCGGCCGTGCAGTAGACCAGCTCCCCGGTGTCGGCGGCGAGGTGGGCCACGCAGACGGTCGCCGCGTGCGCCTCGGGCAGCCCGCGGGCGAACCGGTCGAGCGAGACCAGGGCGTCCGGTCCGCTGGCGCCGCTGGCCAGCCGCTCGTGAAGCACCGCGCGCAGCTGGCCCATGATCCCCGAGGCGAGCACCCCGCTGCCCACGACGTCACCGACGACGAGTGCCACCCGGCCGTCCCCGAGCGGAACGGCGTCGAACCAGTCTCCGCCGGAGCAGGAGAGGTTCTCCTGCAGCAGGTAGCGGGCAGCCACCTCGACGCCGGGCAGCACCGGCAGGTCGGTCGGCAGCAGGGCGTCCTGCATCGCGGTGACGACCTCGCTGACCCGCTCGTAGTCCTCGGTGACCTCGTTCATCCGCTCCTCGACGGCCCTCCGCGCGGCGACCCGGTCGGTGAGGTCGATGCCTTGGGCGATCACGCCGAGGATGGCGCCGTCGGGACCGCGCCACGGTGACACGAAGAAGTCGAGGTAGTGCTCGGTCGCGTCCCGGCTCTCTGGTGCCCGGACCCGCCACTCGCGACCGACGTAGGGCTGGCCGGTGGCGTAGACCAGACGCACCCGCTCGACCATCTCCGGGCCGAAGAGGTCCCCGAAGGCGTCACGCACCGGCTGCCCGAGCACGTCGTGGCCGGCGAGGGCACGGTCGGCCGCGTTGATCGCCCGGATGCGCAGCTCCGGGCCCTCAGCGACGACGGTGAGGACCTGGCCCTGCTCAAAGCCGGCCAGCGCCGCTTCGGGCTGGCCCATGTCCCGGGGGCTAAGAATCCCGTTCACCTCGGTGTCCCTCATCGAGCGGATGGTCCTGGGCCGGGTACCCCCGCCGGGAGGGCACGATGCGGAGGCCGGCTGAGTAATACCTGGGCTGTCGCGCTCGCCACCTCCTCGACGGTGATCGCCTGCAGCGCCGGGTCGGGGTGGCGGGCCCACGGGTCCCCCACGCGGGAGCCCTTCCAGAGCGCGACGTGGGGCCCTTGGCGAGGTGATCCCCAGCGGGCCGGCGGCGTCGGGCCGAAGAGGAGCACCGAGGGGGTGCGGTAGGCCGAGGCGAGGTGGCCCACTCCGGTGTCACCGCAGAGCACGAGCCGGGCACCCGCGACGAGCGACGCCAGGTGCGCCAGGTCGGTGCGGCCAGCCAGGACGGCCTCCCGGGGCAGGCCGGCGGCGTCGGCCACTTCCACGGCCAGCCGGCGCTCCCCGGCCGAGCCGGTGACCACCACCTGGTGCCCGTCCCCCGCGAGCCGTGACGCGACCTCGGCGAAGCGCTCGGGGGGCCAGCGTCGCGCCGGGTAGGCCGCGCCCGGGTGCACCACCACCGCCCCCTCGACCGGAGGCTCGGCGTCCGGACGGTCGAGGAGCAGGTCGTCGGGGTCGGTGGTGCCGCCGAACGCGCACCGCACCAGTCGGCACCAGCGCTCGCGCTCGTGCTCGTGCTCGTCCCACACCGGCCGGTCGCCGCCCGTGCCCGGTCGGTCGAAGGCGACGAGCGTCCCCGGGCGCAGGTCCGCGAGGATCGTGTGGCTGGCCGGCCCGTTGCCGTGGAGGTCGACGGCGACGTCCGGCGGCGGTCCCGCCCAGGCCAGCGGCTCCAGCTCCTGCTGGGGGAGGAGCCGGTCGACGGCCCCGGTCAGCCCGACCAGGGGCTGCAGCACCGGCGACGCCGCGAGCACGGTCTCGTGATGCGGCAGGGCCGCACGCAGCGCCCGCAGCGCCGGGACCCCGGCCAGGAGGTCGCCCAGGCCGAGCGCGCGGAGCACCACCATGGTGGGCCGGTCAGAGGGCATCGGCAGCGATCCGCAGGTCTGCGACGAGCTCCTCGAAGGCGTGTTGCCGTCCCCTGGTGCGCAGGACCGCCGAGGGGTGCGTGGTAGGGAGCACCCAGGCGGGGGGTCGTCGTACCTCGAAGGCCTCCGGCCAGTCGAGCATCCGCCCGCGGCTCTCCCCCACCCGGAACCCGGAGCCGTAGAGTGCCTTGCCAGCCGTGCCGCCGAGCAGCACCACGCCCGTGGGACGCACCACCGCGAGCTCAGCCATCAGCCACGGGCCGCAGGCCGAGACGTGCACCCTGCTCGGCGACTTGTGGATGCGCTGCTTGCCGCGCGTGCCGGAGAAGCGGAAGTGCTTGACGACGTTGGTCTTGAAGACGTCTTCGGGGTCGATCCCGGCCGCGTCCAGCGCCTTGTCGAGCAGCTTGCCGGCCGGGCCGACGAACGGCTCGCCGGCGACGTCCTCCTTGTCGCCGGGCTGCTCGCCGAGCAGGATCAGCGGCGCGTCGTCGCGGCCCTCACCCATCACGCCTTGTGTGGCGTGCTGCCACAGCTCGCAGCCGTGGCACTCCTGCACGGCCCCGCGCAGGCTCGCCAGCGTGGGGTGGTCAGGGACCCACGGCGAAGCTCCCGCCCCGGGACCCGCTGGTTCGTCGGACATGCGGCCTCGTGCCCGTCGCCGTCGGGTGCATGCGGGTCCGGGGGCGGGGTACGCGGACGCATGCGCATCGTGGTCACCGGGGCGAGCGGCAACGTCGGCACTGCCGTGGTCCGCGCGCTGGTCGCCAACGACGCGGTGGACGAGGTCCTCGGCATCTGCCGGCGCCCCCACGACTGGCATCCGACGAGGACCCGCTGGGTCCACCTCGACGTGTCCACCGACGAGCTCGGGCCGGCGCTCGCCGGGGCGGACGTGGTGATCCACCTGGCCTGGCTCTTCCAGCCCACGCACGACCCCAACCAGACCTGGCAGGCCAACGTCGTGGGCACCAAGCGCCTGCTCGCCGCCGTCGCGGCTGCCGAGGTGCCGGCGGTCGTGGTCGCGTCCTCGGTGGGCGCCTACTCGCCGCGCTCCGGGCTGGAGCCCACGGACGAGAGCTGGCCCACGCTGGGCTACGCCGCCGCGGCCTACAGCCGGGAGAAGTCCTACGTCGAGCGGATGCTGGACCACCACGAAGCGCTGCACCCCGACCGACGGGTGGTCCGGATGCGGCCCGCCTTCATCTTCCAGCGGTCCGCGGCCCTCGAGCAGCGACGGCTCTTCCTCGGTCCGTTCGTCCCCCACGCCCTGCTCGTGCCCGGCAAGCTGCCGCTGCTGCCGCTGCCACGCGAGCTGCACCTCCAGGCGCTGCACGCCGACGACGTCGCCCTGGCCTACACCGAAGCCGCGCTGCGTCCCGTCCGCGGCGCCTTCAACCTGGGCACCGACGTGCTGGATCCCCGCGGCATCGCCGCCACGCTCGGCTCCCGGTGGGTGCCGCTGTCGGCAGCGGTCCTGAACGGTGCGTTGACCGCCGCCTTCCACGCGCACCTGGCTCCGGCGTCCCCAGGGCTGCTCGAGCTCGCGCTGCGGATCCCGATGCTCTCCAGCGACCGGGCCCGGTCCGAGCTCGGCTGGTCGCCGTCGTACGACGCCAGCGGGGCGATCGGTGAGTTCCTGCAAGGCATCAGGTGCGGCGAGGACGGCCCCACTCCGCCGCTGGCCGCCTCGACGAGCGGGCCGGCCCGGTCGTTCGAGCTCGCCACCGGCGTCGGCCAAGGGTCATAGTCCTCCGCCACCGGCCGCGAGGCCCAACTCAACGGGCCGCGAGGCCCAACTCAACGGGCCGCAAGGACGGTTTCGAGCAGCCGGGTGGTGGAGCGGCCGGCGACGTAGGGCAGCAGCACCGCCTGGCCGCCCCACTGCTCGAGCACGCGACGCTCGGGCAGGTCCTCCGCGGCGTAGTCGCCGCCCTTGGCCCACACGTCGGGCCGGATCCGCTCGAGGGCATCCTCGGGAGTGTCCTCGTCGAAGACCACCACCGCGTCGACGCAGTCCAGGGCGGCGAGCACGCGCGCGCGATCGCCGACCGGCACGAGCGGGCGCGACGGTCCCTTGAGGCGGCGCACCGACTCGTCGGAGTTGACCAGCACCACCAGGCAGTCGCCGAGGTCCCGGGCGGCGCGCAGGGTCTGCACATGGCCGACGTGGACGAGGTCGAAGCAGCCGCCGGTGGCCACGACGGTGCCGCCGCGGGAGCGGACGCGACGCAGGAGCACGGCGAGCTCGTCGTCGGTGTCAGTTCCGGACGGTTGACCTCGGGAGGCGTCTTCCCGGGCCGCCGGCCTGTCTTCTGAGGACAACCGCGCGGACACCGCAGCGGCCCCGCCGCCGGCAACGAACTCGGCCGCGTCGGCGACGGCCTGCTGCACGGCCTCGGGGATCACCGCCCCGCCGGCGAGGGCGACGGCCAGGGATGCGGCCAGGCAGTCACCGGCACCGCACGGGTCGGCGGCGACCGCGGCGGGCCTGCCGAGCGGCAGCACCAGCGGGGTCGAGTCGCCGTAGGACAGCAGGGCGCCGTCGGTGCCGAGCGTGACCGCCACCGAGCCGACCTGCCACTGCCTGACGAGGCGGGCGGCGCACCGCCCGGCCCAGCCGATCTGCTCGCGACGCGAGGCGGGCCGAGCCACCCCGAGGAAGGCAGCGACCTCGGCCACGTTCGGGGTGACCACCCGTGTGCCGGCGACCGGCGGCCCGCCACGCGGGTGGGGGTCCCAGACCAGCGGCACCCGGTGGGCGGCGGCGGACAGCAGCTCGCGGACCCACGGGAGCGACGTCAACCCGCAACCGTAGTCGGACACCAGCACGACGTC
>JAICXL010000002.1 GCA_025980475.1 Nocardioidaceae bacterium | reverse complement strand
TCTGAACCAGTCCCAGCGACGTCACCTCGGCCACTTGATGCTTCGTCCGGTCACGTCCGAGGCACTCGAGCAACCGCCGGACGACGAGGTCGCGGTTCGACTCGAGCACCATGTCGATGAAGTCCACGACGATGATGCCGCCGATGTCGCGCAACCGGAGCTGCCGGACGATCTCCTCGGCGGCCTCGAGGTTGTTCTTCGTGACCGTCTCCTCGAGGTTTCCCCCGGACCCGGTGAACTTGCCGGTGTTGACGTCGACGACCGTCATCGCCTCGGTGCGGTCGATGACCAGTGAGCCCCCCGAGGGCAGCCACACCTTCCGGTCGAGACCCTTGGCGATCTGCTCGTCGATGCGATGGGCCGCGAACGCGTCTGCGCCCGCGCCCTCGCTGTCACCGAACCGCTCGAGGCGGTCACGCAGGTCGGGCGCGACGTGCGAGACATAGCCGTCGACCAGGTCCCAGGCGTCGTCGCCCTGCACGACGAGTCTTGCGAAGTCCTCGGTGAACAGATCGCGGACCACCTTCAGGGTCAGGTCCGGCTCGCCGTAGAGCAGCTCCGGGGCCCGGCCGGCAGCCACCTTCTGCTCGATGTCAGCCCAGCGCGCGGTGAGCCGCTCGACGTCGAGCGTGAGCTCGTCCTCGCTCGCCCCCTCGGCCGCGGTGCGCACGATCACGCCCGCGGTATCGGGCACGATCTGCTTGAGCAGGGTCTTCAACCGGTTGCGCTCGGTGTCGGGCAGCTTGCGGGAGATGCCCGAGGTGGTGCCGTCCGGCACGTAGACCAGGAACCGTCCGGGCAGGCTGACCTGCCCGGTCAGCCGGGCACCCTTGTGGCCGACCGGGTCCTTGGTCACCTGGACGAGGATCGGCTGGCCCGGGCTGAGCACCGACTCGATCTTGCGCGGCTGTCCGTCCTGGTGGCCGAGGGCGCTCCAGTTGACCTCGCCGGCGTAGAGCACGGCGTTGCGGCCCTTGCCGATGTCGACGAAGGCAGCCTCCATGGAGGGCAGGACGTTCTGCACCCGACCGAGGTAGACGTTGCCGATCACCGAGGTCTGCGCCTCGCGGGCGACGTAGTGCTCCACGAGGACGTTGTCCTCGAGCACGGCGATCTGGGTGAGGTCGTCCCGCTGGCGGATCACCATCACCCGGTCCACGGACTCGCGACGGGCCAGGAACTCCGCCTCGCTCACGATCGGCGCTCGGCGCCGGCCGGCCTCACGACCTTCGCGGCGCCGCTGCTTCTTCGCCTCCAGCCGGGTCGAGCCGCTGACGCTGGTGATCTCGTCCTCGGGGTTGCGCGGCTTGCGCACCTTGGTGACGGTCTTCTCGGGGTCGTCCGTCGTGGCGTCGGACTCGTCGCCCGAACGGCGACGCTTGCGCCGGCGCCGGGATCCGCCCGCCTCGCCACCAGGTTCGTCGGAGGTGTCGGAATCGACCTGGTCGTGCCACTGGTCGTCGCTGCCGTCGCCCTGGTCACCGTCGCTGCCCTTGCGCCGGCGACGTCCGCCCCGGCGACGTCGCCGCCGGGCGGCACTGCCGTCGCCGTCCTCCGCTGCCGCGTCAGCCTCGCCGGGCGACGTCGCAGGCTCCTCCGGCTCGGCCGCGCTGACCTCGTCGGCCTCGTCGGCCTCGTCGGCCTCGTCGGCCTGGTCGGCCTGGTCGGCGATCGTTTCCGCAGCGCCTGAACGCGCGCCGCCGGCACGCTTGCGCGTCGGGGCGGTCTTGGTCTCCGGAGCCTTGAACAGCACCATCGGGGCGGCGGGAGCCTGCTCGTCGGCCGCCGTGTCCTCGGCCGCCGTGTCCTCGGCCGCCGTGTCCTCGGCCGGCTGGGGCGTGGCACTGGTCCGACGGGAGCGCGGTGCCGCCTTGCGCGGCGGTGCGGCCGGCTCCTCCGACCCGGCCTCGGCCTGGGACGGATCGCCGCCCTCGGTCGGCACGTCGGCGGCCGCCGGCGCCTGCCCGGCGGCTGCCTTCTTCGTCGGTGCCGCCTTCTTCGCGGTGGGCCTCTTGGCGGCGCTCTTCCGCGCGCCCTGCTTGCGCGGAGCTGCCCCCTCGGCGGCCGCATCATCGGGAACCGCTCCGTCCGGGCTGGTGTCAGCGCTGGAGGTCTCCGACGCGGCGGCCTTGCGGGCGGACGACTTCTTCGCCGTGCTCTTCTTGACGGTGGCCTTCTTCGCGGCGCCCTTCCCCGCCGGTGCCGGCCCGGGATCGGTCCCGGCGTCGGTGACCGCGTCGGCTCCCTCGCCGGGGCTTGTGCCGGTGTCGCTGGTGGTGTCGCTGGTGGTGTCATCAGCGTCGAGCATGTCGAGCTCCTCGCGCCCCGCCATCCGGTCCACCGGTGTGACGGTGCTGGTCACGGCCCCCCGACCGCACCAGGGGCGCGTCGGGCGGCGAAAGCCTTCAGTCGGCGACGACGCCCTCCGCGTTCACGTCGCGCGGTGTGAACCGGTGACCGCGACCGCGGTCGCCAGCCGGTGCGCTGCAGCGAGGACTGGGGTCCACGCCGTCAGCCGGCCGCGTCGCGGTCAGGTGCCAACGGATCATCCACGGTGCCGCCACGCTCGTCCAACGGACCTTGCGCCAGGCGCCGCTGGAGGGCGGCGCCTGGGTTCAGCCCGGAGATCTCACGCAGTGCGGCGAGAACGTCGTCGGGTCTCACGGACGGCGTGCCGTGCCGCAGGACCAAGTCGAGTATCGCACACGTCGGGTCGTCCTCGTCACGTTGCGCTTCCGGTGCGGCCACCGCGAGGCGCACCACCGCTGCCCGGGCGTCGAAGGTGCGGAGCCCCTTCTTGGTCATCCGCTGCACCATCACCTGGTCGGTCGCGAGGAAGGCCGAGACGGCCTCGCGCACGGCATCGGTCGGCTCCCCAGCCAGCGTCAGGCGCCACACCGAGGCCTCGAGGCGGTCGGCCAGCGCGCCACCGCCGCTCGGGACGACCTCGATCACGTCGAGCCCCGCAGGCAGCGACGCATCCAGCGACGCAGCCAGGGCGGGGGGGTCGACGACCTCGGCCAGGCCGATCTCGAGGTACTCCGCCTCGCTCGCGGACCCGGTCGGCGCCGCGCCGGCGTACGAGATCCTCGGGTGGGGACTGAATCCCGAGGAGTAGGCCATCGGCACCCGCGCGCGCACCAGGGCCCGCTCGAACGCCCGGCTGAAGTCGCGGTGGCTGGTGAAGCGCATCCGGCCGCGCTTGGCGAAGCGGATCCGCAGTCGCTGGACCGGCGGCGCGTGCTGAGGGGGTTGGTCGGGTCGAACCACGCCTGCACCCTAGTCGAGCGCGTCAGGACTCACTGGACGGTGATCCGGAGCCCGTCCTGGCTGTGTGCGTAGACGGTGCCGCCGTGGAAGATCAGCCGGTAGATCGTGGTCCGCTGCGGGCTGACGCTGATCCGGCAGGTGCCGTCGGGGAGCACCGTCGCGGTCCGGTAGACGAAGTGCCAGGTGCTCTGTCCGGCGAACCGCTGCCACAGGCGCACCGTCCGGGCGATGCCCGCGCCGGCCGCCGTCAGCTTGCCGTGCAGCATCTCGGACCGGCCGGCGCGCAGCTCCGTGCGCCGGGCGGTCAGCGACGTGTGCGTCCGGGTCGGCGGCGTGATCTGCACCGAGACCGGGTCAGTCGATGCGGCGACGTAGAGGCTGTCCCCGGGGAAGACGGCACGGTAGGAGGCCGGCTCGTCGATCCGCTGGGGGGCCGAGTAGTGGCCGGTCGCGTCGGTCGTGGCCGTGGCCACTGTCCGCCACCGGGTGCTGTCCGGCAGTTGCTGCTGGATGCGGACCGAGCGGTTCGCGACCGCCTTGGAGCCGGTCAGCAGCCGCCCGTCCATGTTGACCCGCTGGTCCTTGTAGGGGGCGTGGTTGGAGACCGCAAAGCTGAGGTCGGCAGGGTTGCGGGTGACGGTGACGGGCCCCACGGTGGCGGTCGCGGACTGGTAGGCGGAGTCACCGGCGTAGGTCGCCCGGTAGGTGGCCGTCTGCATCGCAGTCATGTCGAGGTCGTAGGCGCCCGAGTCGTCCGTGGCGGCCGTCCCGACACGCACCCACGTGGAGGCGCCGGCCGCGCGACTGGAGATCGTCACGTTTCGGCTGGGCAGCCCGGCGCCTCCGTTGGTCAGACTGCCGGCGAAGCTCAGTTGCGAGCCCGCGTTGGTCGCGGTCGTCGGCGTGGTCAGAGTGAGGTCGGAGGCGACCGGCGTGAGGGTCACCGACAGCGGCACCGAGCTCGAGCCCCGGTAGTCGGCCGTCCTCGTGAAGTGTGCCCGGTAGCTGCCTGGGTCGGTCACGGCGAGCCACTTGCGGAAGCCGCCGTAGGGCCCGGTCTTGGCCGTGGCCACCGTGGTCCACGACGTGGAACCCTGCGCCTGGAACTGCAGCTTCACCTGCTGTGCTGCCAGCGCCCGGCTGGTGGCGTCGGTCAGCTTGCCGCTGAACTTCACCGACTCCCCCACGGTGGGCGCCGCGTTGCTCACCGCCAGGGAGACCTGCGTGGCTGCGCGGGAGTAGGCGAGGGCGAACTTCTCCAGCGCCGTCATGTTGCCGTTGAAGACGTCCTTGTCCACGTTGCCGCTGATTCCCTGGATCCGCCCGCTGCTGGTGGACTGCCAGAACGACCAGGTCGGCCAGTTGCCCGGGACCTTCGGCTGCGAGACGCCGTAGTGGGCCACCCAGAGGGGATAGTCGTGGAAGGCGCTGCTGTTGTTGAGGTTGTCGATCCAGAAGTAGGGCGAGACGTAGATGATCGGGTCCCGGCCGGTCTTCGCTGCGAGCTCCTTGAGGAACTGGCTGGTCCAGTTGATCAGCTGACTGTCCGAGAGCCCGCCCGTCGACTCGAGGTCCAGCACCGGCGGGAGCGTCCCTCGGGCGTTCTGCGGACCGATGGTGGAGGCGAAGAAGTCGGCCTGCCGCACCGCAGAGCCGGCGGCCGTGCTCGGCCGGGCGAAGTGGTAGGCGCCGCGGTAGATGCCCGCCTTGGCGCTCGCAGCCCAGTCTGCCTTGAAGTAGGGATCGGTGTAGGTGGTGCCCTCGGTCGCCTTGAGGAAGGCGAAGCGCACACCGTCACCGGCCACCTTCTGCCAGTCCAGGCTCGGGTTGTGCTGGTAGTGCGAGGTGTCAGCGCCGGCCACGTAGCCGTAGGCGGCGCCGGTCGTCGCCATCAGGGCTACGGCGGTCGCCCCCACCAGGGCTCGCACCAGGCGGCGGGCGCTCGACGCCGGCTTCATCACGATCCAGGCCTCCATGGTCGGGGACGGGCCGCGGGGGCCACTCGAAGCAGAACAGTAACTGCGTTTCGTCACTCTGGAAACAAAAACCCCAAAGATCTCGGTGCGATCACGAACTACAAATGTGTAATTTCATCATTGTGTGCTAATCCCCTACCCGACGCCCCTGCCGTGCCCGCCGCCGACCGACGGGCGGGCAACTGAAAGAATCCGGCCGTGCTCAAACCCATGGCAACGAGACCCCGCGGCACCGGGCGCGCAGCCGGCCCCCTGGTGGTGGTGGGCATCGTGGTGCTGGCCTTCAACCTGCGCCCGGCGGCAGTGAGCGTCGGCCCGGTGCTCGACGAGATCCGTGCCGCGCTGCACATGTCGCCCACGGTCGCGGGAGTGCTGACCACCCTTCCGGTGCTCGCCTTCGCCGGCTTCGGCGCCCTCGCGCCGGTCCTCGCCCGGACCATCGGCGCCCACCGGGTCACGCTGCTCGCCCTGCTCGCGGTGGTGGCCGGTCTCGGCTTGCGGCCCTGGACAGGGCTCACCTGGCTCTTCCTGCTGCTCTCGCTCCTCGCCCTGGCCGGCATGGCCACCGCGAACGTGCTGTTGCCGTCCCTGGTCAAGCTGCACTTCCCCGACCACGTCGGTCGGATGACTGCGGTGTACACCACCGCGCTGGCGGTCGGGTTGACCGCGTCCTCGATGCTGACCGTGCCGATCTCCCAACACTTCGAGCCCCAGGGCTGGCGCTTCGGGCTCGTCGTCTGGGCGGCGACAGCGGCCCTCGCGGCGCTGCCCTGGCTCGGACTGCTGCGCCACGACCAGACGCCCGAGGAGACCCCGCACCGGTGGGGCCTGCGCGAGGTCGGCCGGACCCGCTTGGGCTGGGCGATGGCTGTCTTCTTCGGACTGCAGTCCCTGCAGGCCTACTCGATCTTCGGCTGGTTCGCCCAGGTCTACCGCGACGCCGGGTTCTCCGCCGCGACCGCGGGGATCCTGCTCGGCGTCATCACGGGGGCGAGCATCCCGCTGTCCCTGGTGGTGCCCAACCTCGCCGGACGGGTCCGCGACCCCCGAGGACTGCTGATCGCGATGATGGCCTGCTATCCGATCGGCTATCTCGGGCTGATCCTGGCTCCGGCTGCCGGGGCGTGGGCCTGGGCTGTGGTGGTCGGCGTCGGGACCTGCACCTTCCCCTTCGTGCTCACCCTGATCGGCCTGCGGGCACGCACGGCCGCCGGCACCGCCGCGCTCTCCGGCTTCACCCAGTCGGTGGGCTACCTCCTCGCGAGCGTCGGCCCGGTCGGCATCGGCTGGCTCAACGGGCTCACCGGCGGCTGGACGGTGCCGCTCCTGGTGCTGCTCGCCCTGTGCGTCCCGCAGTTGCTCGTCGGCCTCTACGCCGCGAAGCCGCGCTACCTCGAGGACGAGCTGGTCCCGGACCGCACCAGCGGGGACTGGTAGATGGTGCGCACCACGTCGCCCGCGAGCCACGTGGTCAACCGCGCGGCTTCCGCGTCCAGCAGGCGCTGGCCCTCGGCGTCGATCGGCTCGCAGGCCACGACGACCACCCGGCCGTCGTCGGCCTGCGTCCAGCCACCCACGACGCGCCCGTCGAGCCACGCAGTGGGTCCGGCGTTGCCGTTGCGGTCGAAGAGCAGCCCGGCGTGCGGTCCGAGGTAGAACCCACGCTGCTTCCAGCCCATCGTCGACGGGTCCAGCGACGGCAGCAGCGCCGCCCACCTCCCCGGCGCCGGGCCGGCCCCGAGGTCGTCGGGCAGCACGAGCCCGACGCTCCCGTCGTCGAGCCCGACGGTCACCGCCTCGACATCGGCCAGCGCCCGGCGCACCGCGGCCTTGGTCGCGCCGAGCCACCAGACCAGGTCAGCCTCGGTGCCTGGACCGAACGCCCGCAGCCACGCCTCGACCAGCCGGCGATAGCCCTCCCGCTCGTCGGTCGGCGCCGGCTCCTCGCCGAGCCAGTCACGGGTCACGGTCCATCGCGGGCGCGAGACCTTCCACCCGGCTGCGTTCTGCCCCCGGACCACCGCGCCCGAGGCGGCCAGCGTGGTCAGCACGCGGGGAGCGATCGGGAAGTTGCCGGCGTACGCCCTGCCCTCGGCGTAGGTGAGCCGCGACTGCAGCGCGGACAGCCCCGAACGGAGCTCCGCCGTGGTGGCCGGGCCGCGCTCGTGCAGCAGGGCGAGGACGGCGCCGGTGGCCTCGGCGACCCAGGCCGGCCCGTCGCTGGCGATGCCCTGCTTCACCACGTCGCGGGCCAGCCGGTCCCGCTGCTGGGCTGCGACACGGGCGGAGGCGCTGCCCCACACGGCGGGCAGCAGCTCGCGCGGGAACGCGAAGACCGTGCGTCGCATCGCGAGCTGCTTGACGACCCCACGGTCGAGGTAGAGCGCCCGGTCGACGTCGTCGCGGGAGGCGTCGCCGCGGGCGAACGCAGCGAGGTACACGTTCGCCGGCTCGGTGGCGTGCAGGCAGACCACGGCGGCTGCTGCGTCGGCGACGGCGTCCGCCCGGTGGTCCGCGGCGAGGCGGTGGCGGACTGCCAGGCGCGCCCGCCGCTGCTCATCGCCGATGTGGGGCCCGGTCGTCACGACCGGGAGGCTATCGCCCGGCGACGACAGCGGACCGGAGCGAGCGCACCGTCAGACGACGCTGAGCGGCAGCAGCTTCTGGCCGGTGGGCCCGATCTGGATGTCGGTGCCCATCTCGGGACAGACGCCACAGTCGTAGCACGGCGTCCAGCGGCAGTCCTCCACGTCATCCGCTTGAGGATCCAGGGCCGCCTCCCAGTCCTCCCAGAGCCACTCCTTGTCGAGTCCGGAGTCGAGGTGGTCCCAGGGCAGCACCTCGTCGTAGGCGCGCTGGCGGGTGGTGTACCAGTCGACGTCGACTCCGGTACCGGCCAGCGCCTCGTCCGCGGCCGCCATCCAGCGGTCGAAGGAGAAGTGCTCGCTCCACCCGTCGAACCGACCGCCGGCGCGCCAGGTGGCCTCGATGACCCGGCCCACCCGGCGGTCGCCGCGAGAGAGCAGGCCCTCGACGATGCCGGGCTTGCCGTCGTGGTAGCGGAAGCCGATGGCCCGCCCGAACCGCTTGTCGGCGCGCACTACCTCGCGCAGCTTGCGCAATCGCTCGTCGGTGGTCGGGTGGTCGAGCTGTCCGGCCCACTGGAAGGGCGTGTGGGGCTTGGGGACGAAGCCACCGATCGAGACCGTGCACCGGATGTCGTTGCGCCCGGAGACCTCGCGGCCCTTGGCGATCACCTTCCTTGCCAGGTCGGCGATCTCGAGGACGTCCTGGTCGGTCTCGGTCGGCAGGCCGCACATGAAGTAGAGCTTCACCTGCCGCCAGCCGTGGGAGTAGGCCGCGGCGACGGTGCGGATCAGGTCCTCCTCGGTGACCATCTTGTTGATCACCTTGCGCAACCGCTCCGAACCACCCTCGGGTGCGAAGGTCAACCCGGAGCGCCGGCCGTTGCGGGAGAACTCGTTGGCCAGGGTGATGTTGAAGGCGTCCACCCGGGTGCTCGGCAGGCTCAGGGACACGTTGGTGCCCTCGTAGCGGTCGGCCAGGCCGGTGGCGACCTCGGCGATCTCGGTGTGGTCGGCGCTGGACAGCGACAGCAGGCCGACCTCCTCGAAGCCTGACTTGCGGATGCCGTTCTCGACCATGTCCCCGATCGTGCTGATCGACCGCTCGCGGACCGGCCGGGTGATCATGCCGGCCTGGCAGAAGCGGCAGCCACGGGTGCAGCCACGGAAGATCTCCACGCTGAAGCGCTCGTGCACGGTCTCGGCCAGCGGCACCAGGGGATTGCGCGGGTAGGGCCAGGCATCGAGGTCCATCAGCGTGTGCTTGTGCACCCGCTCCGGGACACCCGCGGTGTTGGGCGTCACCGACACGAGCACCCCGTCGGCGTCGTACGCGACGTCGTAGAACTTCGGGACGTAGACCCCGCCGGAGACGGCCAGCCGGCGGAGCAGCTCGTCACGCGGGTCCAATCCCGACTCGAAGGCATCGCCGCGCCGGGCGGCGTCGCGCTTCCACTCGCGGACCACCTCGGTGATGGCGAGCACGACCTCCTCGCCGTCGCCGAGCACGGCTGCGTCGATGAAGTCGGCGATCGGCTCGGGGTTGAAGGCGGCGTGGCCGCCGGCGATCACGACCGGGTCGCCCTCCGTGCGGTCGACGGCGTGCAGCGGGATGCCGGCCAGGTCGATCGCGGTCAGCAGGTTGGTGTAGCCGAGCTCGGGTGAGAAGGAGATGCCGAAGAGGTCGAAGGCGCGCACCGGGCGGTGGTCGTCGACGGGGAACTGCGGGATGCCGTGCTCCCGCTGCACCGCCTCCATGTCGGGCCAGACGGCGTAGGTGCGCTCGGCCAGGACGTCCTCGCACTCGTTGAGCACCTCGTAGAGGATCTGCACGCCCTGGTTGGTCAGGCCGATCTCGTAGGCGTCGGGGTACATCAGCGCCCAGCGCACGGTGCTCTCGTCGTCGCCCCATGGCTTCTGCACCGAGTTGAGCTCGCCGCCGACGTACTGGATCGGCTTGGACACGGCGGACAGGTGCGGCTCCAGCACGGAGAACAGCGACTCGGCGGTGGCGGGCATGCTGCGCAGCTCCAGAAACGTGGGGGACGGTCGACCCACAAGGGTACGACGCGCGCCCGCCGCCTCACGACCCGCGCCGCGAGGCGCGCTCACCGGGCCGGGCTCAGCGCACTGGAACGCAGGTGGATGTTCTGCAGCAGCCCGAGGGCCATCAAGGTGGCGAACATCGACGACCCGCCGTAGGAGACCAGCGGGAGGGGGACCCCGGTGACCGGCATGATGCCCAGGCACATGCCGACGTTCTGGAAGGTCTGGAAGGCCAGCCAGCACGCGATGCCGGCGGCCGCCACGCGGCCGAACATGTCCTCGGCGTGGAGCGAGATCGACAGCGCCCGCCAGAGCACAACGGCGAAGAGGGCGATCAGCACGCCGGCTCCGACCAGGCCGAGCTCCTCCCCCGCCACGGTGAAGACGAAGTCCGTGTGCTGCTCGGGGACGAAACCGGAGCGGGTCTGCGAGCCGTGGAACAGGCCCTGGCCGAAGAGCCCGCCGTTGCCGATCGCGATCCGCGCCTGAGTGGTGTTGTAGCCGGCTCCCCGCGGGTCGAGATCAGGGTTGGTGAAGGCCATGAACCGGTCGATCTGGTAGTGCTTGAGCACGCCGGCCATCACCACCGCGGCGGCCACTGCGACGCCGCCGGCGGCCAGCAGCACCAGCCAGCGCCGGGCCACCCCGGCCACGGCCAGCACGCCGAAGACGGTGGCGGTGAGCACCAGCATGGTGCCGAGGTCGGGCTGGAGCAGGATCAGCAGCGCGGGGAGGCCGGCCACCGCGAGCATCAGCAGCACGTCGACGTCGCCGATGCGGCGCCGCCGGGACCCCTCGGTGCGCTCGGCGACGATCAGCGCCATCCCGATGATCACCGCGAGCTTGGCGAACTCGGCCGGCTGGATGGACAGCCCGCCGAGCATCAGCCACGACCGCGACCCGTTGATGGTGCTGCCCATCACGAGGACCAGGGCGAGCCCGAGGATCGAGGCGACGTAGACCAGGGGGGCGAGGATGCGCACCCAGCGGTGGTCGGTGGCGAGCACGACGAGGAAAAGCACCATCCCGATCGCAATGTTGATCAGGTGCTTCTTCAGGTAGGCCGTCGGGTCGTCGTGGGTCAGCACGGGGTTCGCCGACGTCGACGACCAGACCAGCAGGGTGCCGATCACCAGGATCGCTCCGGTGGCGAGCATCAGCAGCCAGTCGACGCCGGGGACGCGGACGCGGCTGCGCGACACGACCTGGCGCGCGGGAGCCACGCCGATGGTGGGTGCGCTCATCGCTTGCGCTCCTTGCGTACGGCGGGCGGGAGGATCGAGCCGTCCCCGGCGAAGACCGGCAGCCGGTTGGTCTCCACGACGCCCGGGATGATCGACTTGTGCCGGTTCACCCGCTCGCCGTGTATCCCGTAGAGCGCCTCCCAGATCTTGCGCACCGCCGGCCCGGAGGTGCCCGACCCGGTGCCCGCCTGGGTGACGACCATGGTGACCACGTAGTCCTTGGTGTAGGTGGCCACCAGCGAGGTGCTCTGCTTGCCCTGCACCTCGGCGGAACCGGTCTTGCCGCGGATGTGCACCTTGTCGAGCGGGAAGCCGATGAACTTCCAGGCCAGCGTGCCGGTCTTGGGGGTGCCCTGCAGCGCCTGGTCGACGTAGCGGAAGGCCGACTTCTTCGACCGCACGTGCCCCTGCACCTTCGGCTGGATGTGCTTGATGACCCTGCCGCTCGGCGACACGATCGCCTTGCCCACGCGCGGCTCGTAGAGGGTGCCGCCGTTGCTGATCGCGGCATAGGCACGCGCCAGCTGGAGCGGGGTGACCATCGTGTCGCCCTGCCCGATCGCGAAGTTCACCGCGTCCCCGGCGCGGTACTGGTAGCCGCCGAGGCAGAACTCGTGGGCGAAGAGCTGCATCCACGCCGAGCCCTTGTGCTGCCGGTCGAGCTTGCAGTAGTAGCCCTTCATCGCCTTCCAGTAGGCCAGCTTCCAGTGCCGGTCGGCGATCCGGCCGCTGGCCTCTCCGGGCAGGTCGATCCCGGTCGGCTTGCCGTAGCCGAACGACTTCGCGATCGCGACCAGCGGGTCCTTGGCGTTGACGTTGTCGGGGTTGGAGCCGTACTTGCGCCAGAAGGACAGCCCGACCCGGTAGAAGAAGGTGTCGCAGGACACTTGCAGCGCCTTGGCGAAGTCGATGTAGCCGTAGGACTCCGACTCGTAGTTCTTGAACCAGCGGTTGCCCACCTGCAGGCCCGACGAACAGTCCAGCCGGCTGTTCGGCCCGAAGCCGTGGTTGAAGGCGCCGACGGTCATCTCGGGCTTCCACGTCGAGCCTGGCGCGAACTGGCCCTGGGTCGCCCGGAAGAGCAGGGGGTCGTCCGCCTTCTTCGAGTAGAGGTGCCGCAGCTGCCTGCTTGAGATGCCACCGACCCACACCGACGGGTTGTAGGTCGGCTCGCTGGCCATCGCCACGATCCGGCCGGTGCGCGCCTCCATCACCACCACCGCGCCGCTGTCGGCGACGTAGTTCTTGTGGGTCACGGGGTCGTAGGTGTGCCGGGCCGTCACGATCGTGTGGTGGAGCTGGCGCTCCACGAGGCTCTGCAGCTTGGCGTCGATCGAGGTCACCAGCGTGTCACCGGGCTTCGCCCGGACCTGGCCGGTGTCGCCGATGACCCGCCCCATGGAGTCGACCGCCACCTTCTTGTAGCCGGGTCGGCCCCGCAGCCAGGCGTCGTACTCCTTCTCGAGGCCGGCCCTGCCGACGACCGAGGCCCCGTTGACCGAGGTGTCGCCCCGCTTCCTCGCCTCGGCGAGCTCGTCCTGGGTGATCGGGCTGAGGTAGCCGAGCAGGTGGGCCGCGTTGACCCCGTAGGGCCGGGGGTAGGCCCGCAGGCTCTCGGTCTGGGCCAGCACCGACGGGTAGTCCTCGGGCTTCTCGAGGATCTGCACCGCCACCGACTGGGGCACGTCCTCGGCGACCGGCACCGGCTGGTAGGGCGAGCCGTTCCAGCAGACGCCGGCCTTCGAGCCCGTCGCCCCGCACAGCAGCAGCTCGGCCTGGACGCGGGCGGGCCTGACGTGGATGGTCCGGGCCAGGCGCTTGACCAACCGGTGCTGCGCAGTGTCGTCGAGCTTGTAGAAGAGGGTGCGGTCCACGGTGACCACCCAGCTGCTGCGGTTGGCCACCAGCGGGCGTCCCTGGTCGTCCACGATCAGCCCACGCGGGGGCTGCACGACCAGCTCGCGCACGGACTGCTCCGCAGCCTGGGCCTGGTAGGCCTGGCCGGAGAAGACCTGGATGTACCACAACCGGGCGAACAGCGTGACGAACAGGGACAGCACGAGGGCCTGGACCACGAAGAGGCGCAGTCGGCTCTTGTGCTGGTGCGGCCGGATGAGGACAGCGGCCATCAGTACACCAGCTGCGGGGGTCGCAGTCGTCGGAACGCCAGCAGCAGCACGGGCAGCACGAGCGGGGTCACCAGGACGTCCCAGACGACGCTGATCCCGACCACCCGCAGCATTTCCCCGGCAGCCATCGCGCCGTCGTCGAGGACGAGGCCGGTGAGGGCGTAGACCGACGTGCCCACGAACGCGCAGGCGGCCACCGTGGCGAGGGCGGCCAACGTGGAGTTACGGGCGTCCTGCCGCACCCGGCCGGCGAGATAGCCAACCACCACGAAGGCCAGCGCCCAGCGGCCTGCGACGTGGTCGGCCGGTGGGGCGACGTCGAGCAGCAGACCGCCCGCGAAGCCCAGCACCGCGGCGAACTGCGGCCCGCGGGTGAGCGCCGCGGCCACCACCACGAGCAGGGCGAGATCAGGGACGACGCCGTCTACGGAGACGTAGCCGAAGACAGCCACCTGCAGCACCACGGCAAGGAGCAGGATGCCGAGGGCCGCGAGCCCGCGTAGCAGTGCCATCAGCGACCTCCGGCAGCAATCAGCTGGCGGTCACCGTGGGTCCCGCGGGGAACCACCACGCCGACCACGTCGAGCGAGGAGAAGTCGACGAACGGGGCGATCACGGCGTGCTTGGCCGTCTCGCGGGGGGTCGACCAGACCGAGACCACCTTGCCGATCGGGATGCCGGCCACGTAGGGCGCGCCGTTCGCAGACCCCCAGGTCACCACGACATCGCCGCGGGCGGGCGTGGTCGAGCTGTCCATCAGGTCCAGGTCGAGCTGGTCGGCCCTGCCGGTGCTCCCCTGCCCGCGCAGGAAGCCGAGCTGCATGTTGGAGCCGAGGCGGCCGCCCACGACGGAGTCCTGGTCGACGATGAGCAGGACCGTGGCCGTGGTGGTGGTGGTCCGGACGACCCGGCCGACCAGGCCGTCGTTGTTGAGCACGGTCATGTCCGGGCGGATCCCCGATGAGCTGCCCGCGTCGATCGTGACGGTGCGGGAGAAGGACTGGCTCGGACCCATCGCCACGACCCGGGCCGCGACGAGCGCGTAGCCGGTCTGCCGCGCAGTGCGGGTCAGGCCGTCGAGCTCGGCGAGCCGGTTGCGGTCGAGCGGCCGGGTCTCGACCTGACTGCGCAGCCGGGAGTTCTCGGCACTGAGCGTGGCCACCTGCTGGCGCAGCTTGTCGTTGCTGCCGAAGTAGCCGGCCAGCTCCCGGAAGGGCCGCACGGCCACCGCGGTGCCGCTCTCGACGGGGCCGACCACGTTGCCCACGGCTGTGCGGAACGGCTCGACCGGGGAGGACGTGCCGCCGCGGGCGTCGAGCGTCAGCACGGTCAGGCAGGCCAGCAGGAGCAGCACCATGACCGACCGAGAGGGGCGCTTGCCGGGGTCCCTGGGAGCCATCGTCACCCCGCGCGCCGGGTCTCCGAGACCAGCACCTGTTGCAGTGCCTCGAACTCCTCCACGCACTTGCCGGCGCCCATCGCGACCGCGCTGAGCGGGTCGTTGCTGACGTGGACGGGCATGCCGGTCTCGTGCCGGAGGCGTTCGTCGAGCCCGCGCAGCAGGGCTCCGCCACCGGTGAGCACGATGCCGCGGTCCATGATGTCGCCGGCCAGCTCGGGCGGGGTCTGGTCCAGGGTGGTGCGCACCGCGTCGACGATGGCGTGCAACGGCTCCTCGAGCGCCTGGCGGATCTCCGCACTGGAGACGGTGACCGTGCGCGGGAGCCCGGAGACCATGTCACGGCCGCGGATCTCCGCCTCGGGCTCCTTGGGCATCGGGAAGGCGGAGCCGAGGGTCATCTTGATCTCCTCGGCGGTGCGCTCCCCCAGCATCAGGGAGTACTCCTTCTTCATCCAGGCGATGATGGCCTGGTCGAGCTCGTCGCCCGCGGTGCGCACCGACAGGGTGGTGACGATGCCGCCGAGCGAGATCACGGCGACCTCCGTGGTGCCGCCGCCGATGTCGACGACCATGTTGCCGGTGGCCTCGTGCACCGGTAGCCCGGCACCGATCGCCGCAGCCATCGGCTCCTCGACGATGTAGACCCGCCGGCTGCCGGCCGAGAAGCCGGCTTCCTTGACCGCGCGCTGCTCGACGGCGGTGATCCCGCTCGGGACGCAGATCACCAGCCGCGGCTTGGCGAAGT
Organism: Nocardioidaceae bacterium; assembly: GCA_025980475.1. Taxonomy (GTDB): domain Bacteria; phylum Actinomycetota; class Actinomycetes; order Propionibacteriales; family Nocardioidaceae; genus Marmoricola. The sequence continues at coordinate 84,901 of JAICXL010000002.1, read as the reverse complement.
AGCGCCGGCGGTGCACCTGCTGGATGAAGTAACGCAGCATCTGCTCGGTGGCGTCGAAGTCGGCGATGACGCCATCCTTGAGCGGCCTGATGGCGGTGATGCCGTCGGGGGTGCGACCGATCATCCGCTTGGCCTCGTGGCCGACCGCGAGGACCTCACGGGTCTGCGCGTTCATCGCCACGACCGAGGGTTCGTCGAGGAGCACGCCCTTGCCGCGGACGTAGACGAGGGTGTTCGCGGTGCCCAGGTCCACGGCCATGTCGCGGCCGATCAGGTTGTTCGCCATGGCTGCCCGTTCGTCACTCGTGTCACACGTGTCACGCACAGGCTAGGCGTGGGAGCCGGCCGTCCCCGGGACGACACGCGGCAGGATCAGCGCAGGTCGGGGAACCAGAGCCCGATCTCGCGGGTGGCGGACTCGAAGGAGTCCGAGCCGTGCACGAGGTTCTCCCGGTTGGACATCGAGAGGTCCCCCCGGATCGTGCCCGGCGCCGCCTGGCGACCGTCGGTGGCGCCGTTGACCGACCGGACCACCTCGACCGCCTGGTCACCTTCGAGCACGGCCGCGACCAGGGGACCGCTGGTCACGAAGGCGCGCAGCGGGGGGTAGAAGTCGCGCTCGACGTGCTCGGAGTAGTGGCGGTCGGCCAGGTCCGCGTCGATGGTGCGCTGCTCCAGCGCGACGATCGAGAGCCCCTTGGCCTCGTAGCGCGACAGGATCTCCCCCACCAGGCCGCGCCGGACGGCGTCGGGCTTGAGCAGGACGAGCGTGCGCTCGGAGGGGGTCTGCGTCGGCTGCGACATGCGCGGCAGCCTACCGACGCTCCTCCTGCTGGGCGGCGGCGGCCTCCCAGGCGGCCCGCTCCCGCTCGATCCTGGCGCCGAGCAGGTAGGCGGTCGCCCACAGCGCGAGGAAGACGATCCCGAGAAGGACCATCACCCCGACCTCGATGCCCAGCGCCAGCGCCGCGACCTGGATCGCCCAACCGAGCACGTAGGCCCAGCGGAAGCGCAGCAGCCCGGACACGACCAGGCACGCGCCGGCCAACCCCAGGCCGATGCCCAGCGCCGGGCCCGTGCCCACGTGGTTGACCGAGACCAGCACCGGGGTGGTCAGGCCGAGGACGATCATCTCCAGGAGCAGGATCGTCGCGCAGAGCCGTCGCTGCATCAAGGTGCCGTTCCGGCGCCGGGCCGTCGGCGGGTGAGCATGGTCCGCGCTTCCCCGACCGTCACCACCGAGCCGGTGACCAGCACGCCCCCGGAGCCGATGCCCTCGCCGAAGACACCACCGGCCTCCGCGAGAGCGGCGCCCTGGTCGACGGCATCGGCCAGTGACGGTGTCGAGCTGACCCGGTCGATCCCGAAGATGCCGCGGGCCACCTCGGCCAGCTCCTCGGCCGGCATCGCCCGGGGCGACGAGCTCTGGGTGCAGACGACGTGGGCAAGGACCGGCTCGAAGGCCGCGAGCACGCCTTCATGGTCTTTGTCGGCCATCACCCCGACGACCCCGATCAGCGGGGAGAAGGTGAACGAGTCCTGCAGCGCCTCCGCGGTCGCAGCCGCCCCGTGCGGGTTGTGCGCCGCGTCCAGCACGATCGTCGGGGAGCGGCGGACCACCTCGAGCCGCCCGGGCGAGGTGACCTGGCCGAAGGCCTCCTTGACCACGTCCTCCGCGAGGGGTTGCCCTCCCCCGATGAATGCCTCGACGGCGGCAAGGGCGAGCGCAGCGTTCTGGGCCTGGTGGGGGCCGAACAGCGGAAGGAAGACCTCGTCGTACTGTCCCCGCAGGCCCTGGAGGGAGAGCATCTGGCCGCCGACGGCCGGCAGTCGGGTGCGCACCCCGAACTCGAGCCCTTCGCGGGCGATCGTGGCGCCCACCTCCGCCGCCCGCTCGACGAGCACCTCCGCGACGTCGGCGAGCTGCGCGGCGGTCACCACGGTCGCACCGGGCTTGACGATGCCGACCTTCTCGCGGGCGATCGCACCCGGGGTGTCGCCGAGGTACTTCGCATGGTCCACCGCTATCGGGGTGAGCACCGCGACCTTCGCGTCGATCACGTTCGTCGCGTCCCAGGTGCCGCCCATCCCGACCTCGACGACGGCGACGTCGACAGGCGCATCGGCGAACGCGGCGTAGGCCATCCCCACGATCGTCTCGAAGAACGACAGCGGGTGCTCGTGCTCGGCGTCGACCAGGTGCGTGTAGCGAGCGACGTCGTTGAACGCCCTGACGAAGGCGTCCTCGCTGAGGGGCTCGCCGTCCACGCTGATCCGCTCGGTCATCGACTCCAGGTGCGGGCTGGTGAAGCGACCGGTGCGCAGGCCGAGCGCGAGCAGCAGCGCCTCGACCATCCGCGCAGTGGACGTCTTGCCGTTCGTGCCGGTCAGGTGAATGGCGGGATAGGCGTCCTGCGGCCGGCCGAGCAGGTCGGTGAAGTCCTCGATGCGGTCCAGCGTGGGGTCCAGCCGGCTCTCCGGCCAGCGGGACAGCAGCGCGTCCTCGACCTCGGCGTAGGTCTCGGCGGGGCGGGCTTCGGGGGATTCGTTCGACATCGCGACTGCGAGTCTAGGCGGCGCTCACTCGATGACGAGGTTGGCCTGGTCGGCGACGGCACGGAAGCCGAGCCGCTGGTAGATCGCGTTCGACGTCGGGTTCGCCTGGTCGGTGAAGAGCGTGACCCGCGAGCCTGCGTCGCTCAGCATCCGGGAGATCTCGGCGACCGCGGCGCTGGCGTAGCCGCAGCCGCGGTGCTCCCTCGGGGTGAACACCGGGCCGATCCTGGCGACACCGAAGCTGGGCAGGTTGTGGCCGGTCAGGTGCACCCTCTCGCCGCGCTGGTCGACCCAGAACCAGACTCGGCCCTCCTCTATCCGGCGAAGCATGCCGGTCTCGTCCTCGAACACCGCGTGCTCGTCCTCGTGGCCCGCCTGCTCGGCGGCCTCGCGTCCGAAGGACCGGTACCAGGCCAGGGCCAGGTCGAGGTCGTCGGCAGTGGCCATCCGCAGCTGGCCATCGGGCAGCTCGGGCTCGACGAGGTTGCCCAGCTCGAAGAGTCGGGTCTCCTCCGCGACGCGAACAGTCCGCCCCGCCAGCCGTGCGTACTCCTCGGCGACCACTCTGACGGCGGGTAGCGCGCCGTTGACCCCGCCGAGCTCCTCGCCGCGCTCGTGCAGGGCCCCGGCCACGGCGACGGCAGCCTCCTCGGGCATCGCGAGCAGGTAGGGCGGGTGGGGCTCGAAGGGAGCGGTGCGCATCCCCGTGCCGACCACCTCGCCGGCGTCGTCGCGGACCACGAGCCACCAGCGGGGGAACTCCCCGGGCTGGTCCACCCCGTCCTTCGCCTCGCGGACCGAGCGCTCGGCCCAGGTGGTGACCACGGTGCCCTGCACCGGGTCGGCTGCGAGGTGGTCCCGGACGGCGTCGAGGAAGGCGGCCGGGTCGTCGACGAAATGGAGGGTGCAGCTCACCCACGCAGGCTAGTGACCCCTGGTGGGGCGCCGGAACTGGTTTTCCCGGCTGCAGCGGGTCCCCGTAGCATTTCGCACATGACCGACATCCAGCAGCAGGCCCGGGAGACGACGAGCACCGACCGGCGTGCCGTCGTCGTACCGGACAAGCCCGCGCTGGAGGGGCTCGAGGCCAAGTGGGCCGAGCGCTGGAGGGTCGACGGCACCTACGCCTTCGACCGCACCCAGCCTCGCGAGAACGTCTACGCGATCGACACCCCGCCCCCGACGGTCAGCGGCAGCCTGCACGTCGGGCACGTCTTCTCCTACACGCACCCCGACCTGGTCGCGCGCTTCCAGCGAATGCGCGGCAAGTCGGTGTTCTACCCGATGGGGTGGGACGACAACGGGCTGCCGACCGAGCGTCGCGTGCAGAACTACTTCGGCGTCCGCTGCGACCCGTCGCTGCCCTACGACCCCGACTTCGCGCCACCGGAGAAGCCCGACGCCAAGAAGCAGGTGCCGATCAGCCGGCCGAACTTCATCGAGCTCTGCGAGCGCCTCGTGGTCCAGGACGAGGAGGTCTTCGAGTCGCTGTGGCGCACGCTCGGCCTCTCCGTGGACTGGCGGCAGCACTACACCACGATCGGGACCAAGGCGCAGACGGTCAGCCAGCGGGCGTTCCTGCGCAACTACGCGCGCGGCGAGGCCTACCTCACGGAGGCGCCCACGCTCTGGGACGTCACCTTCCAGACGGCGGTCGCGCAGGCGGAACTGGAGGCCAGGGAGTACGCCGGCCACTACCACCGGGTGGCCTTCCACGGGGCGGACGGCCCGGTGTTCATCGAGACGACGCGTCCCGAGCTGATCCCCAGCGTGGTGGCCCTGATCGCACATCCCGACGACGAGCGCTACCAGCCGCTGTTCGGCAGCACCGTCACCTCTCCCGTGTTCGGCGTGGAGATCCCGGTGCTGGCGCACCCGGCGGCCGAGCCCGACAAGGGTGCCGGCATCGCGATGTGCTGCACCTTCGGCGACCTCACCGACGTGCAGTGGTGGCGCGAGCTGCAGCTGCCGGTGCGCACCCTGATCGGGCGCGACGGCCGGATGTCGCGCGAGACGCCCCCGTGGCTGGCCCACGAGCCGGCGGCGTCGTCGTACGAGGACCTCAAGGGCAAGACCGCCTTCAGCGCCCGGGAGGCCATGGTGGCCCGGTTGCGCGAGTCCGGTGACCTGGACGGAGACCCGTCGCCGACCAAGCGGATGGCCAACTTCTACGAGAAGGGCGACAAGCCCCTCGAGATCGTGGCCACCCGGCAGTGGTACCTCCGCAACGGTGGCCGCGACGCCGACGTGCGCGCGGAGATGCTCGAGCGCGGCGCGGAGATCGACTGGACCCCACCGCACATGAAGCACCGCTACGACAACTGGGTCGGGGGGCTCAACGGCGACTGGCTGATCTCCCGGCAGCGGTTCTTCGGCATCGCCTTCCCGGTCTGGTACCCGCTCGACGGCGACGGCGAGCCCGACTACGCCCACCCGCTGCTGCCGGCGGAGGCCGAGCTGCCGGTCGACCCGTCGACGGACGCTCCCCACGGCTACACCGAGGAGCAGCGCGGCAAGCCGAACGGGTTCATCGGTGACCCCGACGTGATGGACACCTGGGCCACCTCCTCGCTGACGCCGCAGATCGCCGGCGGCTGGGAGGAGGACGACGACCTGTGGCAGCTGGTCTTCCCGATGGACCTGTGCACCCAGGCCCACGACATCATCCGCACGTGGCTGTTCTCCCGGGTGGTCCGCGCGCACTACGAGAACCACGCGGCTCCGTGGTCGCACGCGATGATCTCGGGCTTCATCCTCGACCCGGACCGCAAGAAGATGTCCAAGTCGAAGGGCAACGTGGTGGTGCCCACCGACATCCTGGAGAAGTACGGCGCAGACGCCGTCCGCTGGCGAGCGGCGATGGCGCGTCCTGGCCTCGACTCGCCCTTCGACGAGGCCCAGATGAAGGTCGGCCGACGGCTGGCGATCAAGGTCCTCAACGTGTCGAAGTTCGTGCTCGGCAGCGTCGGGGCGCGCCTGACCGAGCCGGCCCTGGTCCACGAGCCGGTCGACCGCGCCCTGCTCGGCGGCCTGGCCAACACCGTGACGGCGGCGACCGAGGCGTTCGAGGCCTACGACTACACCAGCGCGCTCGAGGTCACCGAGAGGTTCTTCTGGAACTTCTGCGACGACTACGTCGAGCTGGTCAAGGAGCGAGCGTACGGCGAAGCCGGCGAGCCGGGCACCGAGTCGGCCCGGGCGACCCTGGCGATCGCGCTGCACACGCAGCTGCGCCTGCTCGCTCCGTTCCTGCCCTACGTGACCGAGGAGGTCTGGTCCTGGTGGCAGGACGGATCGGTGCACCGGCAGTCCTGGCCGGTGGCCACCGAGCTCGGTGCGGCCGCCGCGTCCTCGCCCGACCTGCTCGGGTCGGTCGCGGCGGCGCTGGCCGGCCTGCGGGGCGCGAAGTCGAGCGCCAAGGTGAGCCAGCGGACACCCGTCGAGTCGGCCACGGTCACCGGGTCACCGGGGGCGGTCGAGGCCATCGGCGAGGTCGAGTCCGACCTGCGGGCGGTGGCGGGCATCACCGGCGAGCTGCGACTCGTCGCCGGCGCGGAGGGTGACCCGGTCGCCGTCGAGGCCGTGCTCGGCGCCCGGCCGCAGAAGGGCTGACCAGCCGGGAGCGGAGCCGCCGGGCTCAGCGGTGCCGGTGGTTCCAGCCCCGGTAGCGAGCCCGGTGGTGAGCCCGGTGGTGAACCCCGTGGTGGGCCCGATGGGGAACCGGGTGGTGGACCCGGTGGTGGACCCGGTGCTGGGCCCAGGGGGCGACGCGCCGGGGGCGGTGGTGGGTGAGGAGCGCCCCCCGGGCTGGTGCGTGGACCCGCGGGCGTGCCGGCTGCCTGATGGCGCGGTGGTGCGCCGATGAGACCTGGCGCGCCCGCTGGTGGTGCGCGGCGTGGTGGTTCGCGTGGCGGCGCCGGATCGCTACCTGGGAGTGCCGATGCGTGGTGGGGCTAGGCACGGTGGACGTGGTCGCCTGCTCGACGGCGTCGGCGGCGGTGGTCGAGGCCGGGAGGGCGACGTCGACGGGCATGATCGACTGGCCGGCGTCGACCGGCACCGGGGCCGACGTGCGGCCGACGAGGACAGCACCGAGGACGTGACGAGGTGCGCCGCTGGCCAGCAGCTGCGCGGGTCCCCCACCGCCGGGGAGGCGGGTCGCCGGACCCACCAAGCCGGCGACGGCGACGACCAGGCACAGGCCGGACAGGAGCAGGAAGGCGCCCAGGGGCAGCCGATGCTCAGCACTCATGGACCCCTCCTCGCTCGTGCTCGCGCCTGCCCCCGAGAAACGGCACCAAAAGGGGCGTACCGCATCAATTTATGTCGCAACGCGGCGTGGGCACATGGCCCGAACGGGTCATCTGTGATGGCCCGCGGGGCGGGAGATGGGCCGGTCGGGCCCGAGCACTCAGGCGGACTTGCGCTTCTTGGCGTCCGGCTGTCGCGGAACCAGGGTGGGGTTGACGTTGTCGGAGACGACCTCGCCGGTCACCACCACCTTGGCGACGTCGCCGCGCGAGGGGACGTCGTACATCACGTTGAGGAGGACCTCTTCGATGATCGCGCGCAGGCCGCGGGCGCCGGTGCCGCGCTCCATCGCCTTCTCGGCGATCGCCGAGATCGCGTCCTCGGTGAACTCGAGCTCGACGCCGTCGAGCTCGAAGAGCTTCTGGTACTGCTTGACCAGGGCGTTGCGCGGCTCGGTGAGGATCTGCACCAGCGCCGCGTTGTCGAGCTTGTTGACCGTCGCGATCAGGGGCAGCCGGCCGATAAACTCAGGGATCAGGCCGAACTTGACCAGGTCCTCGGGGCGCACCTGGGCGAACATGGCGTCGGAGTCCTGCTCCTTGCCCAGTCGCATCTCGGCGGTGAAGCCGAGGGTCTTCTTGCCGACGCGCTGCTCGACGATGTGCTCGAGCCCGGCGAAGGCGCCCCCCACCACGAAGAGGATGTTGGTGGTGTCGATCTGGATGAACTCCTGGTGGGGGTGCTTGCGGCCCCCTTGCGGGGGCACCGACGCCGTGGTGCCCTCCAGGATCTTCAACAGCGCCTGCTGCACGCCCTCGCCGGACACGTCACGGGTGATCGAGGGGTTCTCCGCCTTGCGGGCGACCTTGTCGATCTCGTCGATGTAGATGATCCCGGTCTCGGCCTTCTTCACGTCGTAGTCGGCGGCCTGGATCAGCTTGAGCAGGATGTTCTCGACGTCCTCGCCGACGTAGCCCGCCTCGGTCAGGGCGGTCGCGTCCGCGATCGCGAACGGCACGTTGAGCATCCGGGCCAACGTCTGCGCAAGGTAGGTCTTGCCGCAACCGGTCGGCCCGATCACCAGGATGTTGGACTTGGCCACCTCGACGGCGTCGTCCTTGGCGTGCTTGGCGGTCGTGGTCACCCCCGCCTGCACCCGCTTGTAGTGGTTGTAGACCGCGACCGCGAGGGACTTCTTCGCCACTTCCTGGCCGATGACGTAGGAGTTGAGGAACTCGAAGATCTCCCGGGGCTTGGGCAGCTCCTCGAGCCCCACCTCGGTGGTCTCGGAGAGCTCCTCCTCGATGATCTCGTTGCACAGGTCGATGCACTCGTCGCAGATGTAGACACCGGGTCCGGCGATCAACTTCTTGACCTGCTTCTGGCTCTTCCCGCAGAAGGAGCACTTGAGGAGGTCTCCCCCGTCACCGATGCGCGCCACTGACGACGTCTCCCATCATCCTGCCGGACACCGCCGGCTCACTGCCTCGGACTCTGCTGACGGTACCCCGTCTCGACGCCCTGCGGGCGAGGACACGGCACGCGCACCGTCGTGTTTGCCCGCGCTCAGGTGAGCGCGGGGGTGGCCTTGCGGGACTCGAGGATCGAGTCGATCAAGCCGTAGGTGACCGCCTCCTCGGCGGTCAGGATCTTGTCGCGCTCGATGTCACGGCTGACGTCCTCGGCGGTCTTGCCCGAGTGCTCGGCGATCATCTTCTCGAGCAGCTCACGCATCCGCAGGATCTCGTTGGCCTGGATCTCGATGTCCGAGGACTGGCCGTAGGTGCCCTCGGTGTAGGGCTGGTGGATGAGGATCCGGCTGTTGGGGAGCGCCAGCCGCTTGCCCGCGGCGCCGGCGGCGAGCAGGATCGCGGCCGCGGAGGCCGCCTGGCCCAGGCAGACGGTCTGCACGTCGGGCTGGATGAAGCGCATCGTGTCGTAGATCGCGGTCATCGCCGTGAACGATCCGCCGGGGCTGTTGATGTAGATCTGGATGTCACGGGTGGGATCCATCGACTCCAGGCAGAGCAACTGGGCCATCACGGCGTTGGCGATGTCGTCGGAGATCGGCGTGCCGAGGAAGATGATCCGGTCCTCGAAAAGCTTGGCGTAGGGGTCGATGCGCCGGAAGCCGTAGGAGGTGCGTTCCTCCCACTGCGGGATGTAGTAATTCATCAGGGAATCCTTTCGGGGCGCTCGCCCGGTCAGTTGCCGTGGGCCGGACGGCCCTGGTCGGCGGCTTCACGCGCGCTCGCGATGACGTGGTCGATGAAGCCGTAGTCCTTCGCCTGCTCGGCGGTGAACCAGCGGTCGCGGTCGGCGTCGCGCTCCACCTGCTCGAGCGGCTGCCCGGTGTGGTGGCTGATCAGGTCGAAGAGCACCTTCTTGATGTGCAGCGACTGCTGGGCCTGGATCTTGATGTCGGAGGCCGAGCCGCCCATGCCTCCCGACGGCTGGTGCATCATGATCCGCGCGTGCGGCAGCGCGTACCGCTTGCCGTTGGCGCCGGCGCACAGCAGGAACTGCCCCATCGACGCGGCCAGGCCCATGGCGACCGTGGCGACGTCGTTGGGGATGTAGTTCATCGTGTCGTAGATCGCCATGCCCGAGTCGACCGAGCCGCCGGGGCTGTTGATGTGCAGGAAGATGTCGGCGTCGGGATCCTCGGCGCTGAGCAGCAGCAGCTGCGCGCAGATCGCGTTGGCGTTCTGGTCGCGCACCTCCGAACCGAGGAAGACGATGCGCTCCTTGAGCAGGCGCTGGTAGATGTGGTCGTCGAGGCCGTAGCTCGGCGAACCTTCGTTCATCGCTGGGTCTGTGGGCACGTTTCTGGGCACGTTCCCGACCCTAGACGGAGCCGCGGACAAATCCACGGCCGACCCCGCCTTGTTCGCCCACAGCGGATTCGGCTCAGTCCTCGACGGCTGCCTTGATCCGCGCAAGCGTGGTCGCCATGCCGTCGCCGAGCTCCCGGTCGTGCCCCGCGGCGCCGCCGATGAGGGGCGCGAGGAGCGCCGTACCTGCGGTGTAGGCGGGCAGCACCCGTCGCGCAGTGACACGCGTGCCACCTGCAGGGCCCGGCTCGAGCTCGTAGACCCAGGTCGCGCCGCTCTGCCGGGTCCGCCAGGCGATGGCGCGCCCGGGCTCCCAGCGGGTGACCCGCGACGTGGTCGGCCAGGCGGCCAGGCCGCGCCGGTTCAGGCCGAGGATGCGGGCGCCGACTCCGGAGGTACGGCGGCCCAGTGGGACGACCTTGCGCAGCTCCGGGCTGAAGTCGGGCATCCGGCGCAGGTCGGATACCGCGGCCCAGACGACCTCGACCGGTGCGTCGATGTCGGCGCTGGCGGTCAGCGGGACGGGGCGGGTCGCGGTCGGACTCATCTGCTTGCCTCCTGGGTGCTGGTCCGGGCGTCGGGATCCTCCTGCAGCCAGGACCGCAGAGCCGCACGGACGGTGTCGTGGTTGAGCAGGTCGAAGTGGTCGGCACGCGGCACGTGCAGCACGTCGGCGCCGGGAAACATCACGGCTCCCCGCCGGGGCCGGCCGATCGCCGAGGAGTAGGGCACCAGCAGGTCGCCGAGGGACTCCGCGAGCGGATTGCGTGCCGACCGCGTCAGCGTGGCGGCCACCAGGTGGTAGCGCGCGTGCGGGAGGTTCTGCACGTCGGCTGCGAGGCCGCGGCGCAGGTCGAGGATCCCTGGCGAGCGGAACTCGAGGATGCGGCCGAACGGGGCGGACTCGGGGAACCGGCCGAGCGTGCACGCGCCGGCGTTCGCCAGCCTCTCCAGTGGCGCGCCGAGGTGGGGCGCCCCCAGGGTGACCACATCGGTCACCCGGCCGGTCCAGGGCTCGGCATCGGTGCTGACCGCGCACGCGGCGCGGAGGATCAGCCCGCCCATCGAGTGGCCGACGAGAGCGATCCGGCGCACCGCGACGGGCCAGGCGGCGACCAGACGGTCGAGCAGCGAGGCCAGTGCGACAGCGTTCTCCTTGATCGGCAGGCCGGTGTTGACCCGGACCTGGACCGGGGTCCAACCATCCTGTTCCAGGGCCTGCCCGTAGCCGGGCACGACCTCGTCGCGGCGGGGGCGCACCGGGCGTTCCCAGTAGGCCTCGCTCTCCGAGAGCCCGTGCACGAAGACGACGACCGCGCCGCGGGCCCTCGGGTAGGCCGCTGCCAGGCCCGGCCCGTCCAGCACGACGTCGCGACCGCTGACCCGCACGCCCATGTCGAAGAAGTGCTCGGGCGACTCCTCGCGCAGGCGGTCCCCGATCAGCCCGTTGACCGCCGAGAGCAGGAGACGGCCGCGCGGAGTGTCGTCCAGGCGCGGGCCGATCCCGGCGCGCCCCGCGGCGCCGTCGGCGGCCCTCAGCCCGCTCGACGCGGCGCGCAGGCCCAGCCCGATGCCGGAGTAGACGCCGCGGGCGACGCCGTCGTGCAGGCGGTGGGAGGCCGTCGTCCCGCCCGCTGCCGCGTCCACGACGCCGTGCACGCGCACCGCGACAGCACCGTGCACGTCGCGGACCGTGCCGAGCACCAGCCTCTCCGCGTAGGTCGCGGCGAGGGCCGCAGCGCCGAGGGGGCCGGCAGTGCTCATGCCGAGAAGTGTTCGGCCCCTGTTGACAGAGTGTCAACCGGGGGCGGTGCGCGCTTCGTCACGCCGCCTGCCCGCTCAGGCGCCGGTGGACTCCTCCGCGTTGTCTTCCGACCCGTCGCCGGCCGGCTCGTCGGCGCTGGACTCCGCAGACTCCCCGGTGCCCGCCTCGGGGCCCGTCTCGGGGCCTGTCTCGGGGCCTGGCTCCGCGCCTGTCTCCGCGCCTGTCTCCGCGAGGCTTCCGTCGGGCTGCAGGTTCTTCAGGTCGACGACGTCGCCGGACTCGTCCCTGACGGTGGCTCCCTCGACGATCAGCGCCAGCGCCTTGCCGCGGACGACCTCGCCCACCATCTCGGGGATGTGGTTGTGCTCGACCATGTGCTTGACGAACTCGTCAGGGTTCTGGCCGGACTGCTGCGCCCGCTGGACCAGGTGCTGGGTGAGCTCGCCCTGGTCGACGCCCAGCTCCTCGGCCTTGGCGATCTCGTCGAGGAGGAACTGGGCCACCATCCCGTCGCGGACCTGCTTCTCGAGGTCGGCCTCGAACTCGTCGACGGTCTTCTTCTCGTCGTCCAGGTAGGCCTGGAGAGTCATCCCGGCGTACATCAGCTGCTGCTCGACGTCCTGCCTGCGGGCGGTGATCTCCTGCTCCACCAGGGCATCGGGCAGCGGCACCACCGCCGCTTCGAGGAGCTTCTCCAGCACGGCGTCGCGGGCGGCCGCGGCCTGCTCGAGGCGGCGGCTGCGCTCAAGACGCGTGCGGAGGTCCTCGCGCAGCTCGGCGACCGTGTCGAACTCCGAGGCGGTCTGGGCGAAGTCGTCGTCGAGCTCGGGGAGATCCTGCTCCTTGACCGCAGAGACCACGACGTTCACGTCGACGTCCTGGCCAGCAAGGTCGCCGCCGACCAGCTGCGAGGTGAAGTCGGCGTCCTGCCCGGCGGCGAGGCCCCGGATGGCGTCGTCGATCCCCGGCAGCATGTCCCCGGATCCGACCTTGTAGGAGTAGCCGCTGATCTCGCCGCCCTCGATGGCCTCACCGTCGTTGGTGGCCCTGAGGTCGAGGGTGACCACGTCTCCGTCCTGGGCGACCCGGTCGACCTCACGCAGGGTGGCGAACCGCTCGCGCAGCGCCTCCACCTGCTCGTCGACGTCCTCGTCGGCGACCTTGACGTCGTCGACCCGGACCTCGATGCCCTCGTAGGACGGCACCTCGATGTCGGGGCGGACGTCGACCTCCGCGGTGAACGCGAAGGTGTCGTTGTCCTCGAGCTTGGTGACGTCGATCTCCGGCTGGGTCAGTGGCTGGAGGTCGTTCTCCTGCAGTGCCTGGACGTAGAAGCCGGGAAGCGCTTCGTTGATCGCCTGGTCGAGGACCGGTCCACGGCCGACCTGGCGGTCGATGACCGCCGGCGGCACCTTCCCCTTGCGGAAGCCCGGGACGTTGATCTGCTGGGCGATCGACTTGTAGGCCGCGTCGAGGCTCGGCTTGAGCTCCTCGAAGGGCACCTCGACGGTGATCCTGGCCCGGGTGGGGCCCAACGTCTCGACGGCGCTCTTCACAGGTGTGTCTCCTCTTGGTCGGGGCCCTGGGCCGTGGTCGATGCCCGGGCGTGGACGTCGGTCGGGGCGACAGGACTCGAACCTGCGATCTCCTGCTCCCAAAGCAGGCGCGCTAGCCACTACGCTACGCCCCGTTGCCTGAACCCGGCGAGTCTAGAGGACGGGCCCGCCTCGGCGACAATCGGGCGTGCGGCGCCCGCCCCGGCCACGCACTGCTGCTGGGCTGTGGCACGATGGTCCGCGCCCCGACGGGGGCACGCGGATGTAGCTCAATGGTAGAGCCCCAGTCTTCCAAACTGGCTACGCGGGTTCGATTCCCGTCATCCGCTCCGATGGACCAGCAGTAGGGCACGGTCGTCGTCGGTGCCCGACAGCTGGCCGACCATCCACCGGGCGCCGCCCCGGAAGCCGGTCTGGTAGAGGCGCTGGCCCTTGCCGGCCAGCTTGTCGATGCCGCTGCCGATGTCGCGGTCGGTGGTCTCCACCAGGCCGTCGGTGTAGAGCAGCAGGGCGTCGCCGAGCTGCAGGACCCCCGAGACGCACTCGAACTCCGTCTCGGGGATCAGCCCCAGCACCGGGCCGTCGGAGTCGAGCACCGACCAGGTCCCCGACCCTGCCCGGAGCCAGACCGCAGGCGGGTGGCCTGCCTTGCGCAGCTCGAAGGCGCCGGTCGCGACGTCGAGGTGGAGGTGGATGGCGGTGGCGAAGCCCTCCTCCCAGTCCTGTCGCAGGAGGTACTCGTTGGCGCTCGGCAGGAACTCCGCAGCCGGCACCGCCGAGATCAGGCCGCCGAAGGCACCGGCGAGCAGCAGCGACCGGGTCCCCGCGTCGACCCCCTTGCCGGACACGTCGACCACGACCATGTCGACGGTGTCGGCGACCTCGTCGCGGCTGGCGACCACGAAGTCGCCGGCGAACGCCGTGCCCCCGGACGACTCGGTGACGGCCTCGACGTACCACTCCTCCGGCAGCCGCGGCATCTTGCCCTGACGGGTGATCCGGTTGCGCAGGTCGACGAACATCGACTCGCTACGAGGCCCGGACACGCCCAGGCGGCTGCGCCGGAAGGACGTCAGCAGCACCAGCAGGCCGATCACGATGACGATGACCACCCGCACGAGGTTCTTCAGGCCGCTGCCCTCGGGCTTGACGGTCAGGATCACCAGCATCGCGACGATGGTCAGCACCACGAACCACGGCAGGAGTCGCGGGCCGAGCCACAGGCTGGCCAGGAACAACGGCATCAGCAACGCGCTGAACGGGATGAGGTCGCTGCGCTGGACGGCCAGCACGGTCAGCCCGATCGTCAGCAGGAGCAGGATGACCAGTGCGGGGCGGTCCGAGTGGTGCCAACGCCACTGCCACCGCCGGCCCGCGTCGCGCACGATGCGGGGCCGGCGTCGCGCGCCGCCGATCGAGAGAGCCAAGAGCCTGACCTCGGTCCAGGGGATCGCCGCCGACCCCGACGTTCCCTCGGGTGCCTACCCTAAGGCCCGCGAGCGGAACTTCCGCTGGCAACGCGGGCACCAGAACAGGTTTCGGCCGCCGAGCTCGGCGGTGCGCACGGTCGCGCCGCAGACGTGGCAGGGCTGGCCGGTGCGCCGGTAGACGTAGACCTCCCCGCCGTGGTCGTCCACGCGGGGCGGTCGGCCCATCGCGTCGGGCGTGTGCTCGGGGCGGACGGTGTCGATCCGGCCGGTGCCGACGCCCTCGGCCATCAGGGCGACCAAGTCCTCCCAGATCGCGCGCCACTGCGCCCTGCGCAGGGTCCGGCCGGGCCGCATCGGGTCGAGCCGGTGCCGGAAGAGCACCTCCGCGCGGTAGACGTTGCCGACGCCGGCGAGCACGGTCTGGTCCATCAGCAGGTCACCGATCGGCCGGGGGCTGCGGCTGATCCGGCGCCAGGCCCGCTCCGGGTCGGCGTCCGGGCGCAGCGGATCGGGGCCGAGCGCCGCCACGATCTCGTCGCGGCGGCTCCCGGTCACCAGCTCGCACTGGGTCGCGCCCCGCAGGTCGCCGTACGCCGTGTCGTTCTGCAGCCGGAGCCGAACCTGGCCCACGGGCGCCGGCACCGGCGCAGGACGCACGTCCAGGTGGCCGATCAGCCCCAGGTGGATGTGGATGATCCGCTCGCCGGCGAACTCGAGGAAGAGGTGCTTGCCCGCGGAGTCGGCACGGACCAGCTCCGCACCGTCGAGGACCGCCGCGTCGGCCGCGAAGCGTCCCTGCGGGCTGCTCACCCGCACGGGACGCCCGCCGAACGCCTCGTCGAGCTCGTTGGCCAGCCGTCGGAGCGTGTGCCCCTCAGGCATCGGCACCGTGGCCTCGGGCCGACTCCGGCAGCGGCGGCAGCTCCCCGGTCTGCTCGAAGTGCGACAGCATCCCGATCCGGCGGACGTGCCGCTGCTCACCGGTGAACGCAGTGGAGAGGAAGACCTCGACGAAGCGGGTCATCACCTCCAGTGGGTGCATCCGCCCGCCCACGGAGAGCACGTTGGCGTCGTTGTGCTGGCGGGCGAGGGCAGCGGTCTCCTCGCTCCAGGCGAGCGCGGCGCGCACCCCCTCGACCTTGTTGGCCGCGATCTGCTCGCCGTTGCCCGACCCGCCGATGACCACGCCCAGGCTGCCCGGGTCGGCCACGACGCCCTCGGCCGCCCGCAGGCAGAAGACGGGGTAGTCGTCGGCGGCGTCGAAGACGAACGGACCGTGGTCGACGGGCTCGTGGCCATGGTCGCGGAGCCAGCCGACCAGCTGCCCTTTCAGGTCGAGGCCGGCGTGGTCGGAGCCCAGGTGGACGCGCATGACGGCAGGTTATCCGCGCGTGCCCGGCCGGCCGAGGTGCAGGGCGAAGAAACCGCAACCTGCCGGCTCAGCGGCTCGGCAGCGGCGAAGCCCGCCCGGACTGCGCCCAGGTCGGGGGCGTGTGTGTAAACCGGTTGAGACCGGGCGGCTGCGGCGGTTGGCTGTGGCCATGACCGACCACCAGATCCACGTCGACCGCGCGACCGATCCCGAGCGCTACCTCGCGACCGACCAGACCGTCTGGTTCGAGGAGATCAGCTCCCAGCCGGTGGACAGCCAGCTGCGTGGGGTGCCGGAGCGGCTCCGCTTCGCCGCCGACGTCGACGGCTCTGACCCGGGGACCTACGCCGGCATCTACGGCGTCCGCCCGCTCACGCTCTCGGTTCCCGGGCCGGAACGCGGCGTCCGGCAGCTGCCCTGCGCGGGGCTGACCTGGGTGGGAGTGCATCCCGACCAGCGCCGCAAGGGAGTGCTCACCGCGATGCTGGGGCACCACTTCGAGCAGGTCCACGAGGAGGAGCCCGCCACGCATGTCTCGGCGCTCCACGCCAGCGAGCCGGCGATCTACGGCCGGCACGGCTACGGCCTCGCCTCGCTCGAGCAGGAGGTCACGCTCGGCCGTGGCACGACGCTGACCGCCCCCCACCTCGAGGAGGCGGCTGCTGCGGTGTCGACGCAGCTCGCCACGGTCACCGACCCCGGAATGGCCAAGCGAATCCGGGCGTGCGAGCTGCGCTGCGCCGCTGACAGCGTGGGCACGGTGGTCGGGGAGGAGGACTTCTACGAGAGGATCTGCGACCCGCAGCCGGAGAACCTCCGCGGCAAGGAACCCGTCCGGCTGCTCTTCGCCCGCCGCGACGGCGACGATGTCGGGGTGGTCGCCTTCCGGCGCACCCAGAAGTGGGAGCGCGCGCGGCCCGGCGGTGAGGTGAGCCTCGACGCACCGCTGGGGGAGCCGGCCGTCCGCCTGGCCCTCCTGCGCCGGGTGCTCGACCTCGACCTGGTCGGCACGGTCAAGGTCTCGACGGTTGGCGTCG
Source organism: Nocardioidaceae bacterium (assembly GCA_025980475.1). Classification (GTDB taxonomy): domain Bacteria; phylum Actinomycetota; class Actinomycetes; order Propionibacteriales; family Nocardioidaceae; genus Marmoricola. The sequence continues at coordinate 68,100 of JAICXL010000002.1, read as the reverse complement.
ACGACCCCCTGCTGCACTGGGTCGGCGGGCCCCGGGCGGCCTCAGACGTCGCGACCTACGACAGCCTCTGGGTCCGGCTGGTCGATCTCCCCGAGGCGCTGCAGGACCGGGCCTGGAGCGGCCCTTGCGACGTGGTGGTCGAGGTGACGGACACCGCGGCGCCGTGGAACGAGGGCAGCTGGCGGATCCACGTCGACGACACCGGGCGGGCCGAGGTCGAGCGCACGAGGGCGGAGAGCGCCGTACGCCTGCCCGTCGAGGCGCTCGGCAGCGCCTACCTCGGCGGCGGCAACCTGGTGGCGATGCTGCAGGCCGGCCTGGTCGAGGAGCGGCGCGTCGGCGCGGTCGCCGAGCTGTGGCGGGCGCTGCGTACCGAGGTGGCCCCCGCCGCCGCAATGGGCTTCTGATGGTCGCCGGAGCGGGCTGGCTGGTGCTCGCGCTGGTGTTCCTCGACGAGGTCCTCGCCGCTGTGGCGGCGGGCATCGCCGGGCGTCCCGTGGTGAAGGTGCTCGTCTCGGGCTGGTCTCGCTGGGCCTGTGGGCAGCGGGCCACCCCGGCTGGGTCATCGCGCTGCTGGTCTTCTCGCTCGCGGTCAACAGGGCCGCGCAGCTCAGGGCCGTGCGTGCGCTCGTCGCCGGGCCGTCGACCCGCTGAGGAAATGGCGCCCGGGACTCCACTCGTTCCAGGGTGCGCTGTACGCAGCCTGGGGGTCAGGCCCCGAGCCGGGCGAGCTCCTCGTCCACGATCGCGGTGTCGAGCTTGGTGAAGACCGGCGTCGGCTTCGCCACCGCGGTGCCGGGCACGATCGGCCGGCGCTCCCAGCGGGCCGCGGTGGAGTACTCCCCCGTGATGATCGGGTACGGCGCTCCCCCGTCCAGGTCGTCGACCTCCCGCACCTCGGGCATCGGCTGGACGTCGCCTGAGCCGCCGAACACCTTGTCGACCGCGTTCGCCGAGAACGGCAGGAACGGCGACAGCACCACGTTGAGGTCAGCGACGCACTGCGCGGTCACGTGCAGGACGGTGGCGAGTCGTTCGCGCTCGTCCTCCCCCTTGAGCTTCCACGGCTGGTTGTCGGAGACGTAGCGGTTCACCTCCGCGACCGCCTTCATCGCCTCTCCCATCGCCTGCTTCTGCCGGTGCCGGCCGATCAGCCCGCCGACGGTGGCGAACGACGCCTCGACAGCGTCGAGCAGGGCGCGGTCCCTGGCCTCGAGCGGCCCACGGGTCGGGATCTCGCCGAAGCCCTTCGCGATCATGCTCGCGGTGCGGTTGACCAGGTTGCCCCAGCCGGCGACCAGCTCGTCGTTGGTGCGGCGGACGAACTCCGCCCACGTGAAGTCGGCGTCCTGGTTCTCCGGCCCGGCAGCAGCGACGAAGTAGCGGAACGCGTCGGGCTGGTAGCGGTCGAGCAGGTCGCGGACGTAGATCACCACCTGCTTGGAGGAGGAGAACTTCCGGCCCTCCATGGTGAGGAACTCCGAGCTGACCACCTCGGTGGGCAGGTTCAGCCGGCCGAACGTCCCAGGCTCGCCGCCGAGGTCGCCCTCGCCGTCGTAGGCAAGCAGCTCGGCCGGCCAGATCTGGGAGTGGAAGGTGATGTTGTCCTTGCCCATGAAGTAGTAGGACAGCGCGTCGCGGTCGTTCCACCACTCCCGCCACCGGTCGGGGGCTCCCAGGCGGCGGGCCCACTCGATCGACGCGGACAGGTAGCCGATCACGGCGTCGAACCAGACGTAGAACTTCTTGGTCGGGTTCTCCCGCCAGCCCTCCAGCGGTACGGCGATCCCCCAGTCGATGTCGCGGGTCATCGACCGCGGCCGGATCTCGGCCAGGATGTTCTGGCTGAAGCGGATAACGTTCGGCCGCCACAGACCAGTGGACTCGCGCTCGTCGAGCCACGCCCCCAGTGCGTCGGCCAGTGCCGGCAGGTCGAGGAAGAAGTGCTGGGTCTCGACGAACTCCGGCACCTCGCCGTTGATGCGCGAGTGCGGATCCTTCAGGTCCTGCGGGTCGAGCTGGTTGCCGCAGTTGTCGCACTGGTCGCCGCGGGCGCCGTCGTAGCCGCATATCGGGCAGATGCCCTCGATGTAGCGGTCGGGCAGCGTCCGGCCGGTCGACGGCGAGATCGCGCCGAACGTGGTCCGCTCGACGAAGTAGCCGTTGCGGTGGACGCCGAGGAAGAGCTCCTGGACGACCGCATGGTGGTTCGGGGTCGTCGTACGCGTGTAGAGGTCGTAGGAGATGCCGAGCGCAGTGAGGTCCTCGACGATCAGCCGGTGGTTCTTGTCCGCCAGTTCCTGCGCGCTCACCCCCGCCTCGTCGGCGGCGATCAGGATCGGGGTGCCGTGCTCGTCGGACCCGGAGACCATCAGCACGTCGTGACCAGCCATCCGCATGTAGCGGCTGAACACGTCGGAGGGCACGCCGAAGCCGGCCACGTGGCCGATGTGGCGCGGACCGTTGGCGTAGGGCCAGGCGACGGCGGACAGCACGTGGGTCATGCCGCGAATCCTAGTGAGCCGGTGCCAGCCGCCGTCCCCGCGGTCTGTGCGATCCTCAGCCGAAGTCGAGCTCGCCCGTGCGGGTCCGCTTCAGCTCGAAGAAGAAGGGGTACGACGCGAGCTGCACGCAGGCGTCCCACAGCCGGCCGGCCTCCTCGCCGCGCGGGACCTTGGTGATCACCGGACCGAAGAACGCGCTTCCGTTCACCGAGATCGTCGGGGTGCCGACCTCGTCGCCGACCTGGTCCATCCCCTCGTGGTGGGAGCGGATCACGGCATCGTCGAGGGACGAGTCGTCCATTGCGCCGGCCAGCTCGACGGGCAGGCCGGCCTCGGCCAGCGACGCCTCGACCATCCGTCGGTCACTCGGCTGCTTCTCGAGGTGGATCCGGTTGCCCATCGCGGTGTAGAGCGCCCCCAGGACCTCGTTGCGGCGGGTCGGATCCGACTCGGCCTGCTCGGCGGCGACGAGCACGCGCACGGGTCCCCAGGCATCGGCCAGGCCCTTGCGGTAGTCCTCGGAGACGTCCTTGTCCTGGTTGAGATAGGCCAGGCTCATCACGTGCCAGCGCACCTTGACGTCACGCACCTTCTCGACCTCGAGGATCCAGCGGGAGGTCAGCCACGCGAAGGGGCAGCGGGGATCGAACCAGAAGTCAGCAGTGTCCATGCAGGGGGAACGGTTGGGGACATGTCCGTTATTCCGGACGCAGGGTCGGTTCGCGATCCTCCTCCCGCCGGTGACAGGATGCGGGTCATGCCAGGAACCAACCTCACTCGGGACGAGGCGCAGGAACGCGCCCGGCTGCTCAGCGTCGAGTCCTACACCGTCGACCTCGATCTCACCGGAGGCGACCGGACGTTCGCCAGCACCACCACCATCCGGTTCGGCTGCACCGCGCCGGGCGCCTCGACCTTCGCCGACCTCGTCGGTGCGACGGTCCACGAGGTGAGCCTGAACGGCACCGCGCTCGACCCCGCCGCGGTGTACGTCGACAACCGGATCCAGCTGGCCGACCTGGCCGCGGACAACGAGCTGGTCGTCCGCGCCGACTGCACCTACAGCCACAGTGGCGAGGGCCTGCACCGGTTCGTCGACCCGGCGGACGGCCGGGTCTACACCTACACCCAGTTCGAGGTCCCGGACGCGCGGCGGGTCTACACCACCTTCGAGCAACCCGACCTCAAGAGCGTCTTCACGTTCAACGTGACCGCGCCGGCGCACTGGAAGGTCGTCTCCAATGCGCCCACGCCCCAGCCGAGCCCCGTCGGGGACGGGAACGCGGTGTGGAACTTCCCTCCCACCAAGCGGTTGTCCACCTACGTCACCGCGCTGGTCGCCGGCGAGTACCACGAGGTGCAGGACGTCTACGAGGGCAAGCACGGCAGCATCCCGCTGGGCCACTACTGCCGGCAGTCGCTGGTCGAGCACCTCGACCGTGACGAGATCGTCAAGCTCACCAGGCAGGGCTTCGCCTTCTTCGAGGACGCCTTCGACTATCCCTACCCGTTCGAGAAGTACGACCAGCTCTACGTGCCGGAGTACAACATGGGCGCGATGGAGAACGCCGGCTGCATCACGCTGCGCGACGAGTACCTCCCCCGATCACGACAGGACCGCTCGTTCTACGAGTTCCGCTGCTCGGTGATCCTGCACGAGATGGCGCACATGTGGTTCGGGGACCTGGTCACGATGAAGTGGTGGGACGACCTGTGGCTCAACGAGTCCTTCGCCGAGTGGGCCTGCTACCACGCCGCCGTCGCGGTCACCGAGTTCGACGAGTCCTGGACCGGCTTCGCCAACGCGCGCAAGCAGACGGGCTACCGGCAGGACCAGATGCCGAGCACGCACCCGATCGCCGCCGACAACTACGACCTGCGCGCCGTCGAGGTCAACTTCGACATGATCACCTACGCCAAGGGCGCGGCGGTGCTCAAGCAGCTGGTCGCCTGGGTGGGGCTCGAGCCGTTCCTGGCCGGCCTGCGGCAGTACTTCAGAGACTTCGAGTACTCCAACTCCGAGTTCGTCGACCTGCTCACGGCCCTGGAGCGGTCCTCGGGCCGCGAGCTCGACGGCTGGGCCAAGGAATGGCTGCAGACGGCGGGCGTGAACACGCTCTACCCGGAGTTCGAGCTCGACGCCGACGGCGACTACAGCCGGTTCGCGGTGCGCCAGATCGCCCATGCGGAGTGGCCGACGCTGCGCCGGCACCGGATCGGCATCGGCCTCTATGACCAGGTCGACGGCCACCTGGTGCGTCGTACGCATTTCGAGACTGACGTCGACGGCGAGCTGACCTCGATCGACGAGCTCGTCGGGCAGCGTCAGCCCGACCTGCTGCTGCTCAACGACCACGACCTCACCTACGCCAAGATCCGTCTCGACGAGCGGTCGCTCGCGACGGTCGTGGGCGGCCTGTCCCGCCTCGACGACTCCCTGGCCCGCGCCCTGTGCTGGGGGGCCGCCTGGGACATGACCCGGGACGCGGAGATGCGGGCGAGCGACTTCGTCGAGCTCGTGCTGGCCAACATCGGCTCGGAGACCGACGCGTTCGGCGGCAGCAGGATCCCCGGCTACGCCGCGCAGGCGGTCAACTCGCTGTCCGCGCCGGCGCACCGGCCGGCCCTGCAGCACAAGTGGGAGCGGGGGCTGCGCCGGCTGGTCGAGGAGGCCGCGCCCGGCAGCGACCACCAGCTGACCTTCCTCCGCAGCTATGCGGCCGCCGCACACAGCGACGCGGCGCTGGCCGACCTGGAGGCGCTGCTCGATGGGTCCCTGGCCCTCGACGGGCTCACCATCGACCAGGACCTCCGGTGGGTGCTGCTCACGCACCTGGCCCGCACCGGTCGTGCCGACGAGGGTCGCATCGCCGAGGAGCTGGAGCGTGACCGCACCATCTCCGGCAAGGAACGCGCCGCCGCTGCGCGGGCGGCCCGGCCCACGGCCGAGGCGAAGGCCGAGGCGTGGCACGCAGCGGTGGTCGACCCGGACACGCCCAACGAGACCCAGCGCTCCATCGTGCTGTCCTTCCAGCGCGCCGGCCAGACCGAGGTGCTCGCGCCCTACGTCGAGAAGTACCTGCAGGCGGCGGAGACGATGTGGGACCACCTGGGCAGCCACAAGGCCTCGGTGGCGCTGGAGTACATCTTCCCGCGGCCGCTGGCGTCGCAGGAGCTGCTCGACCAGGTCGACCAGTGGCTGGCCAGCTCCGACGCGGACCCGGCCGCCAAGCGCTACGTGGCGGAGGGCCGGGCCGACGTCGCCCGCTACCTGGCCGCGCAGGCGCGCGACGCCCAGTAGGACGCGCCCAGTAGGACGCCCAGTAGGGACGTGGGCGGGGGGCGAGTCCGGGCCCGGCCCAGGGCTGGCCCAGGGCTGGCTCAGGGCTGGCTCAGGGCTGGCTCAGGGCTGGTCGGAGTGCAGCGTCTCCGGCTTGCGCGCGGCGTCGGCCAGGAGGGCCACGCCGCGCTTGATCCCCCCGGCCAGGTCACCGGCCTCGAAGGTGGACTGCATCGTGGCGATCGCCAGCCGTACCGACTCGTCGGGCAGGTCGCGACGCACGGCAGTCCCCGTGACGATCTCGAGGCTGTGGGCGTCGGGGTCGACCATCACCAGCACGCTGCGGTGGGGTGCGACGAGGGCGGCGTGCAGCCGGCGTGCGAACGCGTTCGGTTCGCCCTCGGCGGCACCCACGTAGACCGAGAACTCGTAGCGACTGACCGTCTCGGCGGCCCGGATGGCGCGGTCGATGTCGCGTCGCTGCTCCGGCGAGAAGCCGTCACCAGCGGCCACTGGCACCACCGGTCTCGTGCTCGGACGCCGAGAGTGCCTCGGGCGTCACCTCGTCGGCAGCGTCAACACTCTGGCGCGGCCCGCCGAACCACTCGCGACGATCGCCCCAGGGCTCACCCGTGGCCTGGCCCTGCGAGCGCCGGTGCGCCGGCACCGTGATCACCAGCCAGACCAGCACGAAGACGCCGAGCGGGATCAGCAGCAGCACCACGATGTAGTCCCACCCGGACACATGCGGCTGCTGGGGCCACGCGGCCGGCGTGTCCGCGAAGGCGGGGGCCAGGCCCAGCGAGCCCAGCACGAGCGCTGCGGTGGTGACAAGGACCTGGGCGCCCCGCCGACCAGCGGTGCGGTGTCGGTGAATGATCACACACGAAGGATAGCGAGGTCCGGCTTGGTGCTCGCGGAGCCCTCTCGTAGCCTCCCTGACATGCTGGTTCCCCAGGCCGTCCTCGAGATGCCGCCCGTCTGCACCAACCACCAGGGGGACGGCAGCTGGACCTGCGCCGCGGTCTACGACTGGACCGGCAACAGGTGGCTGGCGCACACCTCGGCCTGGTTGATCGGGCGCCCGGCGGCCATCGTGGGCATCGCCATCCTGGCCGTCGCCGTCCGCTGGCTCGCACATCGCGCGATCGACCGGGTGGTCCGCCGCGCCGAGGCGGGCGTGCTGCCGACCCGGGTGCTGCCGGCGAAGCTGTCGGCGACCGGGCGCCGCAAGGAACCCCCGAAGCCCGTCACGGTGAGCACCCAGGGCGCCAGCCGCCGGGTGCAGCGGGCCAAGAGCCTCGGGTCACTGTTGAAGAGCCTCACCACCGGGCTCGTCTTCGGTGTCGCCGCGGTGATGATCCTCGCGGAGTGCAACTTCAACATCGCTCCGATCATCGCCAGCGCCGGTGTGGTCGGCCTGGCGATCGGGTTCGGCGCCCAGAACCTGGTGAAGGACTTCATGTCCGGCGTGGCCATGATGATCGAGGACCAGTACGGCGTCGGCGACGTCGTCGACCTCGGCTCCGCGACGGGGACCGTCGAGGCCGTGGGCTTGAGGGTCACGCGCGTGCGCGACGTCAACGGCACCGTCTGGTACGTGCGCAACGGCGAGATCGCCCGGGTGGGCAACATGAGCCAGAACTGGGCACGCACGGTTCTCGACGTGTCGGTGCGCAGCACCGAGGACATCACCCGAGTCCAGCAGGTGCTGCACGACGTGGCGGTGGGGCTGTGGAAGGACGATGCCTTCGCCGCGGACATCCTCGAGGAACCGGAGGTGTGGGGCGTCCAGTCGCTCTACCCCGGCGCCGTGGTGATCCGGGTGGCCCTGAAGACAGCACCGATGGAGCAGTGGGAGATCGCCCGCGAGATGCGCAAGCGGATCAAGGACCGCTTCGACCGCGAGGGCATCGAGATGCCGCTCCCCCAGCGCGTCGTCACCGACCCGACCGCCAACGCGACCTGAGTAGGCCTACTCAGAAGGTTTGAGCGTCGAAACCGACGCGGGCGCGGTAGCGGGCACACGACGATCGTGACATGAGCAGGCTCGCCGACCCCACGATCTGTCCCGACTGCCGAGCAGCCCTCGACGGCGCCGGCAGCTGCACCTCCTGCGGCCTGCGGCTGGCCGGGCCGCTCGCCGCTGAGCTCTGGCAGCTGATGCTGCGCGCCGACGGCCTCGTCGAGCGCCTGCGGACCGACCCCGCCGTGCCTGTGCCGGCCGCCTCGGCCGCCCCAGGCACCGTCACCGCGCCCGCCGGGATCCCCCGCGCACCCAGGACGCCCGCTCGACGCCGGCTCACCGCTGCGTCGGTGCCCGTGGTGCTGCTCGGGCTCGGCGGCCTGTCCCTGCTGGTCAGTGCCGTCGTCTTCGTCGCGGTGGCCTGGAGCAGCCTCGGCATCGGCGCCCGCACCGCGATCCTGCTGCTCGTGACCGGCCTGCTCGCCGCCGCCGCCGCGGCCGTGACCCGTCGTGGGTTGCGAGGCGCCGCCGAGACCCTCTGGGTGGTGGTCGCCGGAATGCTCGCGCTGGACCTCGCGGGAGCCCGCGGCGCGGGCATGCTCGGCCTGGACGCGATCAGCGATCGCCACGCCGCGGGCCTCGTCGGGCTGCTGCTGCTCGCCGCCGGCACGGGCGCTGCGTGGTGGTCCGCCTCGCGGCCCACCGGCCGGCTCCGAGCCCCCCAGGTGGTCGCCGGCCTCGGCCTGCTGACCGTGACGGTCGCGGAGGCGTTCACGGCGGGCCACCCGGTGGCGGCCACCTCGGTCGCGGTCGGGCTGCTCGCAGGGCTCGCCCTGCTGGTGTCCCGGCCGCTGCCGTGGACGTCGTACGGCGCCGCCGCCCTCGCCGCCCTGTCGTGGCTGGGCGTGGTCGCCGACGGCCTGCACCGGGTCGACGACTCGACCGGCGGCGCCGCCTGGTGGTCGAACCTGCATGGCTGGCCGCTGCTGGTGGCCACCGGCTATGCCGCCGCCCTCGCCTGCGCGCCGGTCCGTGATGAGCAGCGCGATGGCCGGCCCACCCGGGCACTGCGCCGGGTGGCGGCGGCCGGCGCGCTGGTGTGCGCGTCGGTCCTCGTCATCGGCCCACTGGACCGGCCGACCCTTGACCTGGTCGTCGGCTCCGCCGTGGTGGTCGCCCTGGGATCGCTGGCCCGCTTCCGCGGCACGGTGTGGGCCGGGCCGGCCGCGGTGCTCGCGGGCGCCGGTTGCACCGCCCTGCTCGTCGAGCTCGTCGTGCGCCCCTGGACCACACTCGTGAGCCTGCCCGTGCACGGCCGGACACCGCTGGCCACGCCGATGCCGGTGGACACCGACGCGGCCGCTCCGTGGACGGTGCTCGTCGTCGCCGCGGCGCTGCTGGCCGCGGCCTGGGGCGCCGCGGCAACCGCGCCCTCGCCGCTGCGCCACCGCATCCGGGCGCGGCTGCTGCCGGGGATCGCGCCGGCCGCCGTCGGCCTCGCCGCAGGGACCCTCGTGGTCACCGCCGGCGCTCCCCTCTGGGTGGGCGCCGTGGCCTTCACGGTCGCCCTCGCCGCGGCCGCGCTCGGCGTGGTGCTGCAGCAGGGGGAACCCGAAGCGGAGCTGGCGGCCGTTGTCGCCGCCGTGCTGCTGGCGGCGCCGGCGTGGCGGCTGGCGATGGCCTCGCACCTGCTGACCGCCCTCCTGTGCTCCGCGGCGGCCATCGCCCTCGTCGCCGGCCACCGTTGGCTCCGGGCGGGGCTGCTGTGGTCCGCCGGCACGACCATGCTCGCCGCCCTCGGCGTGCTCTCCGGCGCGCTGGCGGTCGCGGCCTGGAGCCTGTTCGCGGATGCCTCCGCCGCAAACCTGGCCCTCGCCCTCGCGGCCTGTGCCGCCGGCACCGGGCTCGCAGCCCGGTTCGGCGCCCGCGACGCGGAGGCAAGGATCGCTGCCGAGCTGACCGCGCTGCTGGTCGGCCTGGCTGGCGTGGCCCTTTCCCCGACCGCACCGGCCGCGGCCACTGCCGCCACCGTCGTCGGCGGCGCGATCTGCCTGCTGGCCGCGCTCGACCGGGACCGCGACCGACTCGGCTGGCTCGGAGCGGCCGTGCTCGGCGTCGCCACGGTGCTCCGGGTCGTGGGCGGAGTGTCCGCCCCCGAGCTGGCGACGCTCCCGGCGGCGGCACTGCTGCTGGCGGCCGGTGCGTGGCGGATGCACCGCGACCGGGAGGTCGACAGCCTCTCGGCCCTCGGCAGTGGGCTGACCCTGGCGCTGGCACCGTCGCTCCTGCTGGCCCTCGACGAGCCGGTCTCGGTGCGAGGAGTGCTCGTCGGCGGGGCCGCGGTCGCGGCACTGGCGGCAGGCGCCGTGCGCCGCTTGTCGGCGCCCCTCCTCGCCGGAGCGGTGACCACAGGTGTGCTCGCCGTACGACACCTCGGGCCGGTCGCCGAGGCCCTGCCACGGTGGATCTCCTTCGGTGGCCTGGGGCTTGTGCTGCTCGGGGTCGGCGTCACCTGGGAGTCGCGACGGCGCGAGCTCGGGGCGGCGGCCCGCTACCTGACCGCGCTGCGCTGAGCGTCACTGGGCACAATGGAGGGCGATGAGCACCTTCTACGACGACATCGGCGGATACGAGACGATCCACAGGATCGTCTCGACGTTCTACGAGGGCGTCGCCGAGGACGACCTGCTCCGGGAGATGTACCCCGAGGAGGACCTCGGTCCCGCTGAAGAGCGGTTCACGCTGTTCCTCTGCCAGTACTGGGGCGGCCCCACCACCTACTCCGAGCGCCGCGGCCACCCGCGCCTGCGGATGCGGCACGCGCCCTTCTCGGTCACGCCGACGGCCAAGGAGCACTGGCTGCGAGCGTTCCGCACCGGACTCGACGCGGCCGGGCTCACCCCTGAGCAGCACGCGCAGTTCTGGGACTACATCCTGCATGCTGCGCAGTTCATGGTGAACACGCCCGAGGAGCCGGCGCTCGCCGAGGGCTGAGGCCGGTCAGCTGCCGAGCGCCGCGAGCAGCCGGGCGCGCTGGGCCTCGTGCATCGGGGCCGAGCGCTGGGTCTGCTTGTCGAAGGTGACCATGACCACGTCGCTGCGCGCCAGGGTCGCCGAGTCGTCGGCCGCGCCGTCGCGGACCTCACCGGAGATCGTGAACGACTTCGTCCCCACCTGGCTGACCCAGGAGCGGACGACGTAGGGCTCCGCCCGCAGCAGGATCGGTCGTCGGTAGTCGACGTCGACGCGGGCCACCACGTGCTCGCGCCAGTCGATGCCGTCGGCGTGCAGCATGTCCATGACGTACTGGATCCGGGACTCCTGGAAGTACTCGAAGTACTTGACGTTGTTCACGTGGCCGTAGACGTCGACGTCGGAGAAGCGCACCTTGAGGTCCATCTGGTGGCTGGTCGGCGGAGCGGCGGTGCGAGGGAGCGCCGGACGCGGCGCCGCGGGCTCCAGGAACCGCTCGAGAACCTCTCGCTCCGGCGGTGTGATCCGGCGCGGTCGCTCGTCGGCGAAGACGTACGGCGCCAGCACAGAGGTCGCCCGCAGGTAGACCCGGCGCGCATCAGCCGCCTCGTCGAAGATCTCGTAGTCCAGGGCGAACGACGCGCCCCGTACCTGTGTGACCCACGACTCCACGGCGACCGGCTCGCGCCGGTAGACCAGCGGCGCCACGAACTCGACCTCGTGGCGAACCACCACGACACCTTCGGCGAGGTCCTCACCGCCGCGCATGGGTGCGGCCTTCGCGAACATGTCGACCCGCGCCTCCTGCAGGTAGTCGACATAGGTGACGTTGTTGACGTGGCCGAGCATGTCCATGTCGGCCCACCGGAGGGGGCACCGGTAGACGTGACGCACGCAACGATCCTGTCAGGTGGGCGGCCACTAGGCTGAACCGGTACCTCGACGCAGGCACGAGAAGGAGAACCCATGCCCGAGGCAGTGATCGTTGCGACGGCCAGGACCCCGATCGGCCGCGCCAACAAGGGGTCGCTGAAGGACTGCCGTCCCGACGACCTCAGCGCGTTCATCATCCAGACGGCGCTCGACAAGGTTCCGGCGCTCGACCCCGCCGACATCGACGACCTCTACCTCGGCTGCGGGCTGCCCGGCGGCGAGTCCGGCAACAACCTGGGCCGGGTCGTGGCCACCCTGATGGGCTACGACAACCTTCCCGGGGCCACGATCACGCGCTACTGCTCGTCCTCGGTGCAGACCTCCCGGATGGCCTTCCACGCGATCAAGGCCGGCGAGGGCGACGCCTTCATCTCCGCGGGGGTCGAAACGGTGTCGCGGTTCGCGAAGGGCACCTCTGACCACATCCCGGACACCCGCAACCCTAGGTTCGCCGACGCCGAGGCCCGTACCGAGGAGTACGCCAAGGGAGGTCAGGACTGGCACGATCCCCGCGAGGACGGCCAGCTCCCTGACATCTACATCGCGATGGGCCAGACGGCCGAGAACGTCGCCCGGATGCGCGGCCTCGACCGCAAGGAGCTCGACGAGTTCGGTGTGCGCAGCCAGAACCTGGCCGAGAAGGCGAACGGCAACGGCTTCTGGGAGCGTGAGATCACTCCGGTGACCACGCCGGACGGCACCGAGGTCAGCAGGGACGACGGTCCGCGCGCCGGCGTCACCTACGAGGCGGTCTCCCAGCTGCAGCCGGTCTTCCGTCCCGACGGCGTGGTGACAGCCGGGAACTGCTGCCCCCTCAACGACGGTGCTGCGGCAGTGATCATCATGTCCGACACGAAGGCGAAGGAGCTCGGCATCACCCCGCTGGCCCGGATCGTCTCCACCGGCGTGACCGCGCTCTCCCCCGAGATCATGGGCCTCGGCCCGGTCGAGGCGACCCGGCAGGCGCTCGCGCGGGCGGAGATGACGATCGAGGACATCGACCTCGTCGAGATCAACGAGGCCTTCGCCGCCCAGGTGGTGCCGTCCTACCAGGACCTCGGCATCGACATCGACCGGCTCAACGTCAACGGCGGCTCGATCGCGGTCGGCCACCCCTTCGGGATGACCGGAGCCAGGCTGCAGAACACGATGCTGAACTCGTTGCAGTTCCACGACAAGACCACCGGCCTGATCACGATGTGCGTAGGCGGCGGCCAGGGCATGGCGATGATCGTCGAGCGGCTCAGCTGACACAGACGCTCGAGGGTCCCGGACGTCGGTCCGGGACCCTCGCTTGCGCCTGTACGACGAGCTCACACCGGATGCGTGATCCGGCGGGGCCTCAGGCCAGTGGCCAGCCTGTGATCAGGCCGGGATCAGGCCTGGTCCAGAACGGCCTGCACCGACAGGGTGATGGTGACCTTCTCGCCGATGAGAACCTTGGAGCCGTCCAGCGGGATGTTGAAGTCCACGCCCCAGTCCTTGCGGTTGATCTGCGTGCCGGCCTCGAAGCCGATCCGGGTGTTGCCGTAGGCGTCCTTGTCGATGCCCAGGAACTCCACGTCGAGCTCGACGGGCCTGGTGACGCCCTTGATGGTCAGGTCACCGGTGGCGGTCTCGCCGTCGAAGGACCTGGTGCTGAAGGTCATCTGGCCGAACTTCTCCACGTCGAAGAAGTCACCGGAGCGCAGGTGGCCGTCGCGCTGGGCGTCGCGGGTGTCGACCGAGTTGAGGTCGATGACCGCCTCGGCCCGCGTGTCGGTGAGCTGCTCGCCGGTGGTGACCTTGCCCTCGAACTTGTCGAACTGGCCACGCACCTTGGTCATCAGGTGGCGCACGGTGAAGCCGACCTCGGAGTGGCTCGGGTCGATGGTCCAGGTGCCGGCGACCAGGCCGGTGGTGTTCTGGATGGCGGTGTCGATGCTCATGTTGATCGCTCTCTCTCGTTGAAACTTCAACTTCTAGGTCAGACTACCTCATTGGTAATACAACCTTCAACTATCGACCCGGCAGGACTATTCCCCGGTGTCACCCACAATGGCCCCTAGACTCCCCGCATGAGCGCGAGGAAGGACGACATCTGGCTCGACGCCCGACAGCAACAGGCGTGGCGCGCCTACATCATGGGCACGACGCTGCTGCTCGACCGACTGGACCGCGAGCTGCGTCAGGCGTGGGACATCTCACTGATCGAGTACGAGATCCTGGTCCGGCTCTCCGAGCAGCCGGACGGCAGCCTGCGGATGGCGCTCCTCGCCGACGCCCTGTGCCACTCTCGCAGCCGCATCACCCACACCATCGCGCGGATGGAGTCGACCGGGCTCGTGGAGCGGACCGCGGCGGAGGGGGACCGCCGCGGCGTGATGGCGGTGATGACCGAGCGGGGCCGGGAGCTCCTGGTCAACGCGGCGCCGACCCACGTCGCGGGCGTGCGCGAGCACCTGGTCGGGCTTGCGACCAAGGCGGACTTCCTGGTGGTCGGGCGGGTCTTCGACAAGGTCTGCGACCAGCTGATGCAGGGCCACGACGACGCCACCGACATCCGCTGAGGGTGGCCGGCCGGCGCTCCGGCGTCCGGTCACGGACCGGCCGCGCGTCAGTCGCGGGTGAGCCGCCGGTGCGTCACTCGGTGCGGCCGGGCGGCGTCGGCGCCGAGCCGCTCGACCTTGTTGGCCTCGTAGGAGGCGAAGTTGCCCTCGAACCAGAACCAGTTGCCCGGCTCCTCGTCGGTGCCCTCCCAGGCCAGGATGTGGGTGGCCGTGCGGTCCAGGAACCACCGGTCGTGGGAGGTGATCACCGCACACCCGGGGAAGTCGAGCAGCGCGTCCTCCAGCGAGCCCAGGGTCTCCACGTCGAGGTCGTTGGTGGGCTCGTCGAGCAGCAGCAGGTTGCCGCCCATCTTCAACGTCAGCGCGAGGTTGAGCCGGTTGCGCTCGCCGCCGGAGAGCACCCCGGCTCGCTTCTGCTGATCGGGGCCCTTGAACCCGAAGGAGGCGACGTAGGCGCGTGAGGGCATCTCGAAGTTGGCGACCTTGATGTGGTCGAGGCCGTCGGAGACGACCTCCCACACGTTCTTCTGCGGGTCGAGACCGCCCCGGCCCTGGTCGACGTAGGAGATCTTCACCGTCTTGCCGACCTCGAGGTTGCCGGCGTCGGGCTTCTCCTCTCCCACGATCATCCGGAAGAGCGTCGTCTTGCCGACTCCGTTGGGGCCGATGACGCCGACGATGCCGGCCCGCGGCAGCTTGAACGACAGGCCGTCGATGAGCACCCGGTCGCCGAAGCCCTTGACCAGGTCCTCCGCCTCGAGGACCACGTCTCCGAGCCGCGGGCCCGGCGGGATGTTGATCTCGGCGGTGTCGATCTTGCGCATCCGCTCGGCCTCGGCGGCCAGCTCCTCGTAGCGGGCCAGGCGGGCCTTGCTCTTTGCCTGCCGGGCCTTCGGGTTGGAGCGCACCCACTCGAGCTCTCGCTCGAGTGCCTTCGCGCGCTTGGCATCCTTGGCGCCCTCGACCTTGAGCCGGTCCTTCTTGGTCTCGAGGTAGGTGGAGTAGTTGCCCTCGTAGGGGTGCGCCTTGCCGCGGTCGAGCTCGAGGATCCAGCTGGCGACGTTGTCGAGGAAGTAGCGGTCGTGGGTGACCGCCAGGACGGCCCCCGGGTAGGACGCCAGGTGCCCCTCCAGCCACTGCACCGACTCTGCGTCGAGGTGGTTGGTGGGCTCGTCGAGCAGCAGCAGATCGGGCTGCTGCAGCAGCAGCTTGCACAGCGCCACCCTGCGGCGCTCGCCACCGGACAGGTTGTCGACCAGAGCGTCCGGCGGCGGGCACCGCAGTGCATCCATGGCCTGGTCGAGCCGGCTGTCGAGGTCCCAGGCGTTGGCGTGGTCGAGGTCGGTCTGCAGGTCGCCCATCTCGGGAAGCAGCGTGTCGTAGTCCGCCTCGGGATCGGCGAGCTCCTGGGAGATCGCGTTGAAGCGGTCGAGCTTTGCCTTGATCCGGGCGACAGCCTCCTCGACGTTGTCCAGGACGGTCCTGCCCTCGGTCAGCGGCGGCTCCTGCTGGAGCATCCCGACGGTTGCGTCGCGGTCCTTGATGGCGTCGCCGTTGTTGGGGTGCTCCAGCCCGGCCATGATCTTCAGCAGCGTGGACTTGCCGGTGCCGTTGGGACCCACGACGCCGATCTTGGCGCCGTGCAGGAAGGACAGCGTGACGTTGTCCAGCACCACCTTGTCGCCGTGGGCCTTGCGCACGTTGCGCAGCGTGAAGACGTACTCAGCCATGGTTCGAGAGCCTACGGGCTCTCGAGACCAGCTCAAGCAGCGGGCTCCACGCGCTCCCCCGCGCTGTCCAGCTGCGGGCCGTCGACGTCGTAGGAGTGCAGCATCTCCCGGACGCCGTCGTCCTGCGTCGGGTCGGCCGGGGTCGCGGCCACCGACTTCAGGAAGGAGCTGGTGCCCTTGCTGAGGTCGTGGCCCACCTGCTGGGCGTCCACGACCCAGGTCACCGACTTGCCCTGCCCTTCGCGCTCCCAGACGTCGACCCGGACCCGGCCGTGCACCACCACGGCATCGCCCTTGTGGATCGACGTGGCGACGTTGCGGCCCAGCGCCCGCCAGCAGTTGACGGTGTACCAGGACGTCTCGCCGTCCTTCCAGCCGTCGTCCTTCCGGTAGTAGCGCGGGGTGCACCCGACCCGGAACGACACGCACTGCGTGCCGCCGACGTCGCGCGTCTCCACCTCGTTGCCGACCCAGCCCTGCAGGGTCACGTAGCTGTCGTTCATTCCCCGTCCTCTCGTCCGGTCTCCGTGTCGGCCCTCCTGTGGGGCTCGTGGGAGGAGCATTGCCCGCGAGAAGCACGGGCAGCACGCGTCGGCTGGGACCTGTGGACGAGCGCCTTGGCCCGGCGGCCTGTGGACGTGGACCGGTCAGCCGCGGGCGCGGTCGAGCGCGGCGAGGGCGCGCGCGTAGGCAGCGAGCTCGGCACGCACCGGCCCGACGACGAGCTCGTCGGTGAGCTGTGCCATCGCGGCCCGCAACCGCCGCCTCGCGCGGCGCGCGCGGGCACGGGCCCCGATGCCGACCAGCACCCGGCACACCAGTGCCAGCAGGATGCCCAGGACCACCCCGCCGACCAGCATCAGGGTCGGCAGGGGGAAGCCGCCATAGCGGGGTGTCGACGGGGCCGGCACCTGGAGGTAGCCGAGCACGGCAAGCACCGCGAGCCAGATCCCGCCGGCCACCGCGGCCAGCAGCAGCAGCCATTGCAGGAACCGGACGGCCCGGCACCACCACGGCACTTCGCCCACCCCCAGCTGGGTCGACCCGACGACGTGGTCGAGCCGGTCCTCGAGGTCGGCGGAGCGCGACGTCGAGGCGCGGCGTACGGCGTCCACCCAGGCCGGCGTCAGCCCGGCCGACACCTGGTCGGCGAGCCCACGGATCGCTGACCCGACGCGGGCCCGCTGAACCTGGTTCGCCGGCGGCAGGGAGGAACGGGCGTTGGCCACCAGGTCCCGGCTGCGGCTGCCGAGGTCCAGGTGCAGCCTTCTGAGCGGGTCCGGGCGCAACCGGCCCAGCCACGCGGTGACCGGCCAGCCGGTCGCCCGGCGCGCGCGCGCGGCGCTGGCCCGTTCGACGGCCTCGACGACCACCGGTACACCGGCGGCGTCGGCGACGGCGTCGACGAGCTCCTCGCTGTTGTGATCGTCGACCCTCGGTGGCCTGGTGGTGCCGTTCGCGGCCGCGAGGTCGGCGGCCGCCTTCGCCACGTCGTGCCCGGAGCGGGCCCGGCTCGCTGCCTTGGCCGTGACCTGTCGCGCGATCGCCTGCCGCAGCTCGGGGATGCCCTCGCCGGTCTGGGCCGAGGTGGCCACCACCGGGACGCCCTCGAGGCCGTCGCCGGCTAGCAGCCTGCGGAGGTCGGCCAGCATTGCCGGCCGCCGGTCCTCGGGCACCTCGTCGATGTGGTTGAGCGCGACCAGCATCACGTCGCGGTGGGTCGCCAGCGGCTTGAGGAAGCGGTCGTGGATCGCGGCATCGGCGTACTTCTGCGGGTCCAGCACCCACACGAGGAGGTCGGCGAGCCGGACCAGGCGCTCGACCTCCAGGTGGTGGCTGACCTCCGTGGAGTCGTGGTCGGGCAGATCCAGCAGCACCAGTCCACTGAGCTCGTCGCTGCTGCCCGTGTCGAGCATCGAGTCACGGGAGACCTGGTGTCGTGGGGGCACCCCGAGCCACTCGATCAGGTCCTGGGCTCCGGAGGAGCCCCAGACGCACGCCGTCGCCCACGACGTGGTCGGCCGGCGCACGCCCACGGCCGCCAGGTCCAGGCCGGTGAGCCGGTTGAAGGTCGAGGACTTGCCCGAGCCGGTCGCACCGGCCAGCGCTACGACCGTGTGCTCGGCAGACAGCCGCAGCCGGGACGACACGCGGTCGACGACGCGGGCAGCCTCGTCGACCAAGCCGTCGTCGAGCCGGCCGCGGGTCGCCTCCACGGCGTCTGCCAGCCCCGCGAGCCGGGCGTCCAGGTCTGTCCGGCGTCCCGCCAGCCGTCGGGCCCCTTCGAGCAGGCTGCTCACGCCTGCTCCCCCCGCGGGGCGAAGCGCAGGTCATCGACGTTGCGGACGGCCCGGCGCAGCTGCTCGGCCGCGTCGGTGTCGACACCGAGCACGTCCAGGCGCGCGTCGAACCGCTGCCGCTCGGTCGCCATCAGCTCCTCGACCCGCCCGTGCAGGTCCTTCCGCGCGGCGGCAGCCAGCCGGCGCACGGCCTGGTCGCCGAACACGGCCTCCAGCAGCTTCTGCCCGACCATCGCGGTCCCGGCCCCGATGCCCACCTCAGCCCCGGTGGGGATGGCGGCCGTCGAGGCGAAGACCACGACCATCAGCGCGACCGCGAGGCCGTTGAAACCGTAGGCCAGGAAGCGGGCGGCGGTGCGCTTGCCGGCGCCCTCGCTGCGCACCATGTCCAGCACACCGGCCTGCCAGTCACGCACCGTGCGCTCGGTGCGCGCGCTGAAGTCCCGGGAGGCGCGGGAGATGTCCGGGCCGTCCTGGAGGAGCCGCCGCCCGGCCTCCACCGAGGCCCAGGAACGGGCGACCCGCTCGGCGGCGGCCTCGGCATGCTCGAGGATGAGGGTCTGCAACCCGGACTCGACGGCGACGGTGACCCGGCCTGCCTGCTGCGGCTTGCCACGCAGTGCGTTGGCGACCCGGTCACGCAGCCAGCTGACCTTGGACTCGATCGTCTTGAGCAGCTCTCCGGTGCCGACGAACTCCTGCCACCGGGCCAGCACCTCGCCGCGCAGCAGGGTCCCGTCGGCCGAGGCCTCGTCGACCTGGTCGACGGCCCGACGGTAGGCACGGTCGAGGTCGTCGCGCAGCCGGGCGACCATCTGCTGCTGCTCCGTGCAGGCGTCGGCCACAGTGTGGCTGCGCCGGGAGATGGAGCGGATCGCACCGTCGAGCGTCTGCCGGACCACGCCGGACCTGGCCGCGGCGTCGGCACCGAGCTCCTGCAGCCAGCGGCGGATCTCCACCACGGAGTCCCCCGGCAGGAGGCCGCGGTCGTCGGTGTGGCCCTCGGCGACGGTGAACAGCGGGGAGTCGCGCAGGCCCCGGGCGGTCAGCATCCGGGCGAGGTGACCGGCGACCTCCTCCACCGCCCCCGGCGGCGTCCGGTCCAGCACGATCGCGACGGCTGCGCTGCGGTCCGCGGCCTGCTTGAGGAAGTCCCAGGGCACCTGGTCTGCATAGCGGGCCGCCGAGGTGACGAACAGCCACAGGTCTGCTGCCGCCAGCAGCTGGGCGGCGAGAGTGCGGTTCTGCTCCTCGACCGAGTCGATGTCCGGCGCGTCGAGGATGGCCAGGCCCTGGGGCACCTGGTCGGAGGCCACCAGCTGCAGCGCCCCGGGATCGGCCGAGACGCGGCTGGTCCGCTCGAGGTCGGGCAGGATCCGGGCCTCGTCGAACCAGGCGGCGTCTGCGGGGTTGTGCACCAGCACCGGCGACCGGGTGGTCGGCCGGAGCACGCCCGGCTCGCTGACCCGGTCGCCGACGAGGCTGTTGACCAGGGTCGACTTGCCGGCGCCCGTCGAGCCGCCGACGACCGTCAGCAGCGGGGCGTCGATCTGGATCAGGCGCGGGAGCACGTAGTCCTCGAGCTGGTCGATCATCTCGGCGCGGGCGGCACGCGCCCCCTCGACCCCGGGCAGCTCCAGGGGAAGCGCCGCCTGCTGCAGGGCCTCGCGGGTGTGCACCAGGGCGGTGACCAGGCGCGCCGAGGCGTCGGATGCGGTCACCAGCTGCTCCCCGACGGACGCACACGACGGGCAGCGACTGCCACGCCCGTCCCCGGCCACACCAGTGACGGGCGCAGTGCGCGCAGGTTGTCGACGTACTCCTGGCCCTGGCCGGCGAAGTCGTCGGGAGCGGTGCCGCGCAGGAACCGGTGGTGCAGGAAGGCCAGCTTGACGGCCTCGTGCTGGTAGTCGGCCATCGCGCGCTCGGCGGCCGGCCCACCGACCCGCCGCGCGTTGGCCCGGCAGGCTCGCCGGGCACTGAGGCGCACCAGCCACGGGACCTCGCGCGGGTCGAGGAAGCCGCGCCGCGCGCAGTCGAGCAGCGCGGTGGTGAGCACCCGCTTCTCGTGCTGGCGCGTCCAGACCGCGAAGCTCGCGACGAGCAGGAACGCGGGCACCATCAGCAACACGTAGGCACCGACCGCGCCCTGGCCGCCGTTGAGCATCAGGGTGGCGTTCCAGAGGCCGTGCAGGCACACCGCGACGACGTACCCGCCGATCGGCGCGAGGAACCGGACGGCATGGCTGCGCGCGGTCACCGCGAGGCCGATCCCGATGCCGGTGAACGCGGTGAAGAAGGGGTGCGCGAAGGGGCTGAAGATGCAGCGCAGCACGAAGAGCTGGACCGCTCCGGCCAGGCCCCCCTGGCCGCCCTCGGCGCCGAGGTAGGCGGAGGTCAGGTAGAGGATGTTCTCGGTGAAGGCGAAGCCGATGCCGACCATGCCGGCGTAGACGATCCCGTCCAGGACGCCGTCGATCTCACGCCGGCGGAAGATCAGCAGCAGGAGCACGAAGAGCCCCTTGGCGGCCTCCTCGGTCAGCGGGGCGACGACCGTGCCCTCGAAGGCCCGGGTCGCGTCGAGGGCGAAGTGGTCGAACAGCTGCAGCACCAGCGCAGCGCTGGTCGCCACGAAGGCTCCCCAACCGAGCCCGAGGACCAGCAGCGTGCGCGGCTCGGGCTCGTAGCGGTCCAGCCACAGGTAGCAGCCGATCAGCGGGGCGACGGGCACCGCAGCGAGCAGGGTGCCCACCACGACGGCTCCCGGAGCGCCCTGGCCCAGCAGGACGAGGCCGATCAGTCCGGCGCCCACCAGCATCGCCAGGGTGACGACGGCGGTGAAGAGGACACCGGCCCGACGGGTTCGCATGCGCGTAGCGTAACGAGGGCGCGGGCAGCCGCGGCAGCCGTGGACGCGGCGAGCGACGTCCAGCCGGTCGTACAGTGGCGGAGTGAGCGACGACACCACCGAACCGATAGACGAGGACACCGCGTCGGAGAGCGCCCAACAGTTGAGCGGGCTGCACACCGAGGGCCACGATCCCGCCGTCCCACAGGCCTACGCCGCGTTCATGCGGACGGGGTGGGGTGACCGCGAGCTCGACGTGCCGGCGCACCCGATGACTTCCTGGGCGGCCGCGCGACGCGAGCGGCTGGCGGGCATCTTCCCCGGTGAGCGGCTCGTCGTGCCCGCGGGCAACTTCAAGGTGCGCGCCAACGACACCGACTACCGCTTCCGGCCCGAGACCGCCCACACCTATCTCTCCGGCAACCAGACCAGCGACGCGGTCCTGGTGGTCGAGGCCGGCGAGGCCGTCCTGTATGCCCGGCCGCGCAGCTCCCGGGATACCGACGAGTTCTTCCGGGACCGGCAGTACGGCGAGCTCTGGGCCGGCCGGCGGCCATCACTGCGCGAGATCTCCTCCTCGTTGGGCATCGAGACCCGGCACCTCGACGAGTTGGGCGACCGGCTCGTCACCTCGGGGAAGACGCGCGTGCTGCGCGGCGTGGACGCCCGGGTGGACGCCCTGGTCGCCGGCGACGCGCAGCACGACAAGGAGCTCGCCCGGGTGCTCTCGGAGCTGCGCCTGGTCAAGGACGAGTGGGAGCTGTCCGAGCTGCAGCGCGCCTGTGACATCACCACGCTCGGCTTCGAGGACTGCGTCCGCGAGTGGGATCGCGTGCTGGAGTTCGGTGAGCGCTGGGTCGAGGGCACGTTCTTCCGCCGGGCGCGGGCGATGGGCAATGACATCGGCTACGACTCGATCGTCGGCGGCGGCCGGCACGCCACGACGCTGCACTGGATCGACAACACGGGCCCGATCACACCGGGCGAGATGGTGCTGCTCGACATGGGCGCCGAGGCGACCTCGCTCTACACCGCGGACGTCACCCGCACGCTGCCCATCGACGGCCGCTACACCCCGCTCCAGCGCGAGCTCTACTCCGTGGTTCTGCAGGCGCAACAGGCGGGCATCGACGCGGTCCGGCCGGGCGCGCCGTTCCGGGCGGCGCACCACGCCGCGATGGACGTCCTCGCACAGGCCCTGGAGGGCATGGGCCTGCTCCCCTGCCCGGCCGAGGAGGCGCTCGACCCCGAGAGCCGGGTCTATGCGCGGTGGACGCTGCACGGCACCAGCCACATGCTGGGGCTCGACGTGCACGACTGCGCCTCGGCGGCCACGGAGATCTATCCCGAGGGCGACCTCGAGGTGGGCATGGTGCTCACTGTGGAGCCAGGGCTCTACTTCCAGGAGGACGACCTGTTGGTGCCCGAGGAGCTTCGCGGCATCGGTATCCGGATCGAGGACGACGTCGTCGTCACTGCCGACGGCTGCCGCAACCTCTCCGCCGGGCTCCCGCGCGACCCGGATGCCGTGGAGGAGTGGATGGGCTCGCTGCGCTGAGCGCGGCCTCCCTCAGTACTTGTGGAAGAACCTCTTCATCGTCCGGCCGCGCTGGAAGCCGGGGCAGACCCGGTCGAAGTCGCGACTCGTCGACCACCACTGCGCGATCACCGCGCGGCCGCCCTGGAATCGGTCGGTGCTGCACTTCCCGAGGGCTGACCGCGCCGACGCCGGCCCCGCCGTACGCCACTCGGGCAGGCCCGGCCGCATCCGTCCCACGATGCCGTGCCAGAGGTACGGCGTGGAGTAGACGCCGACGCCGAAGCCGGCGTGGCGGTAGGCCCGGATCCACGCGCGGACCACGACGCGGTTCTCTGGGTGCCCGTGCCAGGGGCGCACCGATGAGGGCTCGATGTCCAGCCACACGTGCGGTGGGGAGAAGTGGTGGCGCCTCATCGTGGCGACGTTGAACTGCGCCGCTGCGAAGGCCGCGTTGGCCAGCCGCCCGCGGTAGTGGCGGTGCCGGTAGGGGCCGCGCCGCCCCTGGCGGGCGATCTGGTCGCGGGTCGGATAGGTGGTCATCGCGTAGGCGCCGGTCCACGCGTGGTGCCGCTTCGCCCAGCGCAGGTGCATGTCGAGGCAGTGGTTGCGGGTGAACGCGCGACCGTTGGTGAGCCCGATGATGACGAAGCGCACGTGCGGGCCCGGCATCGGGGCGCCGAATCCCTTGCCCCTGCGGATGCCGACGTCGGGTGGGCACTGCGGCCAGCTGATGTCGCGGCCGGCACTCACCCACGGCCGGGCCAGCCGATGGGCGCGCCGCGCAGCCGCCACCGCGCGGGTGTGGCTGTCCGGCAGCTGCGAGCGGTGCCCGACCCACCGGTGGTGCCGGGCGTGTTGGTGCCCGCGCCGGGCGTGGTGGTGCCGGGCGTGGTGGTGCCGGGCATGCCCGTGCCGGGCCCGGTGGTGCCCGTGCCGGGCGTGGTGGTGCCGGGCGTGCCCGTGCCGGGCGTGGTGGTGCCGGGCGTGGTGGTGCCGGCCGTGGTGGTGCCGGCCGTGGTGGTGCCGGGCATGGTGGTGCCGGGCATGGTGGTGCCGGGCATGGTGGTGCGGCTGTCGGGCGTCCGAGCGGCTGGCGCGTTCCTGCTCCAGAGCGCGGCGCCGTGAGGGGCGCGGCTGGTGGGCACCGCTGCGCTTGCCGCCCAACTCGGTGGCCGCACGGGTGGCGTCGGCGCGCGGCGGCTGGGTCTGCCGCACTGGTGCCGACGGCGACGCGACCACCACCGAGGGTGGCTGGGCCGGCGCCGCTACGTGGTGCACGGCGCCCCCGGTGGGTGCCACCAGGGCCAGTGCCGCGGTGATCCAGACGGCGATGCGGCCGCCGTGCTCCCCGGTGAAGATTCGCAATATGGCTCCCCCAACTCCGGCGGGACCCTAACCCGGAGCGGCGTCCACCCGCGGCGAAACCGGGCAGAAACCGGTGGGACCTGGACCACTCCGTCGCGATGCGGACGAGGTCCGGCTACGGCATAATCTGGTCGCCCAGCCCCCGTAGCTCAGCTGGATAGAGCAGCGGACTTCTAATCCGCGGGTCACAGGTTCGAGTCCTGTCGGGGGCACCCTTCGCGGGGATGTCGAGGGCCTGCGGTCTCATACTCCGCAGGCCCACCACCTTTCTAAGTGATCGGTGGCGCCGTCCCGGTCAGCGACACGCCCGGCACGATGCCGGGATCATTCGAAGGCGGCCAGATGGGCGTCGATGTCCGCAGCCAGCCGGGTCTTGCCGTGCTCATCGAGGAACGAAGCGGACACGGCCGACTTCGCGAGGCCGGCCAGACCCAGCCGGTCGAGCCCGAGCAGGTCGGCGGCGATCTCGTACTCGCGGTTGAGCGTGGTGCCGAACATCGGCGGGTCGTCGCTGTTGACGGTGATGACGGCGCCGGCGTCGCGGAATGCGGTGATCGGGTGCTCCCCCAGCGACTCGACCGCGTGCGTGGCGACGTTCGACGAGGGGCAGACCTCGAGCGGGATCCGGTGCTCGGCGAGGTGGGCGAGCAGCGCGGGGTCCTGGGCCGAGGAGGTGCCGTGGCCGATCCGCTCCGCGCCCAGCAGCTTCAGGGCGTCCCAGACCGTCTGGGGACCGGTGGTCTCGCCGGCGTGCGGCACGCTGTGCAGCCCGGCGGCACGGGCAGCTTCGAAGTGTCGCTGGAACAGGGGCCGGGGCACGCCGACCTCGGGACCACCGAGTCCGAACCCGATCAGCGCGTCGGGCGCGTGGTGGAGTGCCCAGTCCAGGGTGTCGTCGGCGGCGGGCACCCCGAACTCACCGGGGACGTCGAAGATCCAGCGCAGCTCGATGCCGAAGTCGCGCTCGGCAGCGACCCGGGCGTCCTCGATCGCCTCGTTGAAGGCCTCGATGGGGACCCCAGCCTTCACGGAGGTGTAGGGCGTGCAGGTGAGCTCGGCGTACTTCACGTTCTGGCCGGTCGCCATCTCGCGCGCGACCTCGTAGGTGAGCAGCCGCACGTCCTCGGCGGTGCGGACCAGGTCGACGACGGCCAGGTAGACCTCGATGAAGTGGGCGAAGTCGCGGAACGCGAAGAATGACGCGAGCTCGCCGGGGTCACTGGGCACCTTCCCGGGGTGGCGAGCAGCGAGCTCGGAGACGATGCGGGGTGACGCAGAGCCGACGTGGTGCACGTGCAGCTCTGCCTTGGGCAGGCCCGCGACGAAGGCGGACAGATCTCGGCTCATGGGGTCAGCCCTCCTTGGCGATCCTGGTCTCGAGCTCGTCGACCACCTGGTCGACCGTGCCGGGCAGCTTCGTGCCGCCCACCAGCACGCTGGGTGTGGTGCGCACGTGCGCCTTCGAGGCAGCGGCGTCGGCGCCGTCGACCCACTGCTGGTAACCCAGCGAGCTGACCGGCCCCTGGGCGGCGGCCCGCCTCGCGCCCGCCTCCACGGCCAGCGAGACCAGCTGCGTCGCCGCTGGCGCTGGAGCCGTCCCCGAGGACTGCTGGTCGAAGAGCAGGTCGTGGAACTTCAGTGCGGCCTTCGGCCCGGCCGTGTCGAGCACAGCGGCGAAGGCGTTGAGCGCCCGGGTCGAGGCCTGGTCGGCTCTGGCGATCGGTCGGTACTCCACGTACACCCGGCCCGCTGCGGCGTCGGTGTGCAGGTAGTCGCGCGAGCCCATCTCGAACCGCGTGCTCCCCCTGTCGAGGAAGTCCTCATAGACCACCACGTGCACGGGCGCGGCAGGCCGGCCGACCGCGATCCCGTGAGCTGTCGTGGTCACCTTCGGGGGATGCCGGATGACGCCGACAGTGCCGCCCCCGCCGCCCTGGAAGATGATCACACCGGCCACGACCGCGCCGATGAGGATGACGGCGCCGACGCCGAGGAGCAGCGACCGGAACCGCTCGCCCGCGTCCTGCTCCGCCTGGGCATGCGCGGCGCTGGCGCGGCGGCGTTCGCTCATCTCGTCGGGGGTGTTCGAGGACATCAGGGGAACTCTAGGGGGCGTCCACATGCGGCCCTTGAGTAGGCTCACGGCTCGTGAACGACCGACTCGTGTGGATCGACTGTGAGATGACCGGGCTCGACCTCGGCCGGGACGCCCTGATCGAGGTGGCCGCGCTGGTCACCGACTTCGATCTGAACGTCCTCGGTGACGGGATCGACATCGTGATCGCGCCTCCGCCGGGGGCGCTGGAGCAGATGATCGACTTCGTCCGGGAGATACACACGAGCTCGGGCCTGCTCGAGGAGCTGCCGCGCGGGGTGACGATGACGGCCGCGGAGGACGCCGTACTCAGCTATGTCAAGCAGCACTGTCCCGACGGCAGCCGGCCGCCGCTGGCCGGCAACACCGTCGCCACCGACCGGGCCTTCCTCGCTCGGGACATGCCGGAGCTGGAGTCGTTCCTGCACTACCGCATCGTCGACGTCTCCTCGATCAAGGAACTCGCCCGACGGGGGTACCCGCGCGCCTACTACAACGCTCCGGAGAAGTCCGGCAACCATCGGGCGCTGGCCGACATCCGGGAGAGCATCGAGGAGCTGCGCTACTACCGCGACGCTGTCTTCGTGCCTCCGCCGGGGCCGGACACCAACGAGAGCCGGCGTCTCGCAGCCCTGCACCAGGGCGCTCTCGGACGCGACGAGTCCGGGTCTGGGGACGCCTGACGAGCCTGTACACTCGTCCCTCGCATGGTGGGTGTAGCTCAGCTGGTAGAGCACCTGGTTGTGGTCCAGGGGGCCGCGGGTTCAAGTCCCGTCACTCACCCCACCAGCACCGCAGGCCGGAGGATCTCCTCTGGCCTGCGGTCGTTCTGGATGGGCCTCAGCCCTCGATCAGGTGGGTGGGCGCGCCGTGAACGGCGGGAATCTGGCCCATACTGCCGGCCTGGAAGTCCTCGAACGCCTGCATGACCTCGGCCTTGGTGTTCATCACGAACGGGCCCGCCCACGCGACCGGCTCACGGATCGGCTCTCCGCCGATCACGAGCACGTCGAGGTCCGGCGTCCGGCCGTCGGGGTGGTCGGAGGCACGCAGGGTCAGGAAGTCACCGGCGCCGAGCACGGCGAGGTTGCCCGTCTCCAGCGGGCGCCCCTCGGTGCCCACCGTGCCGCGACCGGACAGCACGTAGACGAGCGCGTTGTAGGACGGCTCCCACGGCAGGTCGAGCCGGGCACCGCGGGCGACGGTGGCGTGCACCATCGTCATCGGGGTGTACGTCGACCCGGGACCGGCCGTCTGGCCGACGTGGCCGGCGATGACGCGCACGAGCGCGCCGGCATCGGTCGACGCCGCGAGGCCGACCTGCGCGGACCGGATGTCTTGGTAGGCGGGCGGGTTCCACTTCGCCGAGCGCGGCAGGTTGACCCAGAGCTGGATGCCGTGGAAGAGCCCCCCGGACTGCACCAGCCACTCGGGGGGTGTCTCGATGTGCAGCAGGCCCGCGCCGGCGGTCATCCACTGGGTGTCCCCGTTGGTGATCGAGCCACCGCCACCATGGCTGTCGCGGTGGTCGAAGACGCCGTCGATGATGTAGGTGACGGTCTCGAACCCGCGGTGGGGGTGCCACGGTGTGCCCTTGGGCTCGCCGGGGGCGTACTCCACCTCCCCCATCTGGTCCATGTGCACGAACGGGTCGAGATCGCTCAGGTCGACCCCGGCGAAGGCGCGGCGGACGGGGAAGCCCTCGCCCTCGTAACCCTTCGGTGCGGTGATCACCTGCTTGACCGGGCGGACGGTGTCGCCCAGCCCCGGTGTGCCGAGGCGGTCGAGGACGGTCAGGTCGGGAACGGTGACAGCTGGCATCGGGCATCCCTCTTCTCGTTGGTCGTGCCCTCGGTCAACGATAGTTGAAGATTGAATATTCCGACAGGGCGGCGCCCCGTATACGCGAAATGTCCGCAGCCGCCCGATAACGTGCTGCCCATGGCAGGAGCATCGAAGCGCGCGTACGACGTGGTCGTGGTCGGCGGCGGGCACAACGGCCTGACGGCAGCGGCGTACCTCGCCCGCGCCGGGCTGAGCACGCTGGTGCTCGAGCGGCTCGACCACGTCGGCGGCGCCGCCGTCAGCGCGCCGGCGTTCCCGGGCCTCGATGCGGAGCTCTCGCGCTACTCCTACCTCGTGTCGCTGTTGCCCGACCAGGTGATCCGCGAGCTCGGCCTCGACCTCGAGCTGCGCTCACGTCCCACCGCCTCCTACTCGCCGTCCCTCCGGGACGGGCGCGAGGTCGGTCTGCTCGTCGAGCACGACGAGGGTCCGGCGACCCGCTCGTCCTTCTTCGCGCTGACCTCCTCCGACGACGAGTACGCAGCCTGGCGCCGGTTCTACACCGACGTGCACGCCTTCGCCCAGCAGGTCGCACCCACCTTGACCGAGCCGCTGGTCACCGCGCGGGAGATGCGCGAGCGGGTGAACCCCGAGATGTGGCAGGCGCTGGTGGAGCGCCCCCTGAGCGAGGTCATCGAGCAGCGGTTCGAGGACGACCTGGTCCGCGGGGTCGTCGCGACCAACGCGGTGATCGGCACCTTCGCCGACCTCAACGATCCCTCGCTGGTGCAGAACCGCTGCTTCCTCTACCACGTGATCGGCAACGGCACCGGCGAGTGGCGGGTCCCGGTCGGTGGCATGGGGGCGGTCACCGGCGCCCTGACGAAGGCCGCCAGCCGCGCGGGGGCCGAGGTCCTGGTCGGCGCGGGGGTCAGCGACATCGCGGCGGGCGCCGACGGCGCCGAGGTCAGCTGGCACGACGGCACGTGCAGCCACACGGTGCGGGCGCGCTTCGCCCTGGGCAACATCGCCCCGTGGGTGCTGCGCATCCTGATGGGCGACGATCCGGGCGCGGACACCAAGCCCTCGGGTTCCCAGCTCAAGATCAACTTCCTGCTGTCCCGGCTCCCCCGACTCAAGTCCGGCGACGACCCGGCGGTCGCGTTCGCCGGCACCTTCCACGTCGCCGAGGAGTACTCCTCGCTCGCCCGGGCCTACGCCGAGGCCGCGGCCGGCACCCTGCCAACGGTGCCGCCCGGAGAGCTCTACTGCCACTCCCTGACCGACGACTCCATCGTCGGCTCGCTCGGGCGCCAGGGGGCCCAGACGCTCACCTACTTCGGGGTGCACATGCCCGAGGCGCTCTTCGTTGCCGACACCGAGGCGGTGCGGGACGAAGCCGTACGGCGCGCCATCGCCGCGATCGACACCCACCTCGCCGAACCGTTGCTGGACTGCGTGATGAGGACTGCGGACGGCCAGCCCTGCATCGAGGCCAAGGTGCCGCAGGACGTCGAGCGCGACCTCGCCATGCCTGGCGGGCACATCTTCCACGGCGACCTGTCGTGGCCGTGGGCCTCCAACCGGGAGTCGCTGGTCACTCCCGCCCAGCAGTGGGGCGTGGCCACCGACGTGGACGCGGTGCTGCTCTGCGGCTCCGGCGCCCGCCGCGGCGGGGCGGTCTCGGGGCTCGGCGGCCACAACGCCGCCCAGGCCGTGCTCGCGATGCGCTGAGGTGGCGCCCGGTTTCCCAGGTGAGGAGCCCGAACTGCCTCCCCGCACAGGGCACGTCGTCTGCGGAGAGGCAGTTTGGCGTGGCAAGAGGACGGGCACGGCACCAGGCGGCGGCGATTTCGCCTCGTCGGGGATGCGCTGCTAAGGTTCCATTCGCTTCGCGCGCCATTAGCTCAATTGGCAGAGCAGCTGACTCTTAATCAGCGGGTTCGGGGTTCGAGTCCCTGATGGCGCACACAACCCCCTCGACGCAGCCGGCCGTGAGTGCAGAGCCGCGTCCTCAGCCCAGGTAGGCGCTGCGCAGCCTCTCGTCGTCCTGGACCTCCCCGGCCGGCCCCTCGAGCCGCAGCCTGCCGTTGCCGAGCACGTAGGCGTAGTCGGCGTAGCGCAGCGCCAGCCGGTTCTGCTCGACGAGCACCACCGTGGTGCCCTGCTTCCGGATCCCGTCGACGGCGTCGAAGACCTGTCGGGTGATCATCGGGGCCAGGCCGAGGCTCGGCTCGTCCAGCAGCAGCAGCGACGGCTCAGTCATCAGGGCCCGGGCGATGGCGAGCATCTGCTGCTCGCCTCCGGAGAGCGAGCCCGCAGACTGGCCCATCCGGTCCTTCAGCGCGGGGAACAGCTGCAGCGTCTGGTCCACCCGGTCGCCGAGCACGCGCCGGTTCAGGCGATGGCCACCGACCCGGAGGTTCTCCGCCACGGTGAAGTCGGGGAAGACCCGTCGGCCCTCCGGGCACAGGGCGATGCCGAGGGAGAGACGCCGCTCCGGGCCGAGCCGGGCCAGGTTGCGGCCGCGGAAGAGCACCCGGCCACGAGTGGGCCGAACCAGGCCGGCGATCGCCTTCAGGGTGGTGCTCTTGCCGGCCCCGTTCGCCCCCAGGATGGCGATGAACGCGCCGTCCGTCGCTTCCAGGGACAGGCCCATGAGTGCCTGGACCGGTCCGTAGGAGCAGTCGATCGAGTCGACGGTGAGCACGTCAGTCCTCTCCCAGGTAGGCGGCGATGACCCGTTCGTCGCGGCGTACCGCGTCGGGGTCGCCCTCGGCGATCTTGCGGCCGAAGTCCATCACCACGACTGACGCGGAGACGCCCAGCACCAGGCCCATGTCGTGGTCGATCAGCAGCACGCTGGCCCCGAACTCGTCCGGGATCCGCCGGATCACCTGACCGAGCCAGTCGCGCTGGCTCTCGGCCATGCCGCTGGCCGGCTCGTCGAGGAGCAGCAACGACGGTCCGGAGGTCAGCGCCCGCCCCATGTCGACCAGCTTCCTGTCGCCGAAGGAGAGGTCTCCAGCCCGGCGGTGCCGCAGGTCGGTGATCTCGAGGAACTCCATCACGCGCTCAGCGCGCTCCCGGGCCCTGCGCTCGTGGCGGCGCGCCCCGGGGGTGCGCAGGGTGTTGCGGAGCAGTCCCGTGCGGCCGAGGTGGTCCGCACCGACGAGCAGGTTGTCCAGGACCGGCAGCTCCTGGAAGAGTGCGACGTTCTGGAAGCTGCGGCCCACGCCGGCGTGGACCAGCTTGTGGGCACGCAACCGCAGCAGGTCGGTGCCGTTGTAGACGACCGTGCCGGCCTGGGGCTGGTAGAAGCGGCTGAGCACGTTGAGCACCGACGTCTTGCCGGCGCCGTTGGCGCCGATCAGCGCGGTCACGGTGCCATCGGGGACGGTGAAGTCCAGCCCGTCGATGGCCTGGACGCCCCCGAAGGCCAGCTTGAGCCCGCGAACCTCGAGCATGGTCAGTCCCCCGCACCGGAGGCCAGGGAACCGGTCCGCGCCCGGCGTCGGCCCTGCCGGGATCGCAGGCGCATCAGAGTCGCCGGGACGGCGGCCAGACCGCCGGGGATGATCAGCAGGACCAGGACCACCACACCGCCGACGACCACCGGCTCGAAGCCGGGCAGGCTGGTGGTCTGGGTGTCGGCGAGGACCAGGAGGATCGCGCCGATGACCGAGCCCGGCAGCGACGCCGAGCCGCCGACGATCACCGCGGCGAGGAAGAACAGGGACAGCGAGAACGGGAAGGCCCCAGGAGCCACCAGGTTCTGCAGGTGGCCGAAGAGGTCTCCGCCGATGCCGGCGAAGAAGGCGCTCACGGCGAACAGCGTGATCTTGGTGCGCTGGACGTTGATGCCCATCGCCGCCGCGGCCTGCTCGCTGTCGCGCACTGCCATGAAGGCCCGCCCGGTGCGTGTCTTCAGCAGGCTGTGGATGGCGATCACCGACAGGCAGGTCACGACGAAGCACATGTAGTAGATCGCTACCGGAGAGGCCAGGGCGAGGCTGCCGATCGAGGCGGGGTTGACGATCAGCCCGGTCCTGCCGTTGGTGATGCTGGTCAGGTTCAGCGCGATCTGGGGAATGGCCACGCCCAACCCGAGCGTGACCACGGCCAGATAGTGGCCTCGCAGCCGGCCGGTGGGAAGGCCGAGGATCAGGCCGGCGATCGTGGTGAGCACCGCCGCGAACGCCAGCTCCACCGGGAAGGGCAGGCTCGGGACCTTCTCGAGGATGTAGGCACCGGCGTAGCCGCCGATGGCCACCAGGCCCGCCTGCCCCAGGGAGATCTGGCCGCCGTAACCGACGAGCAGGTTGAGGCTGATCGTGATCAGCGCGTAGACGATGCACTCGGTGGCGATCGTGACGGCGTAGAAGTCCTGCCCGTAGACCTGTGGGAACAGGACGCCGATGACCACGACCGCGCCGACCATCGCCCACTGGGCGATCCGGGCGGCGGCTCGACCACCCGGCACGGTCCGCGAAGCGGGGCTCATGGTCACTGCCTCGCTACGGCGGCTCTGCCGAAGAGCCCGTTGGGTCGCAGGTAGAGCACCACGACGATCAGCACGAACACGAGGGTGAGCTGGTAGTTGGTGGACAGGTAGCCGGCGATCAGGTTGGCGGCGATGCCCACGACGAACCCGCCCACCACCGCCCCCACCAGCGAGCCGAACCCGCCGAGCACCGCGGCCGCGAACGCGAAGACCGCGATGTCCTCCATCATCGTGGGCGACAGGCTCACCTTCGGGGCGACCAGGAACGCCGACAGCGAGGTGATCATCACGCCGATCGACCAGGAGGCGAGGACGTAGCGACGTACCGGCACCCCCATCAGCGCCGCGGTCTCGCGGTCGGCTGCCACCGCTCGCATCCCGAGCCCGATCCGGGAGCGCTGGAAGACCACGGTCATCACCAGGGCGACGACGAGGGTCAGCGCCACGATGAAGATGTCGTCTCGGGCGATGAAGAATCCGTTGCCCCCGATCGACTTCCCGCCGATGACGAGCGGGATGCCCTTGGGGGTGTACCCCCAGACCAGCCCGCTGATGCCCTCTATCAGCAGCAGCAGGCCCAGGGTCAGCACGATCTGGATGGTGATCGGCGCCCGGCGGAGCCGCTCCAGCAGGAGCACCTCGCAAAGGCCTCCGATGATGAGCGCGGCGACCACCGCGATGACCCAGGCGATGCCCACGGACACGTGCAGCCGGTGGATGCCGGCCCAGAGGATCATCGTGGACAGGCTGGCCAGAGCCCCGAAGGCGAAGTTCACCACGCCCGAGGTCTTGAAGATCAGCACCAGCCCGAGGGCGGCGAGCGCGTAGATCCCACCGAACCCGACACTCCCGAGGAGGTATTGGGCGAAGGTCTGCACGGTCGGGTCAGCCCTCGGTCCGCACGACGAGGACGGCTGCGGTCACTGGCACGAGGGACCTCCCTGCACGGGCACGAACTTCCTGTTGCGCGCCTGCACCACGAACTCGCAGGTCAGCCCGATGTGGTCGTGGGGACCGTAGGTGACCGAACCGCCCATGGTCTTCAGGTTCTTGATGCTGTTCAGTCCGGCCTCGTAGGAGTCCCGGGTGAGCGAGCCGTGCACGTTCTTCAGGCCGGCCACGGCGGTCTGCGCCTCGATCCAGCCCCACCCGGAGAACACCGAGATCGGCTTGCCCGGCTGGTACTTCTTCATCGCGTCCACGAACTGCTTGGCCTCTGCGTTCGCCGGTGGGTTCAGCGGCTGCACGAATGCCCCGACGTAGGCGCCGGGGAACTCCTGCGGGGCGGCCGAGAAGGAGCTACCGGGGATCGCGGAGACCTGGGACATGATCAGCTTGGGCTTGTAGTTGATCGACGCCATCGAGTTCTCCATGGCGTTGGTGGACCCCGGCACCGAGAGGAACAGCACGCCGTCGCCGTTTGCGTTCTTGGCCTTGAGCGCGTCGGTGCTGAAGTCGGTCTGAGTCGGGTCGTAGCTGATCTTCGCCGCGAGCTTTGAGGCCGCCGCGCTCTGCTCCACGCCCTGCAGAAGGGCCTGGCCGAACGGGTCGTTCTGGTAGAAGGCGATCACGTGCGTCAGGTGCAGGTTGTTGATCGCGAAGTCGCCCATCGTCTTGCCCTCGACGACGTAGGACGGCCAGACGTTGTAGACGCTCTTCTTGAACGGCTGCAGGAACTGGTCACCACTCTGTGGTCCGACCAGGGGGACGTTCTGCGGGACCAGCACGGTCAGGTCGGCGTTGGTCGTGGCGGACCCGTTGACGGCCACCTCGGCGAAGACGTGGTCCTGGTAGACCAGCTTCTTCGTGTCCTGCAGCGCGGTCGGCGGGTCGTAGTGGTCGTCGAGGGAGATCAGCTTGAGCTTGCGACCGTTGACGCCACCCTTGGCGTTCACCATGTCGAAGTAGGCCGTGACGCCGTACGCGGACTGGCCGTACTCACCGGTAGGACCGGTGTGCGGCGCGGTCTGACCGAAGGTGATGCTGTTTGCGGTGACCCCGGGGGCGGTCGCGCCCGCGTTGCTGCCCGAACCCGAGCCAGAGGACCCCCCGCTTCCGCAGGCGGCCAGGGCCAGGGACAGGGCGACCAGGGCAGCGCCCGTTGCGGCCGCGCGAGGACCGCGACGGCGTAGGGCAGTTGATTCGCATGGGCCGTGGTTCATGGTCTCCTTCTCCACATTCTTCGAGCTGTCCGACTCAGGTGGTCTGCGGTGGCCGCACGCCGTCGAGGAAGATCGTGCGCATCATGGTGACGACCTCGTCCGGGTTCAGCTCGCCGCTGAGCCGGTACCAGAAGATCGTCCAGTTGAGCAGGTTCAGCAGTCCGAGGGCGAGGTGCCTGGACTTGATGTCGGTGCGGATCATCCCGGCGCGCTGACCGTGGGCCAGGACGCTTTCCACGTTCGACTCGTAGCGGTCGCGGCGGCTGATCACGTCGTCGAGACGCGGACGCGACAGCGAGCGGAGCTCGAGCAGCATCACCGCGTGCATGTCCTGGTCGTGGAGCATCGACCGCACATGGGCGGCGATCATGGCGCTGACGCGTTCTGGGGGGTCGGAGCGCTCGACCGCGGCGCGCACCTGGTCGGTGATCGTCTCCAGGCTGCGCACGCAGAGCGTGTAGAGCAGGTCTTCCTTGGTGTCGATGTAGTGGTAGAGCGACGCCTTGCCGATGCCCATCGCGGCGGCCAGCTGGCGGGTGGTCGTGCCGGCGTAACCGTGCCTGCGGAAGAGGGATGCCGAGACCGTGAGCAGGTCGGACGGGAGGGCAGGGGCCGAACCGGCGGGCTCGGCGTTCTCCCGCTGCTCAGGAAGAGGCTGCTGGCTCTCCATGGCTCTGTGACCTTCGGATTTCGACACCCGGGTTGGCTGTACCGGGCTCGATTTTGCTGATCCTAGGCTCGGCAGTCCCGATATTCAACCGGGCGCCCGGTCGGGCCTGCCGCGGGTGCCATGATGGAGCGGTGGCACAGAGCACGAGCGTCGGCGAGGCCGGCTTCGAGGCGCTGACCCCGACTGCCTTCCTCGACCGGTCCGCGCTGGTCTTTCGCGACCGGGTCGCGGTGGTGGAGGGCGAGCGGCGCTGGACCTACGCACAGTTCCGGGACCGCTGCCTGCACCAAGCTGGGATGCTGGCGGAGCTCGGCGTGCACCCCGGCGACCGGGTCGCGGTGCTGGCCCCGAACTCGTCGCTGATGCTGGAGGCGCACTACGGGGTGCTCTACGCCGGCGCGGTGCTGGTCGCCCTCAACGTCCGGCTGTCGGCCGCCGAGCTGCGCACGATCCTCGAGCACGCCGACGCGAAGGTGCTGCTGGTTGCGGCCGAGCTCCGGGACCTGGCCGACCAGGTCGTCGGGCCGGACCGGGGTGCGGGCTCGGACCGCCGGGTCGTCGAGGCGGGCCCCGACTACGAGGCGCTGCTCGGGGCGGCCGCGCCCCTGGTCGTGCCGGTCGGCGACGAGCGCGCCCTGATGGCGCTGAACTACACCAGCGGCACCACCGGCACCCCGAAGGGCGTGATGTACCACCACCGCGGCGCCTACCTGCAGGCGCTCGCGATGTGCACCCACTTCCACCTCACCAGCGCCGCCGTCTACCTGTGGACGCTGCCGATGTTCCACTGCAACGGCTGGTGCTTCACCTGGGCCGTCACCGCCGCGGGGGGCACCCACGTCTGCCTGCCCGCCGTGGACCCGGCTCGTGTGTGGGAGCTGTTCGCGACCGAGTCGGTGACCCACCTGTGCGGCGCCCCGACCGTGCTGACCTCCTTGGTCAACCACCCCGACGCCGCCCCGATCGCGGACCGCGAGGTGGTGGTCGCGGTCGGCGGCGCACCGCCCTCGCCCACGCTGCTGGAGCGGTGCGCGGACCTCGG
Organism: Nocardioidaceae bacterium; assembly: GCA_025980475.1. Taxonomy (GTDB): domain Bacteria; phylum Actinomycetota; class Actinomycetes; order Propionibacteriales; family Nocardioidaceae; genus Marmoricola. The sequence continues at coordinate 31,854 of JAICXL010000002.1, read as the reverse complement.
CCTGGCCGTGACCCACCTCTACGGGCTGACCGAGACCTTCGGGCCCATCGTGATCTGCGACTGGCGCTCGGAGTGGAACCTGCTCCCGGTGGCCGAGCAGGCGGTACGACGGTCGCGGCAGGGCGTGGCCAACGTCGTCGCCCAGCGGGTGCGCGTCGTCGACGCCCACGGCGCGGACGTCCCCGACGACGGCGTGACGATGGGCGAGGTCGCCCTGCGTGGCAACGACGTGATGCTGGGCTACTACCGCGATCCGGAGGCCACCGCGGCGGCCGCGCCCGATGGTTGGTTCCGCAGCGGTGACCTGGGCGTGCTGCACCCCGACGGCTACCTGGAGATCCGCGACCGTGCCAAGGACGTGATCATCTCCGGAGGAGAGAACATCTCCTCGGTCGAGGTCGAGGCCGTCCTGGTCAGCCATCCGGCGGTCCTCGAGGCCGCTGTGATCCCGGTCCCCGACGACAAGTGGGGCGAGCGGCCGATGGCCTGGGTGACCCTCAAGCCCGGGCAGAGCGCGAGTCCCGAAGAACTGAAGGCACACGTGCGCGAGCGGCTGGCCGGGTTCAAGGTGCCCGACCGGTTCGAGTTCGGCGCGCTGCCGAAGACGGGGTCCGGCAAGATCCGCAAGTTCGAGCTGCGCGAGGCTGTCTGGTCCGGGACGCCCCGGGTGGGCTCATCCGCCTGAGGACACCACCCGGCGGGTCACCGTTGCAGGTGGTCGCAGCCGCATCGCTCGGGGGTCGGCGATCACCGCGGTGGCCAGGTGTGAGTCAGATTGAGGGTGTTCGAGATGGATCGCAGGCACAGGGCTCGAGAACCCTCCGGTCCCCAGGTCTCGTCGATCGTCGTGGCGCTGGGGCTTCTCCTCGGTCCGGCCGAGGTGCTCGGCCTGGCCCGGTTCGCCTACGCCCTGGTCCTGCCCGCCATGCGGCGCGAGCTGCACTGGTCGTTCACCGCGGCGGGGTCGCTGAACACCGCCAACGCGGTGGGCTACCTCGCCGGCGCGCTGCTGGTCCCGACCGCGGTCCGGCACGGCGGCGAACGGCGCTGGTTCCTGCTGTCCATGGTGATCACGGCGGTCGCGGTGCTGGCCTCGGCGGCCACCGGGAGCCTGACGGTCCTGCTGGTGCTCCGGGTCGTCTCCGGCGTCAGCGGGGCGATCTGCTTCGTCATCGGTGGCGGACTGACCGCCCAGGCCGGGCGCGAGGGCTCGCGCCGGCAGGCGACCCTGCTGCTGGCGGTCTACTTCGCCGGGCCCGGCGTCGGCATCGTGCTGTCCGGACTGGTGGTGCCCTCCGCGCTGGATGCCGGGAACTGGAAGACCGCGTGGGTGGTGCTGGGGCTGCTCTGCTTCCTCTGCCTGGCGGGTGCGTGGCCGGCGGCCAGGGCCGTGCCGGAGACCGACCTGTCCGCCGCGCCGTCGCGGTCGGGCCGTCCCCGGCTGCGGCCGCTGGGGGCGCTGCTGGTCTGCTACGGGCTGTTCGGTGCGGGCTACATCGCCTACATGACCTTCGTGGTCGCGGCCCTGACCAAGGCCGGGGCCGGTGCCACCGAGGTCACCGTCTTCTGGGTGGTGCTCGGGGCGACCAGCGCGGTCGCGGCTCTCGTCTGGGGACGCGTCCTGGCCGTGCTGCGCGTCGGAGTCGGCCTCTTCCTGGTGCTGCTGGTGCTGGTGGCCGGTGCGATCCTCCCCGTCCTGGATACCGGGTCGGCGGCCGCGATGGCCTCGGCCGTGCTGTTCGGGGCTGCCTTCCTGACCGTGGTCACCGCGATGACCGCAGCCGCCAGGCGCGCACTGCCGGCCCACCAGTGGACGACCGCGTTCGCGGTGCTCACCGCGACGTTCGCGCTGGGACAGTGCGCCGGCCCGGTCCTTTCCGGTGTGCTGTCGGACCAGCCTGGAGGGGTCCGGCTCGGCCTCCTCGCGGGCGCCGTGCTGCTGGGCGCCGCGGCGGTCGTCGCCCCCTTCCACGAGCTGGTCGGGGGCTCCGGCACCTCCGGGTAGTGCCGGTCCGGACACCGGCCCGGCCGATCTGCAGATTCGTCCGTGCCGGCGCTCGCGCTCGCGGTCGAGTCCCTGATGACGCAGACATCGTGGTGGGCTGGCTGGATCATGGTGGGAAAAGTTCTGACGTCGATGTCGAAGAGCCCACCAGCTGTTCGACGTACGTGCAGGAGAGCAACACCCACCAACCAGGAGGACTGATCAACATGCCGCGCTTCATGGGATTCGTGAGGATGGAAGAGGGCGCCGGAGCGCCGCCGCAAGCGCTGTTCGACGCGATGAACAGCTACATCGGCGAGCAGGCCGCCAAGGGGGTGTTCCTCGATGGCGGTGGCCTGTTCGGCACGGAGGACGCGGTCAACTTCGTGGTCCGCAAAGGTGAGACCTCGCGCGTCGACGGCCCGTACGCCGAGGCCAAGGAGGTCGTGGGAGGGTTCGCCATCCTGCGGTTCGACACCCTCGAGGAGGCCATCGCCGGCCAGCAGGAGTTCGCTGACCTGCACGCGAAGTACTGGCCCGAGTGTTCGATGGTCGCCACCCTGCGCCAGATCTCCGAGTAGCGCCTCGAGGCAGCAGACGAGGGGGTCACTAGGCTGGCTTCGTGCCAGCAGACACCACTGCTGAGGCAGTCACCGCCGCGTGGCGGGCCGAGTCGGCCCGCCTCGTCGGGGCCCTCACCCGGATGACCCGCGACGTGGAGCTCGCCGAGGACCTCGCCCAGGACGCGCTGGTGGCCGCCCTCGATCAGTGGCCCGTCGCCGGCCTTCCGAGCAACCCGGCCGCCTGGCTGATGACCACCGCCAAGCGCCGCGGCATCGACCACTTCCGCCGCGCCGCCAACCTCCGTCACAAGACCGAGGAGATCGGTCACGCCCAGTTCCGGGGAGAGGAGGCGCAGGTGCCCGACCTCGACGCACAAGTCGACTACATCGAGGACGACGTGCTGCGGCTCATCTTCTTGTCCTGCCACCCTGCACTGGCCCCCGAGTCGCGGGCCGCGCTCACCCTCCGCCTGGTCGGTGGGCTGACCACCCGCGAGATCGCGCGCGGCTTCCTGGCCACCGAATCCGCGATGGGCCAGCGGATCTCACGCGCCAAGAAGACGCTCACCGAGGCCCGGGTGGACTTCGAGCTGCCGACCGGGCCGGACCGGGTCGAGCGCCTCGACGACGTGATGGCCGTGATCTACCTGATCTTCAACGAGGGCTACACCGCCACCGCTGGCGACGACTGGATGCGTCCCGACCTGGCGAACGAAGCGATGCGCCTGGCTCGGATGCTGGCGAGGCTCGAACCCGACGAGCCCGAGGTCCTGGGTCTCCAGGCGCTCCTCGAGATCCAGGGCTCCCGAATGCGCGCCCGGATCGACGAGCACGGCGAGCCTCTGCTCCTGGAGGCCCAGGACCGGGCCACCTGGGACCGGTCCCTGATCCGCCGTGGCCTGGCCGCACTCCAGCAGGCCGAGCTCCTTGCCGCGCGCGGCAAGCCGGTCGGCAGGTACTTCCTGCAGGCCTCGATCGCATCCCAGCACGCCCGCGCAGCACGCGCCGAGGACACCAACTGGCGCCAGATCGCGATCCTCTACGACGTGCTGGCCGAGGCCGCACCAGGACCGGTCGTCGAGGTGAACCGGGCCGTCGCGCACGGGCGAGCGTTCGGCCCTGGTGCCGGACTCGCCATCCTGGATGAGCTGGCGCCCGGGTCGCTCGGCGACTCCCCGCTCGCCCCCAGCGTCCGCGGCGACCTCCTCGAACGGGCCGGGCTGCACGCCGAGGCGGCGGAGGCGTTCACCGAGGCGACGAGACGCACCCGGAACGAGGGCGAGCGGGCGCTGCTGCAGCGCCGATCCGAGGAGAACCAGGGGCGCGCGTCGTCTGACCAGGTTGGAAATCGGGGCGGGTCGCTGTAACGATTGCCGACGGGAAGCCTTCGCAGTCGACACGTGCTTCCCGGGCAACGCACCACGATCCCGCGGGAGGCCCCACCATGTCCCGATCCCCGGCGCTGCTGGGCGACCTACCTGCGGCTCTTCCGGTCGTGGCGACGTGACCCGCCGTCGTCCCAAGGTCGTCGTGTTCGATGTGATCGAGACACTGGCCTCCCTCACCGCCGCCGCCGGTTCCTACGACCCGTTCGCCGACGTCGCAGTCTCGGCGCTCCGCGCCGAGTGCAAGGGCACGGTCACCGACGACCAGGTCGGAACGGCGATGGCCGGGTTTGCCGAATGTGCGCCGCAGCCAGACGCGGCACCGGCACTGCAGGCGGCGGTCGACGCAGGGATGCGGGTGTTCACTCTCAGCAACGCCGCCACCGCGACGACACGCGCGTTCCTGGCCCGCGCGGGGCTCGACTCGCACGTCGAGCAGGTTCTCTCGATCGACGACGTCCAGGCGTGGAAGCCGGCTCCCGCCGTGTACGCCTGGGCGATCGAGCGGGCCGGCGTCCCCCCGACGACGTCGCGCTCGTGGCCGTGCACAGCTGGGACGTCCACGGTGCTCACGCCGCTGGGATGACCACCGGCTGGTGCCCTCGCCTCGAAACCGTTCCGACCCAGGTGTTCGCCCCGCCCGACGTGGAGGGCGCAACTCTCACCGACATCGTCCGACTTCTGGCCGACCTTCCCGGCTGAATGCCGGTTCCCAGGTCGGCCGGGCCGACCCCTGCACAACTGACGGCGAAGGAGCGGTGATGGCTGGATACCGGGCCGTTCTCGGCGGCCACGTGATCGCGGAGAGCAGCGACGTGGTGCTGCTGGAAGGCAACGTGTACTTCCCGCGTGCGGCGGTGCACGAGGAGTTCCTCCGCCCGACGCGCTCCACATCGCTGTGCCCGTGGAAGGGCATCGCCTCCTACTTCACGGTTGAGGTCGATGCGGTGCGGGACCGCGACGCGGCGTGGACCTACCGGCACCCGTCTCCCCTGGCCCGCAGGATCAAGGGCCGGGTCGCGTTCTGGCACGGCGTCACCGTCGAGGAGACCTGACCGGGCGCGGGTGCGAGCCCGGGGGGTGTCCTGAGGACACTCGCCGGCCGACCAGGTGGAAGACCCGGCTGAGCTGGCGGTACGGGTCTCGGCGGCTGGCTTCCAGCTCCACGGCAGCCAGCTGGGTGACCTCGTCGGCGGTGACCCCCGGGAGGGGCATCCAGTCGGCGAACAGCCACACGCCGTACCAGGCCACCGGTTGCACGTCGTGACGACGCAGCAGCTCCGACATGCCTTCGACCGTGTCGGCACGAGTCCGCACACCGAGCACGCCGTCCTCGGTCTCGGCGTCGAAGGCGACCAGGGCATCCTGCCACCGCCGACGCAGTGCGGGCAGGATCGCCAGGGTCCGGGCGTTGAGCGCCATCACCGAGACCAGTCCCCCCGGTGAGACGCACTCACACAACGACGAGACCAGGGCCGCGGGATCCTCCAGGTACATCAGGACGCCGTGGCACAGCACAGCCGAGAACCGCTGACCGTTGGTGGCCTCTTGGGCCTGCTCGCCCTCAGCCTGCAGCAGGCGGACCCGGTTGCGCACGTCACCCGGCTCGGACGCCAGCCGCCGTTCCGCCTGGCCCAACATGGTGGCCGAGGAGTCGAGCAGGGTCACGTCGAAGCCAGCCCGGGCCAGGGGGATGGCTTGGTGGCCGGCTCCTCCGCCCACGTCGAGGATCGCGGCCGGCGGTCCCGGCAGGTGGTCCATCAGGTGCTGGTGCAGCACGTGGGTGCGCACCTGTCCCTTCACCGATGCAGACGCCGCCTCGATGAAGTCGTCGGCCACGGATGACCAATGATCGATGTCCATGGCCACTCACGACACAGTCCGGCGCATGACGCAGTTGCCCATGCCCTTGCTGCGGACGAACTCGAAGCCGGCCCGCTCGAAGAGTGTCCGGGTCCCGTTGTAGAGGACCGACTTCTTCTTGCCGTCCGCGTCGTGGGGGTAGCCCTCGACGATGCCACCTCCTGCCGCCGCGATCAGGTCCAGGGTGCCGCGCAGGGCGACCGCCGACAACCCCCGTCGCCGGTAGCGCTTGTCGACGAAGATGCAGGTGATCCGGTAGTCGGGGACGACGTCGAGCTCGTCCTCGTACTGCTTGCGGTGGTAGATGTTCGGCAGCTCCTCCGGGCTTCCGTACTCGCACCAGGCGACGACCTCGTCCTGGTCGAACACGAGCGCGGCGTGGGCCCGCCCCTCGTCAACAAGGCGTCGCTTCAGCGATCGGTTGGCCTCGCAAGTGCGCTCCTTCTCTGCGCTCAGGGTCTGGAACCAGGTGCACCAACAGCCGCCGAACACGCCGTTGTGCCGTTCCGCCAGCCCAGCGAACCCATCCCAGGTGCCTGCTTCCAGCGGCCTGAGCGCGTACTCGCCCACCTGGTTCTCCTCGGTCGACCGTTCATCACGCTACGTCGTCGGGCTAGCGACGAACAGACGAGCCAGCACCTCGACCTGCCGGCCATGTGCGGGCTCAACGGCCGGTTCGCTGTCGGGCCCGGGCTGACCTGCCGGCATCACGGTCGGCCGCCGCCGTCCGTCGGCGACCGGCCATCACCCAGGGCCAGGTGATCAGCGCCCACACCGAGGCCGCGATCGCGGCCTCTGCGAGCACGTAGAAGGGCCACGGCCCGAGGAAGTCGAGCAGCGACGCCTCCGGTGGCTTGTGGCTGACGAAGCCGTAGTTGGTGCCGGCCGCTGCGTTGAAGGCCATCATCACGGCGACCCACACGGCCGTGCACAGGGCGGACCACGCGAACCCACGCCACCGTGGACCGAGGCCCAGGCCGATGCAGAGATAGACCGCGGCCCACACCGTGACCAGGTGCATCCCCCAGAAGCCGACGAACAGCGGGTCGGGCCAGGCCTGCTCCAGCGAGGGAGTCAGGATCGCCTGGGTGGTCAGGGTGAGCCCCCAGAAGTAGAGCAGCGATCGGGAGCGCCATCCACAGGTGAACAGCGCCCACGCGCCGACCATCCAGGCCAGGTCGCACAGCTGGAACGGCAACGACGTCCCGATGTCCCACCCCGACGCCACCAGGTCGCCCAGCTGCTTCGGCACGGCGAACGCCAGCAGCACCGCGCCGAGGCACCACCGGAACGCCCGCTCGGCCCGGCGGCCGCGCAACCGCCGCCCCAGCAGGGCCGCCGCGACGCAGCCGGCCAGCCAGACCCCGAGGATGATGAAGTGCTGCGCGCCGAACTGCGGGAAGGCCCGCGCGGTGAGCGGCACCGACATCGCGAGCATGTGCCCAGTCTGCTCCGGTGCACCCGGCGCCGGGACGGCCAGACCGGCTCAGCCCCTGCGGATGGCGGCGGCCAGCGGTGGTGAGTCGAAAGCGGCTTCCTCACCCTCGAGCCAGCGGTCGAGATCCGGCCGATGGGGCTTCACGCCGCCGGAGAGCAGCAGTCCGAGCAGAGCGGCGCCACAGCCGCCCGCGAGGACGACCACGACGAGCGCGCCCAACCGGATGCCGTTCGCCAGTCCGGGGCCGTGCAGACCGATCGCGAGGAGCACGGGGGCAACGAGGAAGGCGGCCTCGGAGCGGAGCAGCTCGACCAGCGCGAAGGTGGGGCCGAGCCGGCTGGAGGGCACGCTGAGACCGGCGAGGAAGAGTCCTGGCGAAACCCCGGCACCGGCACCGAAGCCGAGGAGGAAGCCGGCGAGCGCCACCAGCAGCACCACGTCCCCCGGCACCAGCAGGAGCACCAGGCCTCCGGCGACACCCACCAGCGCGAGCCCCGAGAAGGCAAGCACCGGCAGCCACCGGGAGGCGAACACCTTCTTGAACAACCACGCCGCGACCACCACCCCCGGTATCTGCGTCGCCAGGAGCCCGCCCGTGGCCAGTGGTGAGTCCGCGCGGACGCTGAGGAGGTAGGTGGCGCACAGCTCGACGACCGCGGTGAAGGCCGCACCAGCGAGCATCGCCACGGCGATCCCGGTCACGGGGAGCGTGTGGCTCAGCAGCTTCAACGGCATCAGCGCCCGCTCCTTGCGGTACTGCCTCACCAGCAGCGCGGCCAGCGCCGCCAGTCCGACGGCCACCGGGACGACGAACCCAGGCGCCGTGAACGATCCGCGACTCAGCCAGGCGACGCCCAGGAAGGGCAGCACCGTCGCCACGAGCGCTACGGGCAGCGCGGAGAAGTCGAAGCCGATACCGGGCGCCGCGGCCTCGTCCGGCTCGAAGGAGACCATCCCCACGACCATCCCGAGCACACCGAGTGCCGCGAGCCCCGCGAACAGGGCGCGCCAGGCGCCCGCGGTCGCCACCACCCCCCCGACCAGCGGCCCGGCTGTGACCATGCCGAAGAGGCCGAGGTTGACGAACGCAGCCGTCAGCGGCAGCCGCCGCGGGCCGTGCTTGGTGACCAGGGGAGGCAGAGCGACGACGAGCAGCAGACCCGTGCTGACTCCCTGGAGAACCCGACCCACGGTGAAGGCCGCGATCCCCGGGGCCAGCGCGCAGACGACGGACCCGACCGCGAAGACCAGCTCGTCGAACAGGAAGAGGCGGCGCTTGGGAACGCGCTGGATGAGGTCGGCGGCTGCGACCGCGCCGAAGGCGTACCCGGCGTTGGCCAGCGCCCCTGCCAGCTCCGTGCCGAACCTGGTCGTGCCCAGGTCAGCGACCAGCTCCTTGTCGAAGAGCAGAGTCGCCGTCGACAGCACGATGAAGGGACAGAGAGCGAGCAGAACCATCGCCACCGCAGCGGGATAGCTGCCCGCCAGCGGGACGTCGCGAACCGCGAAGGCGCTGGAGGGTCGGCGCATCGGCGTTGCGTACCCGCTGCCCGGCGGGCTCAACCAGCGCGTTCTCCACTGTCGTCGTCGGCACCGCTCCGCCGCTCCGAAGCCTCCGGACCCTCGTGCGGTCCGGCCCCGACCAGCATGTACGCCTCGGCCCGGGCCCCGGCGGCCTCGTCGGTCACCTCCGGCTCGGTGTGGACGTACTTCCCGCCCCGCAGCGCGGACGCCAGCGCCGCGATCACGCACGCCGCGATCGCGAAGCCGAAGGCGACGCCGAGGCCGTCGGAGAACGACGGCGAGATCAGCGACGGGAAGAACTGGTGCCCGGTCAGGTGCTGGACCGTGGCCGCCGGCAGCTGGTGCAGCACCTGCGGACCGAGCAGCGACTGGATCGGGTTGTAGCCCAGCAAGGAGGCGAACAGGACACCCACAGGCGGCAGCGCGGCCACCCGTGCGGCGGCGTCGTTCGGCACTCCGTTGGCGGTGAGGCCGTGCATCAGGTGGGCCGGCAGCGAGGAGGCCAGACCGGTGATCATCAGCGAGAAGAAGATCCCGATCGAGAGCACCATCGCGGAGTTGCTGAACACGGTGCTCATGCCCGCCCCGACACCGCGCTGGTGCGCCGGGAGGCTGTTCATGATCCCGGTGCGGTTGGGGGCTGCGAAGAGACCCATCCCCAGACCGTTGATCAGCAGGGCGAGCCCGAACTGCCAGTAGGAGAAGTTCACCGGCAGCTCCAGCAGCCAGATGAAGCTGCCGGCGGCGACCAGCATGCCTCCGGTCGCGAAGGTGCGGGCCCCGAATCGGTCGGAGAGCCATCCCGAGGTCGGTCCGGCGACGAGGAAGCCGAAGGTCATCGGCAGCATGTAGATGCCGGCCCACAGCGGAGTGGACGCGAAGCTGAAGCCGTGCCGCGGCAGCCAGATGCCCTGCAGCCAGATGATCAGGATGAACATCAGCCCGCCCCGACCCAGCGCCCCGAGGAGGCTGGCGACGTTGCCGAAGGTGAAGGCCCTGATCTTGAAGAGGTCGAGCCGGAACATCGGCTCGGCCACCTTGGTCTCCACCCAGCAGAACACCGCAAGGACCGCGCAGCCGCCGATCAGCGCCGCGAGCACCCACGGGTTCGTCCAGCCCATCGTGTGGCCGCCGTACGGCTGGATGCCGTAGGTGATGCCGACCAGGACCGCGATCAGCCCGACGGCGAAGGTGAGGTTGCCCCACCAGTCCATCCGGGCATGCCTTCGGGTGCCGGTGTCGTGCAGCCTGAAGTAGGCCCAGATGGTGCCGAAGAGCCCGAAGGGGACCGAGACCACGAAGACCATGTGCCACTCGATGGGCGCGAGCAGGCCGCCCACGATGAGGCCGATGAACGATCCCGCGATGGCAGCCACCATGTTGAGGCCCAGCCCGAGGCCGCGCTGCTCGACCGGGAAGGCGTCGGTGATGATCGCGCTCGAGTTGGCCATCAGCATGGCTCCACCGACGCCCTGGAAGATCCGCATCAGCACCAGCCACAGGCCGCCGGGGACCCCGTGCAGCCAGGTGACCGCGAGCATGATCGAGAAGAAGGTGAAGATCGCGAAGCCGGCGTTGTAGATCCGCACCCTGCCGTACATGTCCCCCAGCCGGCCGAGTCCGACGACCAGCACGGCCGTCACGACCATGTAGCCCATGATCAGCCACAGCAGCAGGCTGGTGTTGCCCGGCGCGAGCGGGTTGATGTCGAGCCCGCGGAAGATGTCCGGCAACGCGATCAGCAGGATCGAGGAGTTGATCGTCGCGATCAGCACGCCGAGGGTGGTGTTGGACAGCACGACCCACTTGTAGTGCGGGCTGGCGGTGTCCCGACGGGCCCGCTCCTCGCGGCGCTCGTTCCGGCTCGCGGTCGATGGGCTGGCCATGCAGGTCCTCTCGTCGACGAAGTCGTTAGTTGATGTTCGCTAACAAAAACTACTCCTCGCCGACAAGCGTCGGCAGGCCGGCCCCGCGCCGCCGGTACGACGTCCATGACGCACCTCACGCTCCGTTGACGGGCGATGTCGGGGGCCGGAATCATCAGGTGGATCGCAACCGGGCTGGCAGGGCTGCCGGCGAGGAAGGATGGCCATGGACGCCGACGTGATCGTGGTGGGCGCCGGCCTCGCCGGACTGGCAGCCGCTGCCGAGGTCGCCGACGCGGGCAGGCGCGTGGTCCTCCTCGACCAGGAGCCGGAGCAGTCGCTGGGCGGCCAGGCATTCTGGTCGCTGGGCGGGCTGTTCCTGGTCGACACTCCGGAGCAGCGCCGGATGGGCGTCCGCGACTCCCGTGCGCTGGCCCTGCAGGACTGGTTCGGCAGCGCCCAGTTCGACCGCGCGGAGGACCACTGGCCACGCCAGTGGGCCGAGGCCTACGTCGACTTCGCCGCTGGTGAGAAGCGCCGCTGGCTGCACGACATGGGCCTGCGCATCTTCCCGGTGGTCGGCTGGGCTGAGCGCGGCGATGGCCGCTTCGACGGTCACGGCAACTCCGTGCCCCGGTTCCACATCACGTGGGGCACTGGTCCGGGCGTGGTGGCCCCGTTCGAGCGGCGAGTGCGTGAGCATGCCGCGGCGGGGCGGATCGACCTTCGCTTCCGGCACTGCGTCGACGAGGTGGTCGTCGAGGCTGGCGTCGCCACCGGCGTCCGCGGCCGCATCCTCGAGGCCAGCGGCGTCGCCCGTGGCCGGCCCAGCTCCCGGGTGTCGGTCGGTGACTTCGCCCTGCAGGCCCAGGCGGTGGTCGTGACCTCCGGTGGCATCGGCGGCGACCACGACCTGGTCCGCAGGGCCTGGCCGGCCCGGCTCGGCGAGCCGCCGCGGACGATGGTCGCCGGGGTCCCCGCCCACGTCGACGGGCGGATGGTGGCGATCAGCGAGGCGGCCGGCGCCCGGCTGATCAACCGCGACCGGATGTGGCACTACGTCGAGGGCATCCGCAACTGGGACCCGATCTGGGAGAACCACGGCATCCGGATCCTGCCCGGACCGTCGAGCATGTGGCTCGACGCGACGGGCAAGCGGTTGCCGGCGCCGTACTTCCCGGGCTTCGACACCCTCGGCACGCTGCGCTACCTGCGCGGTACCGGCTACGACTACTCCTGGTTCGTGCTGACCCAGAAGGTGATCGAGAAGGAGTTCGCGTTGTCGGGCTCCGAGCAGAACCCGGACCTGACCGACAAGGACGTCCGCAGGCTGCTCGGTCGGATCGGGCCCGGCGCCCCCGGCCCCGTCGAGGCCTTCAAGCGGCATGGTGAGGACTTCGTGGTCGCAGACGACCTCACCGGCCTCGTCACCGGGATGAACGAGGTCGGCGAGCGGGCGCCCGACGGCAGTGACCTCATCGACGAGGCGGCCCTGCGCCGGCTGCTCGAGGACCGGGACCGCCAGCTCGACAACGCCTTCTCCAAGGACACCCAGATCACCTTCCTTCGGCAGCACCGCAAGTTCCGCGGCGACCGGATCGTCCGCGTGGCGGCGCCGCACAAGTTCCTCGACCCGCGGAACGGACCGCTGATCGCCGTGCGGCTCAACATCCTGACCCGCAAGACGCTGGGCGGCCTGGAGACCGACCTGCAGGGCCGCTGCCTGACCTCGGCCGGTGAGCCGTTGCCCGGCCTCTACGCCGCCGGCGAGATCAGCGGCTTCGGCGGTGGTGGGATGATGGGCTACAACGCCCTCGAGGGCACCTTCCTGGGTGGTTGCCTCTTCTCGGGTCGTACGGCGGGACGCGCCGCCGCCGCTGCGGTCTGAACCAGTGGGTCCTCCGCGAGACCGGATGCGGAGCCCTCGACCCTTCAGTGCTCCATACTGACCGAAACTGAGAAGTCTCGGACCGGCAGCAGGAGGGCGACGGGTGAGCACGTCACTGCCGGTCCGTCCGTCCGCACGCTGGTGGGTGGCCGTCCTCGGCGGCGTCGTGGCGGTGATCGTGCTCGGTACCGGCTCCATCCGGGCGGAGCCCGCGGGCATGCACGGCCTCGGCCAGTGGCCCTCGGGCCTGATGACGGGCCTGCTCCTGCTCGCGCCCGCTCGTGATCGTCTGCCCACGCTGGGGGCGCTGTTCGCGGTGACCGTGGCCGGCATCCACATCGGCGGCCGCCCGTGGGAGGTGAGCGTGGGGTACGGCCTGGGCGTGGCGGCGGGGGCCTGGCTCGCGGCCTGGACCCTGGAGCAGGGCGCGGCGCGACCACCCCGCCTGCACACCGGCCAGGACCTGGTCCGGTTCTGCGGCGCGGTCGCCCTGAGCGCCTTCGTCGCCGCTGACGTCGTCCTGGTGACGTGCCTCCTCACCGGCTTCGGCCCCGCGGGCGCCCTCTTCGTCTCCACCCTGATCGGCACGGCGGCCTCCCAGGCTGCCCTGCTGCCGTTCTTCCTGGACTGCTCCCGCCACGACGGGCAGGCGGGCACGACCGAACGCACCATCCAGTGGGCGTTGCTGCTCGGGGCGACCGTCGGCATCTTCGTCTTCACCGACGTGCCCGGCACCGGCTTCATCATCATTCCGCTGCTGGGCTGGACGGCGCTGCGCTCGACGATGCGGGAGTCGATCGCCCAGGTGCTGATGGTCACCGTCGTGTCGAGTGCCTTCACCAGCATCGGCCGGGGTCCCTTCGACGGGTTCGACCAGACGTCGGGGACCACCCAGGAGATCCTCGGCGTGCTGATCTCCCTCTTCGTGCTGGACTGCGTGTTCATCGTCGTACCCCTCTCCATGGCCGTCGGCCAGCAGCAGCGCAAGGCGGGCGAGGCGTTCCTCGAGCGCGAGAAGCTGCAGCACGTGATGAGCAGCGCAACCGGGATGGCGATCATCGGCACCGACGAGTTCGGCCGGATCAACCTCTTCAACCCGGGCGCGGAGTTCCTCCTCGGCTACTCGGCGCAGGAGGTGATGGGCCGGTCCCCGGCGATGTTCCACACCGCCGAGGAGGTCGCCACCCAGGCCGAGCGCCTGGGCGTGGAGCCGGACTTCGTCACGGTGTCGCTGGCGCAGGCCGCGAAGCCCAAGCCGTGGTCCGCGGACTGGGAGTTCCGCCGCAAGGACGGCGAGATCCGCAGCATGGCGATGACGCTGACGCCGGTGACCGACGACCACGGCAACGTCACCGGCTACGTCAGCACGGTCGACGACGTCACCGAGCGGGTCCGCTCCCAGGAGGCGCTCGTCGCGGCTCTCGAGGCCGAGCGCTCCGCGGTCGCCAGGCTCAAGGAGGTCGACCAGGTCAAGGACGCCTTCGTGTCCACGGTCAGCCACGAGCTGCGCACCCCGATCACGAACATCGTCGGCTATGTCGAGCTGCTCCAGGACGGGGTGTACGGCGACCCCACCGCTGACCAGCTCGGTGCGTTGCAGCGCGTCGAGCAGAACAGCGAGCGGCTGCTGAGCCTGATCGAGGACCTGCTGACCCTCTCGCGCCTCGACCAGCCACAGCTGCGGCTGGAGAGCAGGCTGATCGACCTTCGGCGGGTGCTGTCGACCGTGCACGAGATGCTCATCCCCAGCCTGGCGGGGCGTGACCTCGACTTCCGCGTGGAGGTTCCGCAGGCGCCAGTGGCGCTGAGCGGTGACCGGGAGAAGCTGGAGCGGATGCTGGTCAACCTGGCCGGCAACGCCGTGAAGTACACCCCCGACGGCGGCCAGGTGCTGCTCCAGCTGACCCACCAGGGCGCCACCGCGATCATCGAGGTCAGCGACACCGGCCTCGGGATCCCCGCGCCCGAGCTCGACTCCCTGTTCCGCCGCTTCTTCCGCTCATCCGTCGCCGAGCAGCGCGCCATCCAGGGCACCGGGCTCGGGCTGTCGATCGTGCAGAGCATCGCCACCCTCCACGGGGGTGCGGTCTCCGTGGAGTCCGAGCTCGGCAAGGGCTCGACCTTCCGGGTCACGCTGCCCTGCCTCGAGGGCGCCGCGTCGCCCGGGAGCGCCTGACGACGCTGTGGCCACGGCATTTCGATGCGCCTTGGGTCACAACTTCCCGAATTGGCCCTACGGTGACCGGTGGACAACCTAGGGTCTGCTGTGACGAGTGGGACAACGGTCGACGGGAAAAACGTGACACGCAGACTCTCCCCGGCCGCGACGGTGGGGCTCGTCGGCGTCCTCTTCGTGCTGACGCTGACGGCCGCCCTGCTCGCGCCGACAGGACCCGAGTCGACCTGGTGGCCCGGGTCGGCGGTGGCCGCCTGCCTGCTGCTGCTCAGCCCGCGCAGCTGGCGGCTGCGCGTCCTGACGGGCGCCGTGCTCGCCACCGCGGCGGCCGGCCTGCTCGGCGGCCTGTCCCCGGTCAGCGCGATCGGCTCGGCGGCCGCGCTCGGAGCCGAGGCGTTCGTCGTCTGCTGGTGGCTCACCCGGAGACGGACCGGGCCGACGGGCCTGCGGACGTGGAGCGACGCCGTCCGGCTCGCCGTCGCCGCCCTCCTCGGCAGTGCCCTGTCCGGTCTCCTGGCCGTCCCGGCCCTGACCGCGGCCGGGCACGGCGCGGCCACGGAGTTCCTGGGTGTCACGACCGCACACCTCGCCGCTGCGTTGGTCGTGCTGCCCCTTGGGCTCACCGCGTGGCGGGCGCACCGGCCGATTCCCCTGCCCGAGCTGCTCATCCACGGGTCCCTCTTCGCGGCCATGGTGGGGCTCTGCTTCTTCGTCGGCGAGCAGCGCCCGCCGCTGGCGTCGCTGATCCTCTTCCTGGTCTGGGCGGCAGCCCGGTTCTCCCCGCTCTGCGCCACCCTCGAGGTGGCCGTCCTGGCCGTCACGGTCACGGTGCTGAGCGGCCTGGGGCTCGGTCCGTTCGCCACCGGCGCCGCGAGGCTCGGCGACTTCGGCGACGGCTCGATCTCATGGATGTCCCAGATGTTCGTCCTCGTCTCCGCCGTCGCGACCCAGATGTTCATCCTCGCCATCGGCCACGCACAGCGATCCGAGCGCCGCGTGGTGCAGAGCGAGGCCAGCATGCACCGGATCATCGAGTCAGCGACCAGCATCGCCGTGATCACCACCGACGCCCGGGGGTTGATCACCGTCTTCAGTCCCGGGGCCGAGCACCTCCTCGGCTACGACGCCGAGGTGGTGCTCCACCGGCTCTCCCCCGTGTCCTTCCACGACCCTGCCGAGATCGCCGAGCGCGCCGCGGAGCTGGGCATCGCCCCGGGCACCGCCCCCGAGAAGGTCGTCACCTTCGCGGTCGACGCGGGCGCCGACCACGAGACCCGCGACTGGACCTACCTGCGCAAGGACGGCACCCGCCGCACCGTCTGGCTGACCGTCACCCCGCTGCGCGACGCCGACGGCGGGACCGCCGGCTACCTGTCGATCGTCGGCGACGTCACGGACCGGCGCGCCGCCGAGGAGGCGCTGCTGCTCGCACTCCAGAAGGAGCGGGAGGTCAGTGCCCGGCTGCGCGACGTCGAACAGGCCAAGACCGACTTCGTCTCCACGGTCAGCCACGAGCTGCGCACGCCGCTGACCAGCATCATCGGCTACACCGAGCTGCTCGACGAGGGCGTCGGAGGCGAGCTGACGCCCACCCAGCAAGGCCTGGTCGGCCGGATCGAGAACAACAGCGAGCGGCTGCTGCGCCTGGTGGAGGACCTGCTCACCCTGTCCAGCCTGGAGCGGGGACGTTTCGGGATGGACAAGCGCCCCACGGACCTGCGGGACGTGGCGCGGCGAGCCCTCGAGGGGGTCACCGCCGGGCTCCCCGACGCCGGCATCGAGTCCAGCCTCCGGCTGCCGGGACAGCCGGCGACCGTGTACGGCGACGCCTGCCAGCTCACCCGGCTGGTCACCAGCCTGCTGGAGAACGCCTTCAAGTTCACCGGCGCGGAGGGCCACGTCGAGCTGTCCGTCTGCGTGGTGGACGACGTCGCAGTCCTCAGGGTCGACGACGACGGCATCGGCATCCCCGAGGACGAGCAGGACCAGCTCTTCCGGCGGTTCTTCCGCGGCTCGGAGCCGCGCAGCAGCGAGATCCGAGGCACTGGCCTCGGGCTGAGCATCGCCGAGTCGATCGTCAAGGCCCATGACGGCCAGGTCACGGTGCAGTCCAGCGTCGGGGCCGGCACCACCGTGACCGCGACGCTGCCGTTGATCACCACCGGGCGGCGCAGCGACGAGCTCGTCGCCGGCTGAGGGCCCCGCGAGTCCAGGCCCGCGAGTCCAGGCGCCGGAGTCCTACAGATAGAGACCGGTCTGGCTGTCCCCGAGGCGGTCGGTGGCGACGGCGTGGATGTCCCGCTCGCGCATCACGACGTAGAGCTCGCCGGACACCTCGATCTCGGCCTTGTCCTCGGGGTCGAAGAGGACCCGGTCGTCCACCTCCACCTGCCGGACGTTCTGGCCGACAGCGACCACCCGGCTCCACCCGAGCCGCCTGCCGCCCATGGCGGCGGTGGCCGGGATCAGGATGCCGCCGGCCGAGCGGCGCTCGCCGGGATCGCCCTCGACCTTCACCAGCACCCGGTCGTGCAGCATCCGGATGGGTGTCTTGTCCTGCCCCGCAGCCGCCTTCCGGGTCATCCAGCCAGGCTCACTTGACGATCATGCGGATGGTGACGAACACGAGGACGACGCCGGCCGCACCGCCCACGACCCTGGCGATGTTGGCGCGCCGCGGCGAGCCGTGCTCGTCGACGAAGAAGGCCTTGACCGACGCCACCTCGCGGCGGGCGATGGTCTTCGGGCTCGCGCGGTGGACGAGTTGGTCGATCGTGGCCGCCAGCCGCACCCGAGCCTGCTCCATCTCGCTCTCGATCGAGCTGATCTCCTGGTCGCTCACACGCCCTCCTCGTCTCCGACCCGTCGAGTGCAGAGGCTACCGTGTCGCCATGACTGCACCACTCTCACCCGGCGATCCGGCCCCGGACTTCACCCTGCCGACCGACGACGGCCGCACCGTCACGCTCTCCGACCTCCGGGGGCGCAAGGTGATCGTCTACTTCTACCCCGCCGCGATGACGCCGGGCTGCACCACCCAGGCGTGCGACTTCACCGACTCGCTCGACTCGCTGAAGGCCGCCGGCTACGAAGTGCTCGGCATCTCCCCGGACTCACCCGAGAAGCTGGCGAAGTTCCGCGAGCGCGACCGGTTGTCGATCACGCTGCTCGCCGACGAGGACAGGTCCGTGATGCAGACGTGGGGCGCATACGGGGAGAAGAAGCTCTACGGCAAGGTCGTCGAGGGCGTGCTGCGCTCGACGTTCGTGGTCGACGAGGAGGGCAGGGTGGAGCTGGCGCAGCGCAACGTCAAGGCCACCGGGCACGTCGCCAAGCTGCGCCGGGAGCTGGGCGTAGGCGCCTAAGGAGCCGGCCAGCGCTCGCGAAGCCGAAGTGGTGGAACAGGTAGACACGCGGGTTTTAGGTATCCGTGCCTTCGGGCGTGGGGGTTCGAGTCCCCCCTTCGGCACTCAGCTGGGCTTGCCCAGCACCTCCACGACCAGTGGTGAGATCTCGCGCAGCGCCCGGCCGCGGTGCGAGATCGAGTCCTTGGCCGCCGCGCCCATCTCTGCGGACGTGAGCTCACCGTCCTGGTCGTCGGGCACGAAGACGACGTCGTAGCCGAAACCGCCGCTGCCCCGTGTCTCGCGGATGACCCGCCCGGGCATCACGCCCTCCACGACGTGCTCGAGCAGGCCGCCCGAGCCGTCGTCGTGGCAGAACGCGACCGCACAGCGGAAGTCCGCGCTCCGCCGCTCGTCGGGCACGTCGGCGAGCTGGTCGAGCAGCAACCGGTTGTTGCGGTCGTCGTCCTTGGGTCGGCCGCTCCACCGCGCGGAGAGCACGCCGGGCATGCCGTTGAGCGCATCGACGCAGAGCCCGCTGTCGTCGGCCAGTGACGGCAGCCCCGTGGCAGTCACACCGGCCCGCGCCTTGACCAGGGCGTTGCCGGCGAAGTCGGGTTGGTCCTCCACCGGCTCCTGGTAGCCGGTCACGTCATCGAGGCCGAGCACCTCGATGCCCGGCAGCCGCTCCCCCAGGATGCGCTTCATCTCGTCGAGCTTCTTGGCGTTGCGCGAGGCCAGGAAGATCTCGACCCGTCCGGGTGTGGCGCCCTCAGTCACCGGACAGCGCCTCCTGCTGGATCCTGGTCAGGTCCGCGCAGCCCTTCTCCGCGAGGGACAGCAGCTGGTCGAGCTCGCTGCGGTCGAAGGCGGCCCCCTCGGCGGTGCCCTGCACCTCGACGAAGGAGCCGGTCCCGGTCATCACGACGTTCATGTCGGTCTCGGCGCGGACGTCCTCCTCGTAGGGCAGGTCGAGCCGCGGACGGCCGTCGATGATGCCGACCGAGACGGCCGCGACCGAGCCGGTCAGCGGGTCCCCGGCCAGGGCACCCTGGGCCTTCAGGTGGGCGACGGCGTCGGCGAGCGCGACGTAGGCCCCGGTGATGGACGCGGTGCGCGTGCCACCATCGGCCTGGAGCACGTCGCAGTCGAGCACGATGGTGTTCTCCCCCAGCGCCCGGTCGTCGACGATCGCCCGCAGCGACCTGCCGATGAGCCGGGAGATCTCGTGGGTCCGCCCGCCGATGCGGCCCTTCACCGACTCACGGTCCGAGCGGGTGCTGGTCGACGAGGGCAGCATGGCGTACTCCGCGGTCACCCAGCCGAGGCCGGAGCCCTTCCGCCAGCGCGGCACCCCCTCCGTGGCCGAGGCGGCGCAGAGCACCCGGGTGCGGCCGAACTCCACCAGCACCGACCCCGCCGGATGGTCCTGCCAGTGCCGGGTGATCCTGATCGGGCGGAGCTCGTCGTCTGCCCGCCCGTCTGCCCGCCCGTCTGCCCGCGGGTCTGCCCCGTCGTCTGCTGTGTCGCCGGCACTGTCCTCAGCACGTGAAGTCATGGGCCCGACAGTACCGAGGCCGGGCGGTGTCAGAGCTCGTGGACCTGCCCGGGAGCGGCCAGCGCCAGCGGGCCGTCGTACGTCGTGGTGGCCTCGGCCAGCACCACCTGTCCGTCGTGCCACGGCGGCACGTGGGTGAGCACCAGCATCCGGGCCCCGGAGACGGTCGCCGCCCGGCCTGCCTCGGCACCCGTCAGGTGCAGGTCGGCCGGGTTGTCGCCGCCCTCGAGGAAGGATGCCTCGCACAGGAAGATGTCCGCATCGGTCGCGGTCTCCTCCAGCGCGGCGCAGACGCCCGTGTCCCCGGAGTAGGCGAGGGTACGGCCGTCGACCTCGATACGCAGCGCATAAGCCGTCACCGGGTGCTTGACCTCGCGGACCGTGACCGAGAAGGGTCCGACCACGAACGGCCCGTCGGTGGACCCGACGTACTCGCGGAAGTCGAACTCCTCGTTCATCCCCGGGTCCTCCTCGAGGTCGTAGGCCTTCGCCATCCGCAGCGCGGTGCCGCAGGGCCCCCACACGGGGATCCGGGGGGCCGCGCCGCCGGGGTGGTACTTGCGCAGGACGTAGTAGCCGCAGAGGTCGAGGCAGTGGTCGGCGTGCAGGTGGGAGAGGAAGATCGCGTCGACGGTGAGCACGTCGATGTGCTGCTGGAGGGTGCCGAGCGCACCGCTGCCCAGGTCGAGCAGCAACCGCCAGGTGCGGCCCTGATGGTCGGCCTCGAGGAGGTAGCAGCTCGCTGATGACGCGGGGCCGGGGTAGGAGCCGGCACAGCCGATCACCGTGAGCCTCATGCGCCGACCACCCAGGCGCCGCCGGCGTACTGCCCCACCGACTCCAGCTCCGGGCCGAGGAAGCGACGTCCGATCGTCGCGAACTCCTCCGGCTGGCCGGTGGTGAGGAAGCGATGGATCGGGGCCGGAGCGTCGTCGGGACGCTCGAGACCGTGGCGCACGAGGGTGCGGTAGACGTCCTTGGCACACTCCTCCGCGCTGCTGACCAGCGTGACCTGGTCGCCCATCACGAAGGAGATGACGCCGGTGAGCAGGGGGTAGTGGGTGCAGCCGAGGATCAGCGCGTCCACGCCTGCCGAGGTCAGCGGGTCGAGGTAGTCATGGGCGACAGCGAGCAGCTCGGGCCCGCTGGTCACGCCGTGCTCGACGAACTCGACGAAGCGAGGGCAGGGCCGGGTCACCAGGCTCACGTGTGGGGCGACGGCGAACGCGTCGTCGTAGGCCATCGACTCGGCGGTCGCACTGGTGCAGATCACGCCGATGCGGCCGGTGCGGCTGGCGGCGACGGCGCGGCGGGCGGCGGGCAGGATCACCTCGACGACGGGTACGTCGTAACGCTCGCGGGCGTCCCGCAGCATGGCGGCGCTCGCGGAGTTGCAGGCGATCACGAGCATCTTCACGCCACGGTCGACGAGGTGGTCGAGGCACTCCAGGGCATACTCGCGGACCTCGCCGATCGGCTTCGGGCCGTAGGGCTGGCGGGCCGTGTCGCCGAGGTAGAGAACCGGCTCGTGCGGCAGCTGGTCGAGCACGGCGCGCGCGACGGTGAGACCGCCGAAGCCGGAGTCGAAGATGCCGATGGGTGCGTCCGCCACAGCAGAAGGCTAGTTGTGTCCGGCTCCCGATGTGACCGCAAGCGACACAGGTCACCGAGCGGCGCACCGGCGTTCCGCCGATATGTCACGAATCCTTCGTGCCCGGCGGTGCACCCGACGGGCCCCCGGACGGGCTGCGG
Source organism: Nocardioidaceae bacterium (assembly GCA_025980475.1). GTDB lineage: Bacteria > Actinomycetota > Actinomycetes > Propionibacteriales > Nocardioidaceae > Marmoricola. The sequence continues at coordinate 10,514 of JAICXL010000002.1, read as the reverse complement.
CGGGTGTGCCGTCGGGTGTGCCAGAGCCACCACAGCCCCACGAACGGGAGCACCAGCGGCACGTAGCCGTAGCCGTTGCCGTAGTCGGACCAGACGGTCGCGTCGGCGTAGTCCTGCGGGAAGAGCACGCTGGTCGTGCCGACGGTGAGCACGCCGACCAGCTCGATGCCGACCGCGGCGATCGCCAGCCGGCGCCGGTCGGTGGCGAGGGCGTAGGTGGCCACGATGTAGACCACCGCCGCGAACGCGCTCAGCGAGTAGGCGACGGGAGCCTCGGACGCCTTCGTACCCAGCTGCACCGACGAGCGACCGGTGGCGCTCAGCGCGAAGATGCCGTAGACGAAGACCAGCACCTTGCCGAAGCCGGTGCCCGTCCGCTGGTCCGACGCGGGCTCAGGCATGGGTCCCCCACACCTCGGCGAGGCGCAGGAAGAGGAACGGGACGAGGATGACACCGACGAGGAGGACCGCCGTACCCCCACGGCTGCGCTCGGACAGCGACCAGAATGCCGCCGCCGGCAGGATCAGCAGGGAGCCGACGAGGTAGCCGACGTACGTCGCCACCGACACCCCGTCGTGCGGACCGGCGACCCGGACGATGCCGAGCACCAGCTGCGCCACCAGGCCGAGCTCGATGACGACGAGCAGGCCGAGGACGGCGTCCCCCGGCGCCCGGTCGCGGATGATCAGCACGACCACCACGAGGACGGTCACCAGGCAGAGGGCGGTGAGGACGTAGTGGAGCACGAGCACGCACGAACGGTAGCGCCCACGGTTGACTTCGCCCTCGCGGCCCGACGAGTCAGGTGTTGTGGCCGCGCCGGGCTCAGGCGAACGGCAGCTGCGGCTGCGGAGGCGCGAGGGAGGGGTCCACACCGTCGAAGAGGCTGCTCACCGACTCACCCGCGTGCACCCGGCTGATCGCCTCGGCGAAGAGGGTCGCCACCGAGAGCACCCGGAGCCCCGGCCAGTCGACCGGAGGCGGCACGGTGTCGGTGCTGACCACCTCGGTGATCCTCGGGTTCGACTGCAGCCGCTCGACCGCCTTGCCGACGAAGAGGCCGTGGGTGCACGCGATCGCGGCCTCCTCGCAGCCCTCGTCGGCAAGCCGGTCGAGCAGCTCGACGATCGACCCGCCGGTGGCGATCTCGTCGTCCAGCACGATCGCCCGCTTGCCCGCCACGTCGCCGACGATCGCGTCGATCACCACGCGGTCGTCGGCCAGCCGCTGCTTGCTGCCCGCCGCGACCGGGAGGCCGAGCAGCCGGGAGAACTGGGTGGCGGTCTTGGCGTTGCCCAGGTCGGGCGAGACCACGACCGAGTCGGTCAGGTCGGTGGCCAGGAAGTGGTCGGCGAGGACGCCCAGGGCGGTGAGCTGGTCGACCGGGACCGAGAAGAAGCCGTGGACCTGCGGCGCATGAAGGGTCATGGTCAGCACCCGGTCGACGCCCGCAGCGGCGAGCAGGTCGGCGACCAGGCGGCCCCCGAGGGAGATGCGTGAGGCGTCCTTCTTGTCGGACCGGGCGTAGGCGTAGTGCGGGATCACGGCGGTGATCTGGGCGGCGGACGCGCCGCGGGCCGCGTCGATCATCAAGAGGAGCTCCATCAGGTGGTCCTGGGTCGGCGGCACCAGCGGCTGGACGATGTAGACGTCGCGCTGGCGGCAGTTGGCCTGGAGCTGTGCCTGCAAGCAGTCGTTGCTGAACCGCTTGATCTCCACCGAGGACAGCGGCACGCCGAGGTGCTCGCAGATTCCGCGGGCCAGGGGCCGATGGGCGCTTCCGCTGAAGACCACGATCTCGCGCACGGCGACACGCTATCCCAGGATCAGGCCCAGAGCTGCCCTTCCAGGCGATCCTCGGCCTCGTCGACAGTGCCCTCGTAGGCCCCCGTCGAGAGATACTTCCAGCCGCCATCGGCGACGACGAAGACGATGTCGGCCCGCTCCCCCGCCTTGACCGACCTGGCCGCCTGGGCCAGCGCGGCGTGCAGGATCGCTCCGGTGGAGATGCCGGCGAAGATCCCCTCCGAGTCGAGCAGCTCGCGGACGCGGCGGACGGCGTCCCTGGGCCCCACGGAGAAGCGCGCGTCGATGAGGTCCGCGTCGTACAGCTCGGGGACGAAGCCCTCGTCGAGGTTGCGCAGGCCGTAGACGAGCTCCCCGTAGCGCGGCTCGGCCGCCACGATCCGCACCTCCGGCCGGTGCTCGCGGAAGAACCGGCCGACGCCCATCAGGGTGCCGGTCGTGCCGAGCCCGGCCACGAAGTGGGTGACGGTCGGCAGGTCGGCGAGGATCTCGGGCGCGGTGCCCTCGTAGTGGGCGAGGGCATTGGCGGGGTTGCCGTACTGGTAGAGCATCTCCCAGTCAGGGTGTTCCTCGGCGAGCCGCTTGGCCACGCGGACGGCCTCGTTGGACCCTCCCGCCGCCGGGGACGAGACGATCTCGGCCCCCCACATCCGCAGCAGCGCCCGTCGCTCCGCCGACGTGTTCTCCGGCATCACGCAGACGATCCGGTAGCCGCGCAGCCGCGCGGCCATCGCCAGCGAGATGCCGGTGTTGCCCGAGGTCGGCTCGAGGATCGTGCAACCGGGGCGGAGACGGCCCTCCTTCTCCGCGACCTCGACCATCTTCAGCGCTGCCCGGTCCTTGATCGAGCCGGTCGGGTTCTGGTCCTCCAGCTTGGCCCACAACCGCACGTCGGGGGACGGCGACAGCCGCGGCAACCCCACGAGGGGGGTGCCGCCGACTGTGTCGAGCAGCGAGTCGAAGAGCATGCCGGTGGCCGGGTCGGTCAGCCGCCCGCGACGGCGGGCAGGATCACGACCTGGTCACCGTCGGACACCGGTGCCTGGAGGCCGCCGGCGAAGCGCACGTCCTCGTCGTTGACGTAGACGTTGATGAAGCGGCGCAGCTCGGGACCGTCGTCCGGGCCCTCGAGCAGCCGCTCCCTGATGCCCGGGTGGCTGCTCTCCAGGTCGTCGACGAGATCGGCGAGCGTGTCCCCGGAGGCGTCGACCGCCTTCTCCCCGCCGGTGTAGCTGCGCAGGATGGTCGGGATACGGACCTCGATGGCCATGCCTCTCCTCTGGTGTGCGATGTGGTCAGCCTGTGCTGGAGCCTGTGCGCGGCTCTGGAGTCGACGACACCACGGAGACCTCTTCCTCGGTCACCGTGCCGTCGACGATCCTGTAAGACCTGAACTCCACGGGTCCGTCACTATTCCCGTGCTCCCGTGTGGAGACGAGCACATAGTGGGCACCGGGCTCGTTGGCCAGGCCGATGTCGGTGCGGCTGGGGTAGGCCTCGGTGGCCGTGTGCGAGTGGTAGATCACCACCGGCTCCTCGTCCCTGGTCCACATCTCCTTGTAGAGCGCGAGCAGCTCGGTCGAGTCGAACTCGTAGAACGTCGGCGACCCGGCAGCGTTGACCATCGGCACGAACCGCACCGGCCGGTCGCTCCCCTCCGGACCCGCGACGATGCCGCACGCCTCGTCGGGATGGTCCCGCTTGGCGTGCGCCACGATCGCGGCATAGGTCGCCTCGTCGATGCTCAGCACGCCTCCGAGCCTACGGGTGCAGGCGTACGACGCCGCGGCGTGACCACGTGCCGGAAGCCGCGGCCGGGGGCCGAGAATGGGCCCGTGACCGCGACGATGGATCCGCTCTCCGTGCCCGCTCCCGCCCTCGACCTCGATGCGCTGCGCTCGGACCTCGCCGCGTCCTGGGGCCTCGAGGGCCGGCTCACCGCCGTGCACGGGGAGCGGGACCGCAACTTCCGCCTCGACACCATCCAGGGCCGCTACCTGGTCAAGGTCCACAACCCTGCCGACGCCGAGGCGGTGCTCGACCTCCAGCACTCGGCGATGCAGCACCTGCGCGCCGTCGCCCCGGACCTGCCGGTGCCCGGCGTCGTACCCACCCGGGACCGGAAGCCGTGGCTGGGCCTGACCGGGCGCGACGGCCGGCAGTCCCTGGCCTGGGTGATGACGTGGTTGGACGGCCACCACCCCGACCCGGCCCGTCTGGCCTCCCCTGAGCTGCAGCAGTACGGACGCACCGTGGCCCGGGTCGGGCAGGCGCTGCGCGGTTTCGTCCATGCCGCCGCGGCCCGTCCCATCGCCTGGGACATCCGCCGGCTGCCCCAGCTGCGTCCCTGGCTCGCGGCGGTGGACGTGGACCGGCGCGCGGCGGTCGAGGCGGTGCTCGACCGTTTCGAGCACCGCGTGGCCCCGCAGCTGCGGACCCTGCGCGCCCAGGTCGTGCACAACGACCTCGCCCCCACCAACGTGCTCGTCGACGATGCGCTGCAGCCCACCGGGATCACCGACTTCGGCGACATGACCCACACCGCCCTCGCCTGCGACCTGGCCGTCGCCGCCGCCGACCTGCTCAGCGGTCGGGAGGGTGGGCTCGAGCTCGCTCCCGACGTGCTGGCCGGGTACCACGCCGTCACCCGCCTCGAGCCGGTCGAGCTGGCGCTGGTGGCCGACCTGATGGCCGGCCGCTACGCCGCGACGGTCCTGATCACGGCCTGGCGGACCCGTGAGCACGGCTGGGCGCCGGAGATCGACACGGAGGCCTACCGGCAGCTGGAGGAGATGCTGGGGGTCGGCCTCGACACCCTGGCAGCAACCTTCGTCCGCGCGACGCACGCACGCTCCGCGGAGAGGGGGTACGACGCCGCAGGGCCGACCCCACGTCCCCGGCCCACCGACGAGCTGCTCGCCGCCCGGACACGCTCGCTGGGCGCCCTCGAGCTGAGCTACGCCAGGCCGCTGCACCTGGTCGCCGGCAGTGGTGTCTTCCTGCAGGCCGCCGACGGTCGCCGTTACCTCGACGCCTACAACAACGTCCCGGTGCTCGGCCACGCCCACCCGGCGGTCGTCGCTGCCGTCTCCGCACAGGTCGCCCGGCTGAACACCAACAGCCGCTACCTCCAGGAGGCCCCGGTCGCGCTCGCGGAGCGGTTGCTGGCCACCCTGCCGGACCGGTTCGACCGGGTCCTGCTGGTCAGCTCGGGCAGCGAGGCCAACGACCTTGCCTGGCGCATCGCCCGGCACGCCACCGGTGCAACCGGTGGGATCGCCACCGCCTGGGCCTACCACGGCGTCACCGAGGCCACCGCCGCCCTCTCCCCGGAGAGCTGGGGCGCAGCGGCCAGGCCCGGCCACGTGCGGCTCGTGGCGCCACCGCCCCGATCGGCTGCCGAAGTCGACGAGGCGGTCGCGGAGCTGCAGGCCGCCGGGCACGGTGTCGCCGCGATGCTGGTCGACGGCGTCTTCACCAGCGACGGGATCCTGGGACCCGCCCACGGGTGGACGCAGGCCGCCGCCGCCGCGGTGCACAGCGCCGGCGGCCTCTACGTCGCCGACGAGGTGCAGGCCGGGCACGGCCGCACCGGCGACCACCTCTGGAGCTTCGTCTCCGGCGGCGTGCCCGCCGACCTGGTCACCATGGGCAAGCCGATGGGCAACGGCTACCCGGTCGCAGCCGTGGTCGGACCAGCCGAGCTGGTGGACCCCTTCGTGCAGGCCACCGACTACTTCAGCACCTTTGGTGGCGGCACCGCCGCGTGCGCCGCCGCCCTGGCCGTGCTGCGCACGATCGCGGAGGAGCGGATCGTCGAGCGCGCCGGTGACGTGGGGGCCCGCCTGGCCGGGGCGGTGCGCGAGCTGGCCGACAGCCGGGACGCGGTCGCCGGAGTGCGCGGTTGGGGGCTGGCGGTCGGCATCGACATCGTCGACCCCGGCACCGGCCGACCCGACCCGGGGCACGCACGGCAGATCGTGGAGGGCATGCGCGACCGCGGCGTGCTGATCGGCAGGACGGCGCACCACGGCGCCACGCTGAAGCTCCGACCACCGCTGGTGTTCGGCGACGAGCACGTCGCCCTGCTCACCGATGCACTGGCGGCCTGCATCACCACGGGCGGCTGACCGCTCAGCAGCACGCCAAGACCGTCCCGGCGGTCCCAGCTGCCGGCGGGCGCCAGCTCAGCCCGCACACTCCACCAGCGTCTCCTGGAGGAACCCCAGCCAGGCGTAGATGTCGTGCACCTGGGCGCGGGGATCGTCGTGTGGCAGCGACTCCCAGTAGTCCTCGTCGTCGTCCTCGACCCCCAGCCGGGTGGCGAGCGCCAGCCGCATGTCGGTGAACGAGCGCAGCCACGACATCACCGTCGCCTGGTCGAGCTCGACGTCGATGAAGAGCCCCTCCTCGGGCTCGGGCGGAAGGCCGGCCTGCTCCAGGGTGTCGATGACCGCACCCGCCGCAGCAGCCTTCCCGTTCCGCAGGGATCCCTCGGTGAAGCGCCGGAAGTCCGCCGCGGCCTCGTCGTCCTCGGGGTAGGCGGTCGGGAAGAGGCGGGCCAGCACGGGGTCGTCCGGCTCACTGGTCGGCCCGGAGAAGTCGAACATCTCCTCCAGCGGGTCCCCCGCGCCCGGCGTCGCCTCCTCGTTGCGCAGCAGCTCGATCAGCTGACCTGCCAGCGACCGGAGCAGGTCGGCCTCGTAGGCGGTGAAAGTGGCGACGCAGGCACCGCTGCGTCGGTGTCGAGAGAAGCCGTGGGTCACGCGTCGGCCTTCTGGATGGTGGCCCAGAGCCCGAACTCGTGCATCGCCTGCACGTCGCGCTCCATCTCCTCGCGACTGCCGGTGGACACGACGGACCGGCCGTCGTTGTGCACCTCGAGCATCAGCTTCTCGGCCTTCGCACGGGCATAGCCGAAGTACTTCTGGAAGACGAACGTCACGTAGGACATCAGGTTGACCGGGTCGTTCCAGACCACGGTGACCCAGGGCCGCGCCAGCAGCGTGACGTCGTCGACGACGGGTTCGTCGAGCTCGACCGGACTCGTGGACACGCTCCCCATTGTGCCCACAGGGCCGTCCGCGGCCCAATCACTAGGGTGGCCGTGTGAGCACCGCACTGCTGACCGACCACTACGAGCTGACGATGCTGCAGGCTGCCCTGGCCTCCGGCAACGCCCACCGCCGATCGGTCTTCGAGCTGTTCGCCCGCAGGCTGCCCGGTGGTCGCCGCTACGGCGTGGTCGCGGGCACCGGCCGCCTCCTCGACGCCGTGGAGGACTTCCACTTCGGGGCCGCCGAGCTCGACTTCCTGCGCGCCCACGAGGTGGTCGACGAGCAGACCCTGGCGTGGCTGGCCGACTACCGCTTCTCCGGAGACATCTGGGGTTACCCGGAGGGAGAGGCCTACTTCCCCCACTCCCCCGTGCTCATCGTCGAGTCCAGCTTCGGCGAGGCGGTGCTGCTGGAGACCCTGATGCTGTCGATCCTCAACCATGACTCCGCGATCGCCTCGGCTGCCTCCCGGATGACCTGGGCGGCCGGCGATCGGCCGTGCATCGAGATGGGCTCACGCCGGACCAGCGAGCGGGCAGCGGTGGCCGCGGCGCGAGCGGCCTACGTCGCCGGCTTCACGGCCACCTCGAACCTCGAGGCCAGCCGGTGCTACGGCGTGCCCAGCACGGGCACCAGCGCCCACTCCTTCACCCTGCTGCACGACACCGAGGAGGAGGCCTTCCGGGCACAGGTGTCCTCCCTCGGCAAGGACACCACCCTCCTGCTCGACACCTACGACGTGATGCAGGCGGTGCGGCTGGCGGTCGAGATCGCCGGCCCCGAGCTGGGCGCCGTCCGCATCGACTCGGGCGACCTCGGCGTGCTCGCCCGTGAGGTGCGCTCCCGGCTCGACGAGCTCGGCGCGACCGCGACCCGCATCGTGGTGACCTCCGACCTGGACGAGTACGCCATCGCCGGGCTGGCCTCGGCGCCGGTCGACGGGTACGGCGTCGGCACCCAGCTGGTCACCGGCAGCGGACATCCCACGTGTGGCTTCGTCTACAAGCTGGTCGCCCACGAGGGCACCGACGGCCTGATGGTCAGCGTTGCGAAGAAGAGCAAGGACAAGGCGTCACTGGGGGGCCGCAAGTATGCGCTGCGTCGGCTCGACACGGACGACGTCGCCGAGGCCGAGGTGATCGGCATCGGCCAGCCGCCCGAGGGCGACACCAACGACCGGCCGCTCCTGGTCCAGCTGGTCAAGGACGGCGAGGTCGTCGGCCGCCAGCCACTCGACGTGGCCCGGTTGCGCCACGTGCGCTCGCGCGAGGAGCTGCCGGTGCTGGCCCGGACCCTGCAGAAGGGTGATCCGGTCATCCCCACGGTGCACGTCGGCGGCGACTGAGGGTGCCGCCGACGCGGCCGGCGACCTGCTGGGCCGTGCGGCGAAGAGGGCGCGGATCGCCTTCCGCGGCCTCTCGGACAGCGGCGACCAGCGCGTCGAGCGCCGCGTCGCGGAGGGCCCGTGGCCGGATGCGGTCCGGATCGACCCAGCGCTCGTCCGGGTCCGGCGGCAACGGCAACAGCTCGTCGAGGTCCCCCACCACGTCGATCCCGCTCTCCCTGGCCCAGCCGGTCCAGCGCCCGGCCAGCTCCGTCACCCAGGGGTGGTCGGCGGGCGGCAGCCGCACGGGCGCGGAGTCCCGCTGCGCCAGGCTCTGCTGGGCGATGACGTCCTTGACCACGTGCCGGTGCCGGTGGTCATGGTCGGCCAGCCTCCGCCTCAGCCTGCGGTTGAGGAGCCGGAGGAGCTGGGTCTCCGGGATGCCCATCGACGCGTTGCTGCGCCGGGGCACGACCGGAGCCCAGTCGGGCTCGATGGCCAGGGCCCGGCAGAACCTGCGCCAGAGGAGCTCGGGGTCGGCCCCCGATCGCGGGACCGTCACCAGGTGCACCCGTCCGGGTGGCAGCGCCGCGCCCCATGTCTCCAGCACGTGCGGCAGGTCGAAGGCGTCCATGAACCACAGCTGCCCGGCCCGCGCGCGGGCCAGGAACCGGGCGAACCTCATCGCCCTTCCCTGCTTCACCGCCTCCTGCCACGCGGACGGCAGCAGCCGCGCCGGGTCCCGTGCCGTGTAGACGACGTGCACCTCTGCTCCGGCGAGCTCGTCCAGGACGCGGCGCACGACGTCGGGTGGCGCCGGCGCCAGCAGCTCGTGGCTGATCACCACCGTGCCGTGGTGCCGACGGACCTGGGACAGCAGCCGTTCCCACGCCCCCTCGGCGTGGCCGGCGGGGCCTCCCCAGTCCTGGCCCAGCAGGTCGAGGGCCGCCCGGAAGTGGAGCTCTCCGCGCCCGGACCACCAGGGCGCGGTCGGGACCAGCACGCCGTGGCGGCGCAACGTGCCGACATTGCCGAAGAGCCGGTCCTGGAGATAGGTGGTGCCGGTCTTCGGGGCCCCGACATGGAGGTAGACCCGCCGGTCCCCGCGAGCATGAGGGTTCACGGGCCAAGCCAATCATGACCACCCACCGCCGTCGGCAGAGCCGGTAGCCTCCCCCCATGAGGCAGGGGCTGATCGTCGTCGACGTGCAGAACGACTTCTGCGAGGGAGGGTCGCTCGCCGTTGCCGGTGGCGCCTCGGTGGCCAGTGAGATCGGCGAGCTGCTGCACCACTGGTCGCGGCAGGATCCGGGTGCCGCGTCGTACGACGTCGCGGTCGCCACCAAGGACCACCACCTCGACCCCGGGCCGCACTGGGCGCGACCCGGCGAGGAGCCCGACTTCGTGGACACCTGGCCGGTGCACTGCCAGGTGGGCACGGAGGGCGAGGCCTTCCACCCGAACCTCGACCCGCAGCCCTTCGACGCGGTCTTCCTCAAGGGCGAGCACGAGGCGGCCTTCTCGGGCTTCCAGGGCCGGGCCGCCGACGGTGTCGCGCTCGCTGACTGGTTGCACCGTCACGAGATCGAGCACGTCGACGTCTGCGGCATCGCCACCGACTACTGCGTGCGGCACACGGCGCTCGACGCGCGGAGCAACGGCTTCCGGGTGCGGCTGCTGACCCGCCTCTGCGCGGGTGTGGCGGCGGAGTCGACGGCCAGGACGCTCACGGAGCTGGCGGCCGCCGGGGTCGAGATCGCCTGACCCGGTCTTCGGCCGCGGGACCGGGGCCTGCGCTTCTCGTTGAAGGCGCGCATGCCCTCCGCGGCGTCATCGGTGCGCAGCAGCGCGGCCTGGCCGAGACGCTCCCGCTCGAGGGCGTCGTGCAACCCCGTCAGGGTGGCCGCGTTGACCGCCTTCCTGGTGGCCGCGAACGCCAAGGGCGGCCCGGACGCCAACCGGCGTGCGAGGGCGTCGACGAGCGCGTCGAGCCAAGCGAGCAGGAACTGCGCCGAGGCCGAGCCGGTGAGCAGGACGTCGTCACGTGCGACGGACCGCTCCGGTGCCTCGCACAGGGTCAGCACCATCTCCCCGGAGAGCGCGTTGAGTCGGTCGGGCCCGGTCAGCGTCAGCCGCAGCGCGCCGCCGTCCGGGCGCACCCCGACATAGTCGTCCCCGTCGGGCAGCGCGGGCATCGAGGTCTTCTCGCTGGGCTGGTCGCTGGCCATGCAGGAGAACATCGAGGAGCGGATGCTCTCCCGGGCGTTCTCCTACGACGCACTCGGCTCCTACGTCGCGATGCCGGTCGGCCAGCTGGTCTACGGGC